>CACGHD010000056.1 GCA_902572825.1 uncultured Prochlorococcus sp. | reverse complement strand
AATAAAAATAGGTAAGATTGACTCAAATGACTGTCAAATTTTCGACTCAGGTACTTCTTTAAGTGCAAATGGAAAATTATTAACTAATGGAGGAAGAGTCTTAAGTATTGTCTGTCAAGATAAAGATTTTGATATGGTTTTTGAAAGAGCATACAAAAATTTAAAAGAAATTCATTTTGAGGGTATTTACTTCAGAAATGACATAGGTCATCAAGTTAGGAAAAACTTTTCCAAGGAGAATTAAGCTTATGGTAGATACCAATAATCAAGAAAATAGAAAATATAACATCACTGATAACGAAGGTATGAATAATAACTATTGGATTAATGGAATCCTTGCTTGGTGGAGTGGGTTTAGTTTAAGAACAAAGTTGTTAGCTATAGCAACACTTGTCGTGAGCCTCCTAATGACAGGAATAACTTTTTTTGCTTTAAATAGTATTCAAAGAGATGCTGGAATGAATGATACTAGATATGCCCGAGATCTTGGCTTATTATTATCTGGGAATGTTACAGAATTAGTTGCTAATAACCAAAAAAAAGAAATTTCAAATGTAGCTGAAAAGTTTTGGAGGTCAAGTCGAAACCTGCGCTATATATTCTTTACTGATGCTGAAGATATTGTTCAACTTGGGATACCGATCAGTGCAACACCAACAAGCTCAGACAGTCAGTTTCAGCTCACTCGAAGACTAAAGTTGCCCTCAGAATTAAAGAAGAGACCACAATTCCCTTTGGTTAGACAGCATGCTACTCCTCAAGGTCAAGTAACAGATGTATTTGTCCCAATGTTGTGGAAGGGCAAATATCTTGGAACTTTAGCTTTGGGAGTCACCCCTAACAAAAAAGCACTAGCCAGTGCTGCTTTAACTAGAGAAGTAACCATTGCTGTTTTTATCTCCATTTGGGTTTTAGTCATACTTGGAGCTGTATTTAATGCTTTAACAATTACTAGACCGGTCAGAGAGTTAGTAAGAGGTGTTAGAGAAATCTCAAGAGGAAATTTCAAATCCAGAATTTCTCTACCTATGACAGGTGATCTAGGAGAACTCTTAAATGGATTTAACCGAATGGCCACACAGTTAGAAAATTATGATGAAGCTAATATAGAAGAACTAAAAGCGGCACAAATAAAACAGCAATCGCTAATTGCGACAATGGCCGATGGTGCCATTTTATTGGACTCACAAGGCAAGATTGTACTTACTAATCCAACAGCAAAGAGATTATTTCGCTGGGAAGGAAGATTATTAGAGGGTAAATATTTTTTAAATGAAATCCCCGAGATTTTATCTAATGACTTACACACTAATATAGAGTCTATTTTAAAAAGGGAAAAGGAAAAGGACGATTTAAGATTCAGTTTAGGAGAACCAGCAAGAACCTTAAGAATTGTCTTGCAATCAGTTTTAGATACAAATAAAGTTGAATTAAAAGGAATTGCTGTAACTATACAGGATTTAACTAGAGAAGTTGAACTTAACGCTGCTCAAAATAGATTTATTAGTAATGTTTCTCACGAATTAAGGACGCCACTTTTTAATATCAAAAGTTATGTAGAGACCTTACATGATTTAAAAGATCAGCTTTCTGATGAAGAACAAATAGAATTTTTAGGAATTGCGAATTCAGAGACTGATAGGTTAACAAGACTTGTAAATGATGTATTAGATTTATCAAGATTGGAGTCTGGGAAAATTGTTCAGCTTGAGCAAATAGACATAAAACCAGCAATAGAACAAACCCTTAGAAATTATAGACTTAATGCTATAGAAAAAAATGTTTCATTAGCTCATGAAATAGAGGAAACTATTCCACCAATTCTTGGGAATTTTGATTTACTATTACAGGTTTTTGATAATTTGCTGGGTAATGGTTTGAAATTTAGTCCAAAAAATAGCTCCCTAATTATAAGAGCTTATACTTGGCCAGATTCCTGTCCTGCCTTCCCTCCAAATATTAAAAATGATGCCGCTCCACAATGTGAATTAGTTTCACCACTACCAAAAGTGAGAATTGAAATTGCTGATACTGGTTCAGGAATATCTCAGGCTGATCAAGAAAAGATATTTGATCGTTTTTATAGAGTAGAGAATTCCGTCCATACTGAGCAAGGTACCGGTTTAGGTTTATCTATAGTGAGGGGAATAATTGAAAAACATGGTGGTGAGATTCGTATGGCTAGTGAATTAGGAGTAGGAACAACTTTCTGGTTTGATTTAGCTTTAGCACAATCTGATAAAGACGAATTATTGACAAAAGCTCTTCATAATTCAGATTCTTTTTCAGGTTCTGAAATTAAAGAAATTATCTAATTTTTATCTAATCCTTTAAAAACAT
>CACGHD010000055.1 GCA_902572825.1 uncultured Prochlorococcus sp. | reverse complement strand
TAATTTAGTAAGTATTTTTATTAATCCACTTCAATTCGATAACAAGTTAGACTTAGAGAATTACCCTAAAACAATTGATAATGATATAAAAATCTCCTTTTCAAATGGCGCGGATGCTATCTTCATCCCAAGTAATAAAGATATATATCCACCAAATAATAAAAATATTAAATTCCTAAAAGCTCCAATAGAATTATCTTCTGCATTATGTGGATTAAATAGAATTGGACATTTTGATGGCGTATGTACAGTAGTTTATAGATTACTTAATCTCATCAAGCCTAAAAATCTTTACTTAGGAGAAAAAGATTGGCAACAACTTTTAATTTTAAAAAATCTTGTCCTAAAAGAGAAATTAAATGTTGCTATTAAATCCATTCCTACACAAAGAGATTTTGATGGAATTCCTTTAAGTTCACGTAATGTACATTTATCAAAAAACGAAAGGAAATTGATTAGGTTTTTTTCAAGTGAGTTATTAGAAACAAAAAAAAATTTTCAACAAGAAAAAAATATCAATTTAAACGAAATAATTAAAAAGTTATCAGCAAAAAAAATTTCAATCGAATATTTAGAACACTTAAACCCTCATACACTCCAAGAAGCTAGAAATGAGGATAATATTTCGTTACTGGCTGGTGCGATAAGATGTGGAGAGACAAGATTAATTGATCACGTTTTCCTAATGAAAAGAAGGCCGATTATCGCAATTGATGGTCCTGCAGGGTCAGGTAAAAGTACTGTAACAAAGTTAATAGCGAAGAAACTTAAACTTCTATATTTAGATACTGGCGCAATGTATAGGGCATTGAGTTGGCTTATACTTAAAGAAAATATTGATTATAAAAAAGAAAAAAAATTACAGAATATTCTTAATGATATATCTATTGTTTTCAAGTCAAATACAAATTCACATCAGGATATTTATGTTAATAACTACTGTGTTACTAAAGAAATTAGGTCGCAAAAGATAAGTTCCATAGTTTCTAAAATTTCCTCAGTAAAAGAAGTAAGAAAATTCTTAGTAGAAGAACAAAGAAAAATTGGAGAATCAGGCGGACTCGTAGCTGAGGGAAGAGATATAGGAACTACTGTTTTTCCTCATGCAGAACTTAAAATATTTTTAACTGCTAGCATTGATGAAAGAGCAAAAAGAAGAAAAGCTGATAAAAATAGTAAAGACTTACAAGAAATAGACCTTAATACATTAAAAGAACTTATAAAGAAAAGAGATTTTGAAGATTCCAATAGAGAAATTTCACCTCTAATAAAAGCGAATGACGCAATAGAAATTATTACGGATGGATACGCAATTAATGAGGTGGTGGATAAAATTATTGATCTTTATAATGACAAGATTCCTAAAGAGACTGAGATCAAATAAATTCAAGAAATAGTTTCCAAAAAACCGTTTACAGAGTCTTCTAAAATATCAAGAACATAATCGAAGCCCTCATCACCTCCAAAATATGGGTCAGGAACTTCTTGCTCATTAAAAACCGATCTAAAATCTTGTATTTTTTTAATTGATGCAAAACCAGCTGAAGCTGTTCTATTTTTAAGATCTTGAATATTTCTAAAATTTGAATCGTCCATTGCAAGAATGTAGTTAAATTCGTCAAAATCTTTGTTGGTGATTTGACGAGCCCTGCTTTGGATATTTATATCTCTTCTTTCTGCCGCAATTCTCATCCTAGAGTCAGCTTTTTTTCCAATATGCCAACTCCCAGTTCCAGCAGAATCTACAATAAAGCCATCGGTTAAGCCTTTCTTTTCAATTAGACTTATAAAGATAGCTTCTGCTGCAGGAGACCTACAAATATTTCCCAAACATACAAAAAGAACAGAAATTTTTTTCATATGATTTCAAATTTCAATAAATTATAAGACTTTTAAGTAGTAAATAAAACTTCTTTAATTAAAGATTCAGTAAATTCTTTACCAAACAAACTGGATAACATTGGCCTCGCTGGATCGTTATCTCTTCTATAGTTCAAATAATTATTTTGACCCTTTATTAATTCTTTTTGCAGTTCAATATTGACTTCTTTGCTTTCGAAAAGAATTTCCAAATACAAATCAAGATATTCCTTAAATGAGGTGTAAAGCCGATTAGCAATTAAAAAATCACTTCTTTCTTCTTTAGGTAATTTTGACCATATTGCTCCTGGAGAAAAAAATTTAGCTACATCCGCAGACATTTCTTCAGCTAATGGGAGTGATGAATGACAATGATTTTTGAGTTTGATAAGTTTTTCTAATAACTGATTATTGTATTGATTTTGTATTTTTAATGAGGGCTGAAAATCTAATACTAATAAATAACTATTAGGTAGAGAAACAAAATCTACTCCAAAAAATGGGACGTTATAAATAGTATTAGGAATAA
>CACGHD010000054.1 GCA_902572825.1 uncultured Prochlorococcus sp. | reverse complement strand
GATTTGCCTGTCATTTCTCTTGGTATTGGGAGATTTAATAATTCCAATAAAGTGGGAGCAATATCTGCTAAGCCGGCATTATCTCTTAAATTAATTTCATTTCCCATATTTGGTATTTTTCTTTTTTCACCCTCAATCAAAATTAGTGGAACTTTATTTGTTGTATGTGCTGTCCATGGTTCTCCTTCAGCTCCTTTCATTACCTCAGCATTACCATGATCGGCTGTAATAAGAATGCTTCCACCCATTTCTCCAGTAGCATTAACTATTTGACCTACGCATTTATCTACTTTTTCTATAGCTTTAACTGTTGCATCCATGTTACCTGTATGACCAACCATATCAGGGTTGGCAAAATTAATTACAACAAAAGCATAATTCCCACTTTTAATTGCTTTAGAGCAACTAATAGTTAATTCCTCCGCAGACATTTCGGGTTCCATATCATAAGTTGCAACTCTTGGAGATGGAATCAAATGCCTCTCTTCTCCAGGTAAAGGAATTTCAACTCCTCCATTGAAAAAGTATGTTACGTGAGGATATTTTTCAGTTTCCGCTGTTCTGTATTGTTTAAGTCCGTTTTCTGATACTATTTGCCCTATAAAATTATTAAGTGATTCAGGAGGAAATGCAACTTTAACGGGAAAGTTCGGATCATATTGAGTAAATGTGACAAAATCTAGATTTGGATAATTTTTTCTTTCAAAATCTGAGAATTTATTGTTGGAAAGGGAATTGACTATTTGTCTTGCTCTGTCTGGACGAAAGTTAAAGAAAATCAAACTATCACCATCTTTAAGATAGTTTTCAGACATTCGTATGGGCTCTATAAATTCATCAGTTATGTTTTTGGCATAACTTTTTTTTATATAATCTAGAGGAGAGATATTTGATATTGGAATATCTGGATCAGTTAAATTAGAATATGCTTTCTGTGTCCTATCCCATAATAGATTTCTATCCATTATCCAGTACCTTCCACATATGGAAGCTATTTCGCCTGTATTAAATTTTTTTATACATGATTCTATTTGATTTAGATATTTAGAGGCACTTTTTGCAGGTGTATCTCTGCCATCGGTAATAATATGGATTGCAACTTTTTTGATTTCATTATCAGATGCCCATTTTATTAAACCTAATAAATGGTCGATATGACTATGAACTCCTCCATCCGAACATAAACCCGTGATATGCAAAGTAGAATTATTTTTCTTTAATGAATCAGCCATTTCCTTTAACTCATTTACCAGGCCTAATTGATTATTTTTTACGATATTTGAGATCCTAACAAGTTCTTGTTGTATTATTCTTCCCGAACCAATAGTAAGGTGCCCAACCTCTGAATTACCCATTTGACCATCTGGGAGGCCTACATCAGATCCACTGGCACTTATCAGGGTGTGTGGATAAGCGTGCCACAATGAATCCATAATTGGCGTGTTGGCACTATTTATAGCATTATTTGATTTTTCTTTTCGATATCCCCATCCATCTAGTATTGCTAGAACTACAGGGCTCTGAGGAACACTTAATCTTTTTATATTTTTGCTGCTAATCTTTGACATATTTAGATCAAATTCATTTTTAACTGATCCAACCTTAAATTTAGCTTCAAACGTTACTCTTTAACAATTTATATTTAACATAGTTAGCTTTTGCTAATTTAAAAAATTGTAGACGACTTTTATTTATTGATAAATCATGTCCAAGAAAACAAAAAAGATCGTAATACTTAATGAAGTTGATCTTAGAAAAACTATTTCGCGTTTAACTTCCGAAATTATTGAAAAAGTCAAAAAACTGGATAACCTTCTTTTGGTTGGTATTCCGACGAGAGGAATTGAGCTGACCGAAGTAATAGAAAAGGAATTATTCTGTAGGACAGGTTTAAGAGTTAAAAAAGGAACAATTGATCCAACTTTTTATAGAGATGATCAAAATAGAGTTGGAACTCGCCTAATACAAGCTACAGATATTCCAACTCCAATTGAGAAACAAGAAATTCTTTTAATAGATGATGTAATTTATACAGGAAGAACAATTAGAGCTGCAATGGATGCTCTATATTCATGGGGAAGACCCCAAAGAGTGATGTTATTAGTAATGGTAGATAGAGGTCATAGAGAATTGCCTATTCAACCAGATTTTTGTGGTAAAAAAGTGCCAACTAGTAAAATTGAAAGTATTAGTTTACGTTTAAAAAATATTGATAATGAAGAAGGAGTATTTCTTGAATAGCTTTGCTTTCAGAAGATATTTCCCAAATTATACTCTCCTAAAAATTCATCTTTCATATCAAAACACCCTACTAATAAATCAGCACTTTTCGTTATTTTAAAAAAAAGTTTTAAGTTGTCTTCTCCAAGATTAGATTCATTTTCTAATACTATTTCGAGTGGTTTTTTTTTCCATTTTATAATTTCTTCTTCATTTTGAACCTCTGATAACTTTGGTAATCCA
>CACGHD010000053.1 GCA_902572825.1 uncultured Prochlorococcus sp. | reverse complement strand
ACGTTTAGATTTCTTTGAACCTGTTTTTTTTACTGTAGCTGGCATGATTTTTTAAGTTAATACTTCAATTTGTAAATAGATTTAGTTACTTATTTTTTTCTTCCAGCAACTGTTTTCCTAGAACCCCGTCTTGTTCTTGCATTGGTTCTAGTCCTTTGACCCCTTACTGGAAGACTCATTCTATGTCTTCTTCCTCTTACACACCCTATATCTTGTAGACGTTTTAAAGCCATTCCCTCTTTTCTTCTCAAATCCCCTTCTAAAGTGAATTCTTCTGTGGCACCTCTTAGTTTTTGCACATCAGAATCTGAAAGGTCTTTGACACGAGTATCGGGGTTTACACCCGTATTAGCAAGAATTAGCTTAGATCGCGTTAAACCAATTCCATAGACGTATGTAAGTGCAATTTCAACTCGCTTTTCGCGAGGTATGTCAATTCCTGCAATCCTGGCCACGTGTTTTGAATAAGTAAAAGTTTGAATTTGGGGTTAAAATTTAACCCTGACGCTGTTTATTGCGAGGTCTTTTCTTGTTAATAACATAGATTTTACCTCTTCTCCTCACGATCTGATCGTCAGGACTAATTTTTTTGACTGAAGATCGGACCTTCATAGGGGTTTAACAAATAAAACGTTAATAGTATATTCTACATCATCATCAAGCCATTTTTTGTTTGATATCAGAGGAAACAGTTTTTAAATCTCTATCAGCATCAATATATTCTAACAATGAGAGATCCTTAAAATATTGAATTAATGGTTCTGTAGTTTTTTTATAAATATCAACTCTTGTTCTAATTGTCTCTTCCGTATCATCTTTTCTCCCTCTTAAAAGCAAACGCTTAATTAGTACTTCTTCTGGAATATCTAAATAAAAAACTAATTCCAAAGGTTGATTTATTTCATTCAAGACTTCATTCAATGAATTTGCTTGAGATAAATTTCTTGGGTAACCATCTAGAATCCAACCACTATTATCCTTGACTAAATTTTGTCTAACGATCTTTAATACAAGTTCATCACTAACAAGTTCTCCTCGATTCATAATATCCTTTACCTGAATACCCAGGGTAGTATTCATTTCGATTTCTTTTCTTAATAATTCACCAGTAGAAAGGTGTAAGTAAGAATAAGTTTGACTTAGCAATTCCGCTTGAGTCCCTTTCCCTGCTCCAGGAGCCCCTAAAAATAGTAAATGTTTCTTCATTAATTGTTGATTAGTCCCTCATACCTTTGTGAAATAACATAAGTTTTAATTTGCTTAGCAGTATCTATAGCAACACCCACAAGAATAAGTAATGATGTCGCTCCTAAACCTTGAAAGGTTTGAACATTTGTAGCTCTTTCTACTGCAGCTGGGATTATAGCGACTGAACCTAGAAATAATCCCCCCAATAAAGTCAACCTATTTTGTATACCTGATAAGTAGTTTGCAGTATTAGTTCCTGGTCTAACTCCTGGTATCGCTACTCCTCCTTTCTTTAAATTTGAAGCTACATCAACTGGATTGATAGTAAGAGATGCATAAAAATAAGAGAACCCCAAAATCAATGAGAAGAATGTCAGAGCATATGGCCATGGATTAGAAGATCCAGGATTCAAACTACTGGCTAACTTGATTAGGACTGGATTACCAGTAACATTTGCAATAGTTATAGGTAAAAAGATTAAAGCAGATGCAAATATGATAGGCATGACTCCTCCTGCATTTAATTTCAAAGGTAAATAACTTTGCCTTGTAGGAAGTAGTGTTGAACTTCCTATCTGCCTTTTTGCACTAACAATAGGAATGCGTCTTGCTCCCTCTTGGACAAAAATAATCCCAACAATTGTCAGTAAAAATACTCCAAGTAAAACTGCTATACCTAAAACATCTCCTCTATCGCCAGTTTGAGCTTTTTCAATGGTTGAACTTAGAGCCTTAGGTAAAGTTGAGACAATATTCAAAAAAATTACCAGTGAAGCTCCTTGACCAATCCCTTTCTCCGTAATAATTTCACTAAACCACATAACTAACATGGAACCAGTAACTAAGGCAATAGAAGTTTGTAAGACGAATGTAGTTTCACTGATCCCCTGAATAGCATATTGTCTAAGAATTAAGGAAAAAATTATACTTTGCAAAAACCCCCATCCCAACGAAACATATCTTGTTATTTGAGCAATTTTTCTTCTTCCCGCTTCTCCTTCATTTTTTTGTAAATCTTCAAGAACAGGCAACGAAGCTGTGAGAAGCTGAATTATAATTGACGCATTGATGAAAGGAAGTATGCCTAGTGCGAATATTCCTAAGGTTGAAATGCCTCCTCCAGTAAAAATATCTAAAAAACCTATTAATTGACCACCTTGATCTATAAAACTTTTAAAAGCAACCCTATCAATACCTGGCATGGGGATATATATACCAAGTCTTACCAAAAGGAGAAGACCTAAAGTTGTTAAAATTCTACTCCTTAGCTCTTTATTTAAAAATAATTGGGAAAGAATTTCAGAAGCGCTAGGATTTCTACTTTTGTTGACAAACATTTTGAAGCTTACCTAAATTTTTAATAAATTTATTTATTATTTATAAGCTCGCATGTCCCACCTGCATCCTCAATTTTTTGTTTTGCAACTTTTGTAAATGCATGAGCTTGGACTTTTAGCTTTACATTAATTTTTCCATTACCAAGGATTTTTAAAGGAAATTTTGGTTTGAATATTAATCCCTTCTTAACTAGTGAGTCAAGGTTAACTGTATCGTTATCTTTGAAATCATTTAATTTTTCTAAA
>CACGHD010000052.1 GCA_902572825.1 uncultured Prochlorococcus sp. | reverse complement strand
CAGGCAAAATCTATCTGATTTATATGAAAAGGAAATTGATAGTTATTCAACCGTCCTTGATTTAATGTCAAGTTGGGATAGTTATTTACCTAAAGGAAAAAAATATAAAAAAGTTATTGGACATGGTTTAAATAAACAAGAACTAGAAAAAAACAAAATTTTTGATTCTTTTTGGATACAAAATTTTAATTTAAGTCAACAAATTCCTTTAGATAAAGAAAGCGTTGATTATTGCTTGATGGTGGCCGCATGGCAATATCTACAATATCCAGAGAATTTAACCAAAGAAATTTCAAGAATATTGAGTAGAAAGGGCAAGATTATTATTGCTTTTTCAAACAGGGCATTTTGGCACAAAGCTCCTAAGATATGGACTTCCTCTACTGAAGAAGAACGGATCAAATATGTAAGAAAAGTATTAATCTCAAACGGATTTAATGAGCCAAAAATAATCAAAAAATTTACTAAACCATCACTTAATATCTTTAATTTTTTAAATAAAGATCCATTTTATTGTTTAATCGCGATCAAAGAGTAATTTTTTTGCATTGCATTAAACAAACTACATTAAAAAGTTAGCAACTAATTTTCATAGCCATACTTTTAAATTTTTACTAATATTGGGTAGTTAAAATTAATCATATGGGTTCTAAAAGGGAAAAATATCCTGAAAAATGTCCTTGGGATCTTGGACCTAATCAACATTTAGCCAAAGAAGAAAACTGGACTTTAAGATTAGGAGAAGCAAATGTATGCTTTAGCAAAAATAAATTAGATAATAATTATTTTCATGTTATTAGTAATGAAAATGAAGAGCAAATACTAGCTTTTAGAGCAAGACTCCTATATCAAAAACTACTTGATAAAGGGTTTAGATTAGTTGAATAAAAAACTAATTCAATAAGCATAGATCCTCGAAAACAAACTTTTGTATTTCTTCTTCCTGATTTTGGTTTAAGTATTTTATTGTCCTCGAATTTAATACCCAATAATCGTCTTTACCCATATTTAGAAATTCATCTTCGTATTCCAATTTTTGAGAATTTGTCTCAAGTGTATCTGGATCAATTTGTTGACTACTGTATTTTTTACTAAGTGATCCGATGCCTGTATCTAAAAATTCTTCAACAAAAATTTCTATTATAGTTCCATGAATTTTTCTGTAGACCATATTAATACAGTTATTTTTTACTCTATATTTATCTCCGTGATTCTTACCTGAAACACTCATTTCAATTCCACTTTCAGAATTTTTAAGAAAATTAAAATTATTTTCTGAGTGCACTGATTCAAAATCTCTTTTTACCCTATGTATACAAACTTCAAATAACTGAGAGGAAATATTTTTAATAACATTCTCATCTTCTATTTTTTGAATATTTGGTTTAAAGTCTTTACCTAAGACGAAGTCACCTTTATGAATATTATTGTTAGTAAAGAAAATAAATTTACCTTGATAACCATGAAAATCATTCTTCCAGGTGTAACGATTTTCATAAGCCTTTTTAAAAATCTCCTTGCAATTAATTTCTTTTAGATTATCCATTAATTTTTTAAATAAGTTGAATAATTCTACAAAAAAAACCTCCCCGTTATAGGAGAGGTTTTTTTATTTGATTAAACTAGTTTTGAGTAATTTTTGTATTTTCAATATTGTCAAAAGCTTGACCAATTTTCTTAAAGTCAAATCCCATTGCTCTTAATGCGTGCCAAAGATGACCCTGTAAGAAAAAGAAACCCAAATAAAAATGAGTATTAGCAAGCCAAGCTCTTGAGCTATAAGCTCCTGAACCTAAATCTACTGTATCAGTAAAATAAGGGGCGAATTCAAATTGAAGCTTTAAGGGTTCTCCATATAGATCAACTGGATATATAGTTGTGTTTGAAGCACACCAAAAAGCAGCAACAAAAGCCATATAAGAAACACCAACAACTGAGTATGACAAAATCGCCTCAGCGCCAAGTAAACCTTTTCCTTTAAATTCTGTATATTCTCCAAATTGTTTAGTACAAATATGGAAAACACCTCCAATTATTTCTAGGAAAGCTAGGAAAGCATGTCCTCCCATAACGTCTTCCAGACTATCAATTTTTAAGAAATCAAATTGATGATTCCAGATAGCGGCGATGTCTAAATTGTAAATAACTTGTCTTGTAGATCCTATTGCTGGGTCGTAAATTCCATGAATACGAGCCCATTCAACAAACATAATTGCTCCAAGCCCAAGAAAAATAAGATGATGGCCAAGAATAAAAGTTAATTTATCTGGATCATCCCATTCGAAATCAAATTTTTGTGGCTTACTATTTTCTGGGTAGTCTCCAAGATCACCTGCAAATTTGTTGGAATGTAATAATCCCCCTGCACCCAATACAGCTGAGAAAATTAGATGTAATGTGCAAATTACAACAATTCCATATGGTTCTGTAATAACACCATTTTCAATGCCACCAATTCCAATACCCGCTAGGTGAGGCAAAACAATTGCTTTCTGTGCACCCATTGGAATGCTGGCGTCGTAACGGGCCAATTCAAATAATCCAAAAGCTCCTGCCCAGAACATCATTAAGCCTGCATGGGCTGCATGAGCAGCTATGAATTTACCTGAACGGCCAACAACACCAGAATTCCCTGCATACCAGTCATAGGTGACATCAGATTTTCCGTAAGTTTGTAACACTTGATTTAAGTAAACAGCAAATTGAGCATATTGCTTATCGCTATTGTTTTTACATGTTCTTTACAGATTTAATTACTTATGTAAAAAAAACATATTGTGAAAGAACAAATGTTACAACTTGGGGAAGTAATATCTGCGAAAACTTAGGCCAATGAGGGGATTTCACCCTTGAGCTGAGAAGCCCA
>CACGHD010000051.1 GCA_902572825.1 uncultured Prochlorococcus sp. | reverse complement strand
TTGATAATCTAATTTTAATAATTTCATCTTGGAAAAATGAATTATCAATACAACAAAAACTGTTGTCAAAGTTAAATAAACTTGAAAGAACTAAACAAAATGCATTTAAAAATACTGAAAAAAAATCAACTAAAGATCTAATAAAAATTGATAGAAAAATTTATGCTCCTCACCGAGTGAAACCTTTTGAAATTGAAATATGGCAAAGCATTAAAACAAATGTTGATAAAGAATTGATAATATTTATGCCAGGACTTGGAGGTGAAGTTAATAATTTCAAATGGATAGGTAATGAATTGGCTAGAAGAGGCTGGCCAATATTATTTATAGATCATAGAGGGAGTAATTTAGAATCATTAATAGAAGTACTCGATGGTAAGGAAACAATGCCAGGAAGTGCAGACTTTTTCTTATATAGAATTAAAGATTTAGATGCTGTATTGAAAGCTCATGAAAATGGAGAATTTGGTTTACCTAATAATTCTTATATTTTAATGGGGCATTCACTTGGTGCTTTAATAGCACTTTTATATGAAGGCAAGAAACCTACTGATCAACTAGAGGAAAAATGTGATTTGGCATTAAAAGACTTTGCGGTAACAAATTTATCAAAATTACTTCAATGTCAGTTGAGCGAAATACCATTCCCTAAGAAAAATAACACTAATAAGGCCAGTGCCATAGTAGGTTTTAATTCATTTGGAAGTTTAGTATGGCCAAAAGAAAAAAGTACAGGCATTAAAGCACCGACTCTTCTAATAGGTGGTACTTATGATCTTATTACACCGTTAATCAATGAACAATTTAGAGTTTTTTATGCTTTAAATAATCCATCAAATAGATTTCTAATTATTGAAGGAGCAAGCCATTTCTCCCCAATAAGAATTAATAAAAGCTATGAAGAAAATAATGACCTCTTCAAAATAAGAGAATCTTTTATTGGTTCAGAACCAAAATTAGTCCAAGATTTATCTACTAAATTTATAGTTGAATTTTTAAAAAATATTAAAGGCAAAAAGATCCCTAATGTAATTAAAAACCAAAGAGATTTGGGACTTGATTTCCATCTTTTAGATCTTGAAACGATAAAAGAAATTTCCGAAAATTAGTACTCTATTCGTGGATCTAAATATGCGATTAAAATATCCACGAAGAGATTTAGAGAGACTATAAGCATAGAGGTAAAAATTACAATTCCTTGAACCAAGGTATAGTCTCTTTGAGAAATTGCTTCATGTAGTCTTAAAGCTATACCTGGCCATGAAAAAGTCACCTCGAACAACAGAGCACCTCCTGCTAAAGAGGCCATAGTCAAGCCAGAAATAGTGACAATTGGCAATAGAGCATTAGGCAATGCATGGTTTAAAAATATTTTTTTCCTCGATATTCCTCTACACATAGCAGCATTTACATAATCACTTTTTAATGTCTTATCCAAATTTACTCTTAATGAGCGGCTGAATATACCACTTAATAAAAAGCCAAGGGTAATCGAAGGAAGTGCGAGATGATAAAGACTATCTTTCAAGGCAATAATATTCTTTGAAAGAATACTATCTAAAACTAGAAAACCTGTAATTTGGGGTTGTTGCTGAAATATCGGAAATCTCCCTCCAATTGGGGAAATATTAAAAAATACAGAAAATAATAATTGCGCTAACATTGCACCCCAAAAAGGGGGGATCGCATATGTAGCAATTCCTAATATTCTCGCAATATAATCAGTCTTTTTCCCTCTATTTCTTAAGCCAATTAATCCCAATGGGAATCCTATTAGTATGGCACTTAATATTGAAAAGAATCCAAGCTCAAGACTTGCAGGCAATGACTTTATAATAATATTAAGGACTGGCTCTTGGGTACTAAGAGATTTGCCAAGATCTAAGTGCAATATATTTTTAATATATGAAAAATATTGATTTATTAAAGGTTCATTTAGCCCCAATTTATTTCTTAGAAATTCCCTAGAAACCTCATCTGCACCAGATCCCAGTATGGCATCGACAGGATCGCCAGGAGCAACTCTTAATAAAATAAAAACTAATGAAGAAATTATCCATAACATTATCGGTATTAATGAAATTTTTAATAAGGAATAATTTAGTAGTTTATTTAAATTTCTACTCATTAATTAACTCAAGATCACTCAATGAAATTATTCCTGCGCCATTAAAAATAGGTTTTGATATTTTATTTTGGGACCATGCTTTTTGAGAGGAGATCCAAATAGGAATATAAGGTATTGAACCTGCTGCTATTTTTTCAATTTCAGCAAGTTTTTCTAATCTTTTAATTCCACTTATTTTTTCACTCTCAAGAAATAAACTTTCCACTTTATTAGATCCCCAAAAACTACCGCTGTAAACTGATTCTCCTTTTTTACATATGCCATCAACTATTTCATTACAACTTAAAAGAGGGGTAAGATAAGCCTCTGGATCTGAATAAGCCCCAGTCCAATCGAGAAGAACTGCCGTATAAATTCCTAAACTTAGATTCTTATAAACTGTTGTAGATTCAACCCCATTTAGTTCAATATTAATACAATCTTTCAAAGAATTTTTAATTTCTTCTTGCCATGTCAGAGCAATAAGCTTGTCAGCTGGTACATTCGATCTATAAGTAAGGGGTATTTTTAGAATATTTCCATTGCAATAGTTTTCTTTTTGCAATAACCTTCTCGCTTCAAAATAATCATATTTAGGCCACAGTTCTTGATTTTCTTTTTTCAATATCGGAGGAATAATTGATCTAGATGGCTTCCTTAATCCATAACTTACTTTCTCACTAATCAATTTTCTATTAAGACTTTTTGCTAAAGCCAGTCTTAAATTAAGATTACTTAGGGGATAAGAACTAGTTTTGAGGCTTATAAAACTTAATTCAGTGAAAGGGCTATTGCCTTCATTAAAC
>CACGHD010000050.1 GCA_902572825.1 uncultured Prochlorococcus sp. | reverse complement strand
TCTTTTCAGAGCACCATCTTTCACACGCTGCAGCTGCCTTCTATCCAAGTCCCTTTGAAGAATCTGTCGTTCTTTGTATGGATGGCGTTGGTGAGTGGGCGACCACCTCCGCATGGATAGGTAAAGGTAAGAGCATCGAACCACTATGGGAGATCAGTTTCCCTCACTCACTAGGCCTTCTTTATTCTGCATTCACCTACTACTGTGGATTCAAAGTCAATTCTGGTGAGTACAAACTGATGGGTCTTGCTCCTTATGGAGAACCCAAATACGTCGACAAAATCAAAGAGAAACTGATTGACATCAAAGAAGATGGCACATTCCGTCTTGATATCAGTTATTTCAAATACCATCGAGGATTCCGCATGACAGGACGGAAGTTCCACAAACTATTTGGCAGACGACCTCGAAAAAGAGAAACGGAGCTCACCCCGTTCCACATGGACATAGCAGCATCGATTCAGGTCGTGACAGAAGAGATCGTACTGAAACTGGCGAAATCATTAAGGGAAGAGACGGGTATCAAGAAACTATGTCTCGCTGGTGGTGTTGCACTCAACTGCGTTGCAAATGGAAAATTGCTTCAAAAGAAGGTGTTTGACGACATCTGGATCCAACCTGCTAGTGGTGATGCAGGGTCAGCACTGGGAGCGGCATTCGTTGGATGGCATAAATATCAAAATCAGGAGAGAAAAGTCAACACTAATGACTCTATGAAGGGGGCCTATCTGGGGCCAGAGTTTAGCAATGAAGAGATAATCCAATACCTAAAACAAATCAATGCTCCTTTCCATCCTCAAAATGATCCTAAACTATTTCAGGAACTAGCAGAGGAGTTGGAGAAGGGTCATATAATTGGTTGGTTCAATGGACCCATGGAGTTTGGTCCGCGTTCACTAGGTGGAAGATCAATTCTTGGTGATCCACGGAATCAAAAGATGCAGAGCGTGATGAATCTCAAAATCAAGTACAGAGAGAGTTTTAGACCTTTTGCACCATCTGTTTTAGAAGAGGACGTTAGTAATCAGTTCGAGATGAGCACGAAGAGTCCATACATGCTTTTGGTTGCTCCAGTTAAGAGAGAACTATGTCAGCCAATGACAGTAGAAGAAGACAAACTCTTTGGTATCGAGAAACTAAATATCCCCAGGTCATCACTACCCGCCATTACTCACGTTGATTACTCAGCAAGAGTCCAAACTGTCAGTCCCATAACAAATCCTCGCTATCACAATCTTATTAAAGCCTTTAAAAGAAAAACTGGTTGTCCGACGATAGTAAACACTTCCTTCAATGTCAGAGGTGAACCTATTGTCTGCACACCTCAGGATGCATATAGATGTTTTATGAGAACAGAGATGGACGTTCTAGTTCTTCAAAATCAAATACTCTTCAAAAGTGAACAACCTAAAGTAAAAAAAGATGAAACTTGGATCCAAGAGTTTGAACTCGATTGATCATTGAAAGAAACAATTTCTAAAAAACAACTTCGTAAATTTGGACTGCTAATCGGATTCGGATTTCCCATACTGATTGGATGGTTGCTTCCAGTACTATTTGGCTATGATCTTAGGGTGTGGACATTGGGTGTAGGAATTACTATCACCTTAGTTGGATTTTTAATACCTAAACAACTCTATTTCCCATACTTATTTTTCAGAGAAATCTGCAGTGACTTCAATTCACTATCGATGAATATCATCCTTTCCATAACATATTTATTATTAATAATTCCGATCTCACTTATTGCAAAGATATTAGGATACAATCCCTTGAAAAGAAAATTCAACGAGGCGAATAGCTATAGAGAAACCAAGCATGAACATCAAATTATTTTTCCCCAGAGCAGAAAAAAATGAGTCCAAAGAGTCCTATAGACACCTTCACTCCCCAAATGCAGGAATACGATCGTATTGGTTTCTCTTGGCACCCATGAGTCAAAAATTTAACATCGTACTAAAAGAAATAGTATAGAGACGGATACTCATCTATGATTTTTCTATAGAGACAGGATTTTCACTCCTCGGGCAACTCACGGAAAACCTATTTTTTTTATGTTTATATCTACACTTTGATCCTATTGACTATTCCCACTCAATAGTTCCAGGAGGTTTGCTCGTAATATCATAAACAACTCTATTTACTGAAATTACTTCATTTACGATTCTATTTGCAATCCTCTCCAAAATCTCAAAAGGAATTTTTGACCAATCGGCTGTCATGCCATCTTCACTAGATACGCAACGTAAAACTATTGGCCATGCATAAGTCCTTTTATCCCCCATAACTCCTACAGTTTTAACTGGTAGCAATACTGCAAAAGCTTGCCAAATATCGTTGTAAAGACCAGCTTTTTTAATTTCATCTCTTACTATCCAGTCTGCATCTCTTAAACAATCAAGTTTTTCATTATTCACCTCTCCCAAAATTCTTATAGCTAATCCCGGACCTGGGAATGGATGCCTTTTTACAATTTCGTCGGGCAAGCCTAAGGCAGCGCCGACTTTTCTGACTTCATCCTTAAAAAGTTTTCTTAATGGTTCAACTAATTTAAATTGTAAATCTTTTGGCAATCCACCCACGTTATGATGACTCTTTATTTTTACAGCTATTCTTTCACCAGTCTTAGGATCAATGTTAGTACCAGCACTTTCAATAACATCAGGATAAAGAGTACCTTGAGCCAAGTACTGAAAAGGTCCCAATCTATTGCTTTCTTCTTCAAATACTCTAATAAATTCTTCACCAATAATTTTCCTTTTTTGTTCTGGATCAGTAATCCCTTTTAATTTGGCAATAAACCTTTCCCTTGCATTAATGTATTGAACTTTAATGTGAAATTTCTTATCAAAAAAATTCATTAAAAATTCTGGTTCACCTTTTCTCATGAAACCTTGGTCAATAAACATGCATGTAAGCTGATTTCCAATTGCTTTATTTAGAAGA
>CACGHD010000049.1 GCA_902572825.1 uncultured Prochlorococcus sp. | reverse complement strand
GGGAGTTGAAATGCCTGCTGAAGAAGTTCCTCTATTACAAAAGGAGTTAATAAGAAAAGCTAATACATTAGGTATCCCAATAATTACAGCGACTCAAATGCTTGATTCTATGGCTTCTAACCCAAGACCAACAAGGGCCGAAGTTAGTGATGTTGCAAATGCAATTCTGGATGGTACAGATGCTGTAATGCTTTCAAACGAAACTGCAGTTGGAGATTATCCTGTAGAGGCAGTTGAAACGATGGCAACCATTGCAAGAAGAATTGAGAGGGATTATCCACTTAAGGCTATTGAAAGCCACTTACCCAGTACGATCCCAAATGCTATCAGTGCAGCAGTAAGTAATATAGCCAGACAACTTGATGCAGGAGCTATAATCCCTTTAACTAAATCAGGTTCTACCGCTCGAAATGTAAGTAAATTCAGACCACCAACACCTATCTTGGCAACTACAACAGAGAGAAGTGTAGCGAGAAGGTTGCAACTTGTTTGGGGAGTTACTCCAATAGTAGTTAAAAATGATGAAAGGACAGCAAAAACTTTTAGTTTAGCTATGCAAATTGCTCAGGAGATGGGAATCCTAAATCAAGGAGATTTAGTAGTTCAAACCGCAGGAACATTAACTGGAATTAGCGGCTCTACAGATTTAATAAAAGTAGGTTTAGTAAGAAAGATTGTATCAAGAGGAATTTCAATAGGGGAAATCGGTGTTACAGGTAAAGCTAGAATAATTAAAAACAATCTTGACATATCCTTAATTTGCCCAGGAGAAATATTATTTGTTCCGAAGGAATTAATGAAAAATATTCCACTGAGTAAAAATATTGGCGGCATTGTTACGAACCAAAATGTAAATGATGTTTATGCTTTGTTTAACAAAAATAATAAAAAGATTTCTACAATTTGTAATTTAGATAATATGGATGATCATCAAATTAGTAACGGCGACCTAATTACACTGCAGCTAAATGAAGGAGTTATATACATGGGGCAAATTGAAGATGATGATGCATTAGATAAATATAAATATGTCTAGGAATATCTCAATAAAAGAAGCCTTAGGCATGGCCACAAAAACCTTAGTTTCGAACAAATTGAGAAGTTCGTTAACAATGCTGGGGATAATTATAGGAAATGCATCAGTTATTACACTTGTTGGGCTAGGAAGAGGTGCTCAAACATTAGCTAAAAACCAATTAAGTAATTTAGGTGCAAATGTTTTATTCATTGTTCCTGGAAATAATGACACCAGAAGAAGAGGTATTTCATTTCCTAAAAATCTTGTTTTAGAAGATGCACTAGCAATAAGTAATCAAGTCCCAACAGTTAAAAAAGTTGCGCCTCAAATTTCTGCTAACGAAATAGTGCAGTCAAATTCTAAAAGTCTAAATATATCAATTGCAGGAGTTACGCCTGAATTTCTTAAAGTAAGAAGCTTTGAAGTTGATAAGGGAAGATTTATATCTAAGAGTGATAATAATAGTGCAAGAAGTTATGTAGTAATAGGTCCTGATCTTAAAGACGAATTTTTCAAAGATAATTCTTCATCACTTGGAGAAAAAATTAGAATTAAAGATCATACTTATGAAATTATTGGAATATTAAAACCAAAAGGTGCTGTATTCGGAAGTAATCAAGACAAAAATGCATATATTCCATTAACCACCATGGTCAATAGGATTACAGGGAAGGACCCAACATATGGAGTAAGTTTAAGCTTCATTAGTGTTGAAGCTATAAATAAAAATGCAACTAGTGCCGCTAAATTTCAGATTACTAACTTATTAAGGCAAAGACATAAAATAATCAGAGATGATGACTTTGCGGTTAGATCTCAAGAAGATGCATTAAATATAGTAACCAATATAACAAGTGGGCTAACGTTTTTATTGGCTGGTATTGGGGCAGTATCTTTGGTGGTTGGAGGCATAGGAATCATGAATATTATGCTTGTTTCTGTAAGTGAAAGAACTGAAGAAATTGGACTTAGAAAAGCAATAGGAGCTAAACAGTCAGATATATTAATTCAATTTTTGATTGAGGCATTGATTTTATCTACAATTGGCGGATTAATTGGAACAACAACAGGATTATCAGGTGTTTTTCTATTATCTCTGATAACACCACTTCCTGCATCAGTAGGAATTACAACTACTTTTTCCACCATGATCATTTCAGGTTCAATAGGTTTAATCTTTGGCGTATTACCTGCAAAAAGAGCTTCTAAATTAGATCCAATTGTTGCATTGAGAAGTTTATAAATAGAATTTATAATAATGCTCAATTTTTATAAATTAATTGAGATACTGGTAAGTCTTCAATCAATAGTAATAACATCAATGTTACCTGTTTATATTCCACTACCTTTTATCTATAAATCTAGTAATAACTTTGAGTTACCTATCACATGGCAAATTCCCACCATAATTTTATTAACACTTATATTCCATAAAAAAGTTGTTTTCAGAGCATTTTCTATATATATAATTTTGGGGTTATTTATACTTCCTGTCTTTTACCAAGGAGGTTCATTAGGTTATTTACTTACTCCTAATTTTGGTTATTTATTAGGTTTTTATCCATTAATCAAAATAATTAATAATTTAAATAATAGAAATAAAATAAACGTTGGAAACTTTTTAAAAAACGGGTTTATAGCAATAGGTGCTATGCATTTAACTGGTATATTTTACAACTTCATACAAATTATTTTCTACAGTCAATTCAATTTATTTTTATATAATTTAGGGAAATACTCATTAGGTAAAATTGGATATCATTTTTTAATGCTTTTTCCACTTTTATTACTTATTAAACCTATAGAACGTTTAAAACGTAGCAAATAATGATTATTAATATAAAAACTAAATTATATTTTGTGTCTTTAAGTATTTTTATTGTTCTAATAGATCAATTTACAAAATATATAATGTTTTATAATAAAAAATTATTTATTAATAAAGATTTTCTTTTATTCAAAATAGACTTTGTAAAAAATTACGGAGCAGCATTTAACATATTTAGTGGTAGTAGAGTATTTTTATCTTTAATAAGTATTGTTTTTTCTATATTACTTATTTATTTGATATTTAGGAAGAATACATTAAACTCATTCGATCTATATTCTTATAGCTTTATTCTTGGGGGGACTATTGGTAATGGTATAGATAGGATATATAGAGGTTTTGTTGTTGATTTTATA
>CACGHD010000048.1 GCA_902572825.1 uncultured Prochlorococcus sp. | reverse complement strand
TGGATTGTTTTTTTTCGGAATATCTTGGTCTTTTTTAAAGCAAAAAAACTCATTCAAAGAATTACTAACAATTTTAATAATTGGGCCTTATTTATTAACATCATTTCTTTTGCAATCAGGATTATTCACAGATAGATCTAGAGAACTAAGAGAAAAAATGGAGTACGTATCATCTCTTGATATAGTAAAAAATCAACCGATAAAAGTTGATAAATCAGGTATAAAAAATAGTCTATCCCAATCAAAAATCATAAGAATTGCTTTATTAACTCCCAAACTAGGCGAAGGACTAGAGAGTATTGATGAGCTAAAAAAATCAGAATTAGTATGGACAACTGACCTTCAAAAGATAAATAACAACTATTTTTCTTTTGAAGTGATATCTGAAAATGATACTTTTAAACCTTGGAAATTAATTTTAAAAAATTAAATAGTCAATCTATAATAAGGTGTCTTTTGTAATTTTTAATGATGAAATCAGTTAATAGTTGGAATTTAACTAATAATGAACTTCATCAATTATTTAAAGATAATAACGAATTTATTTCCATTAAAGTCCGTGGTAATACTTGGGAGCCAATTACAAGATGGCTAAAATTAGATTCAAGAATTTTTAAAGAAACTACCAGCAAAGCAAGAATAACTTTATGCGATATTGAATCTTTAGCGGAAATTTACAATTACAGATCAATAAGATGGAAAGCAAAAAAACTTACTCCTCTGCCCACGAAGGTAATTCCACAATCTTTAAAAAATATTTTTCGGAAAATACCAATCATAAAACAGCTTTCTTACGAACTAGAAATAGTTTTTTATAAATATAGCGAGAATATTTCAGAACATTTAATATCAATAGTAATTCCTGCAAGAAATGAAGCTGGTAATAAAGAACTTTTAGTTAATGCTTTAAATAAATTCAAAAATATACCCAATAAATTAGAAATTATATTCGTTGAAGGTAACAGCAATGATAATACATATGAAATTTTGAGAGAGTTAAAAGAAAATTTCTCAAATCTCTTCAAGGTATCTCTTTTAAAACAAACTTCTAAAGGAAAGAAAAATGCAGTCGTAGAGGGATTTAATATTTCTTCAGGAGAGACCCTCGCCATAATCGATAGTGATTTTACTGTAGATATTGATGACAGTATTGCAGCAATTCTGGAATCAACCAAAAATAAAAATATCCTAATTAATTGTGCCCGGACAACTTTTCCAATGGAAAAAAATGCTATGAGATGGGCGAATTATATAGGAAATAGACTTTTCGCAATACTTCTATCAATTCTCATAAATAAGCCTATATCAGATTCACTTTGTGGAACAAAAGTTTTTTCAAGAAAATTTTTTAAACTTATGAAACAAAATGGAAGTTGGGATTCCAAGTCTGACCCATTTGGAGACTTTACAATAATATTTGAAGCTGCAAAAAATAACGTTAAAATACTAAATTATCCTGTTAGATATTACGCCCGAAAATCAGGTGCTCCAAATATATCTAGATGGATAGATGGATTAAAACTTCTCAAAGTATGCTGGATTTACATGATTTCTGATATCTGAATTAAATAAAATTTTCGTGAGTATTTTCTTGGGATTTTTAATTTCTCCAAATTAGTAATAAAGTAGTTAGATTCTTAAAGAAATAAATTCATTAAATTTCATGACATGAATTTTAATCTGAAGTTCGAAAAATTAAATAAAAAAAATTACGACAGAAAGCATTATGGAAAAATCCTAACTGTAAGACTGCCATGTAATCCTATTTTTCCAATAGGACCTATTTATCTAGCAGACCATATCCATAAATCTTTTCCAAGAATAGAGCAGCAATTCATTGATCTAGCAATAATTCCATCTAATAAAGTTTCTAAATATTTAGCTAGAAAAATTGATCAATTTCGACCACATCTAATCATTTTTTCATGGAGAGATATACAAATTTATGCACCTGTTGATGGTAGAAGTGGAAATCCTCTACAAAACTCTTTTGAAGTTTTCTACTCAAAAAATATCCTTAAAAAAATTAGAGGTTCTTGGGGAGGACTAAAACTAATTGCATCTCACTATGGAGAAATATACAGAAATACTTCTTTAGTCAAGATGGGACTAAAAAGAGCACAAAAATACAACAAACATGTAAAAGTAATATTAGGAGGGGGCGCTGTTAGCGTCTTCTATGAACAATTAGGAAATCTACTTCCAAAAGGGACTGTAATTTCTGTTGGAGAGGGTGAAAATCTCATAGAGAAAATCATCAGAGGAGATTCTATAGAAAAAGAAAGATGTTATTTTGCTGGAGAAAAGCCCCGTAACAAATTAATACACGAACAACCTTCGGGCACAGTTAAAACTGCCTGTGACTATCAATATATCCAATCAATATGGCCTGAATTCAATTGGTACATAGAAGAGGGAGATTACTATGTAGGAGTTCAAACGAAAAGAGGTTGTCCTCATAATTGTTGTTTCTGTGTTTATACAGTAGTGGAAGGGAAGCAAGTTAGGGTTAATCCTGTTAACGAAGTAATCAAAGAAATGAAGCAATTATATGACCTTGGCGTAAGGGGATTTTGGTTCACTGATGCACAGTTTATTCCAGCTAAAAAACATATTGATGATGCAAAAACACTTTTGAAAGCTATAAAGGATCAAGGCTGGGACGATATTAATTGGGCTGCATACATTAGAGCAGATAATATTGATGCTGAGCTAGCACAGCTAATGGTAGATACAGGTATGAGCTATTTTGAAATAGGTATCACTTCTGGATCTCAAGAACTTGTTAGAAAAATGAGGTTAGCATATGACCTTGAAACTGTGTTAAATAATTGCAGAATGCTAGTCCAATCAGGTTTCAAGAATCATGTTTCAGTAAATTATTCATTTAATGTTTTCGACGAAACACCAAGCACAATAAGACAAACAATTGCTTACCATAGGGAGTTAGAAAATATTTTTGGTAAAGGTTTAGTTGATCCAGCCATATTCTTTATAGGTTTGCAACCTCATACTCTTCTTGAAAAGTACGCCCTCGATAATAAAATTTTGAAGCCGAATTATAATCCAATGAGCATGATGCCTTGGACAGCAAGAAAACTTCTTTGGAATCCAGGTTTATTGGGTGAAAAACTTGGTCAGGTTTGCTTAGAAGCTTTTGATAATCCAGAAGATGAATTTGGTAAAACAGTTATAAACATTCTTGAGAGAGAATATGGAAAGTCTACCTTAAGAGAATCCTTAAAAGTCCGTCCTTTATCAGAAAGGAAATTAGCTCACTCTAAATAATCAATTC
>CACGHD010000047.1 GCA_902572825.1 uncultured Prochlorococcus sp. | reverse complement strand
AATGCCTAAGCATATCTATTTCTTCATTAATTGAAGCAGTTTTGGCTATGTAAGTATCACTTACAGGTACATAAGCTTCAGGTTGATAATAATCGTAGTAAGAAATGAAGTACTCAACAGCATTTTTTGGAAAAAATTCCCTTAATTCATTACACAGTTGTGCAGCCAGCGTTTTGTTATGGGCTAAAACAAGTGCTGGTCTTCCTGTTTGTTGAATTACATTAGCAATGGTAAATGTTTTACCAGTTCCAGTAGCTCCTAAAAGAGTCTGAAACTGTTTACCATTATTTACGCCTTTAACTAATTTTTTAATAGCTTCTGGTTGATCTCCATTTGGTTCGTAAGGAGCTTGAAGCTTATAGTTGTTCATCAAGCTGGTAGCTAGAGGATGTTGCTATACTAAGAAATTTTTTCTCCAATTATTGAATTTTTCAAAGATTCTTTTAAGCCCCTAACAACCGCAATCATTGATATTAAATCATCTAATTTATTTACTGCAGATCCAACGCCAACTGCTGAGGCTCCAGAAGATATTGCTAGTGGACAAGTTACTTGGCTTAATCCAGAGGCACTCATGATTGGTATATTCAGAGATTGTTTCTTAAATTCTTGATGAATAGCATAAGTAGCTGCAAGAGTTGGAACTGATTTTTCAAAAAAACCTTGAATACCTGGAGAGTAAGGAGTAGAACTGGTACCACCTTCTGTTTGAATAATATCAACGCCTTCTTCCACTAGCTTTAAAGCAAGATCAACTTGTTTATCAATAGGCATAGTATGAGGAACAGTTACTGATAAAGGAAAATTAGGCAATAAATCCCTCGTCTCTTTTGTAATGTTTAAAACTTTTTTATCTGAAAAATGAATACCTTTTTCGTAAAAAGTATCGTAATTTCCTACCTCAATTAATGATGCTCCTGCTTTTACACAATCTTGAAAAGATCGAGGCACTACTGAACTAACACAAACGGGTAGTGTTGAATTCTTAAGTGCTAAATCAACGAGTTCAGGTTTACAAGCAATATCGACAAGATCTGCACCTCCTAATAAAGCAGCCTCAACAATTCTTTTCACAGACTGAACATCGAAATTATTCAATCCTGAAATAACTTTGAGTAAGGATTTGCTTCTTAACTCTTCTTTGATTTTTTGTGGCAAAAGATTAATCAGACTCATTTACTTAATGAATTTATTACCCGATTGTGACATTGTTTTAGTAAAACAGTGCATTTTTTAAAAAATATTATCTGAGCAACACAAAATGACTGATAAAAAATTAAGTCAGAAAAATTGGTCATCATGGCATCATCAGCTTCATAAGGAGATTCTTACCAAAAAAATATTAATTCCCAAAGGATCCAATATTTTAATAAGTGTTTCGGGGGGCCAAGACTCAATGGCCTTATTAACACTAATTAATGACCTAAAAAAACTACATAATTGGTCTATTAGTGTTTGGCATGGTGATCATCAGTGGCACGAAAAATCATCACTATATGCTCTTGAATTAAAAGATTATTGCGAAGATAAAAATATTTCATTCTCTTTTGATCAAGCAAATAAAGAAAGTATTTCTTCAGAAGAAAAAGCACGAGAATGGAGATATAAAAAATTATGTGAAAGAGCCAAAACTTTATTAAATAAAAACCATCAAAAACATAATATTTATTTGTTAACTGGTCACACGAGTAGTGATAATGCAGAAACATTTATCCTCAATTTATCTAGAGGAAGCAATTTTGCAGGTCTAAGTAATATTGAGAGTAAAAGATTAATAGAAAATCAAATTTATTTAATAAGACCAATATTAATTTTCAGTAGGGAAGATACAAAACAATTTTGCAATGATATGAAGATCCCAGTCTGGGAAGATCCTACAAATTCAGATCTTAAATTAAAAAGAAATTTAGTAAGAAAAAAAATTCTTCCTACCTTAGAAGTCATCTATCCTGGTTGTTCTGAAAGGATAAATAATTTTTCCCAAAAAATGAGCAAATACAATAATGAACGTAATGATCTTAGTGAACTAGCCTATTTGTATTGTAAAGATGTTAAAGGTATCGATAGGAATCTCCTAAATGGTATGTGTATTGAAGCAAGGTGCACAATTTTAAATAGATTTTTAAAAGAAATATCTGCAAAGCAATGTAGTTCTAAAAATCTGACAAAATTAGCAACTTCAATTTATGAAAAAAATAAAGGGCAAATTTATCTGCAAGAGTTTCTAAAAATTATTTGGGATAAAAACTATATAAATTTTGAAAAAAGTTAAGATGTTACAGCAGATCTTCTTCTTCTTGTTCTACCTTCAAATGAATCCTCTGTAGTAGTCTCAGTTGATGGATTCTGTGAAACTTTTGAACTTTTTTGAGTATTTTGTGAGTTATTTGAACTATTAGGATGATTATTGTTTGATTTCTTATGGAAATTATTATTATTTCTATTTCTATTAGAGAAATTTTGCTCTTCGGTAATCTTTGGAATATAAGCACGAGTTCCACTTGGAGCAGGTTGAACTAAACACAAAATAAGTGGTTCAACTTGTAATTCTCTTCTCATCCTTCTCGATAAACCATTTTCAATTTCTCTTTGTACACCAATCCAATCTACCTCAAAATTATTCGGCCCAGTTTGTCTGGATAATTGTTTCCATCTGTTTTCTAAGACCCAGCTTATTTCTCGTTCTGTCCACATAGACATTTTTCTTGGCTCTGCAGTAGTAACAACTCCTCTTAAATTAACTCTGGGAGGCGCAACCATCTTCCCATCTGTGCTAATAGGAGCTAAAACAGTTACTACACCATCCCCAGCTAATTGCTGCCTTTCTTTTAATACTCGAGCATCTACTATCCCATTTCGTGAGTTATCAAGCAGTTCAACACCAGCTTTTACAGGATCACCCTTTTGAATAGTATTAGGTGTTAGCTCAACTACATCTCCATTTTCAATAATTAAAATATTATCCTTTGGAACTCCCATAGTTTGTGCACTCTTGCCATGACAAACAAGCATTCTATGTTCTCCATGAACAGGAACAAAAAACTTAGGTTTTGCGAGTGCCAACATTAACTTTTGATCTTCTTGAAAACCATGACCAGAAACATGAATATTTTCGCCCTTTCCATAAACAACCTTTGCTCCGAGTTTCATTAATCTATCTATTGTATTAACAACAGAAATAGTATTACCAGGAATTGGACTGGCTGAAAATATTACAGTATCAGTAGTCTTAAGACGAACATGCTGATGTTCACCACGAGAGATTCTGCTTAAAGCTGCTAGGTGTTCTCCTTGACTTCCCGTCATTAATAATAAGGTCTCCCGATCCGGCAAATCTCTAATTTGCTTGATAGGAACAAACAAATCATCTGGGCATTTCATATAACCAATATCTCTCGCCTTAGCAATCACATTTATCATCGATCTACCTAACAAACCGACCTTTCTTCCATGTTTCATAGCCAATTCTAAGATCATTGTCACTCTATGAACAGAACTAGCAAAAGTGGTAAGGATAACTCGTTCTTTTGCCTCGGCAATATGTTTTTCTAAAGAAGGATAGATAGTCT
>CACGHD010000046.1 GCA_902572825.1 uncultured Prochlorococcus sp. | reverse complement strand
TATTTTGTTCAAAATAAGGATTACAACTATTCTTTGATATCCCTAAAGACCATCCAATAAATGAAGAAATAAATATCGTTACTATTAAGGGCAAAATAGCTTGTTGAGTATTTACCAGACAAAACCATTCCCTCCAGCTACTAATAAATCTTTCTCTTTGAAATTTTCTTCTTTCATTTTCTAATAATCTCGCTTTTTTGGCGAAGGATTTTGTTACCCACTTCTCAAAAGGAATCTTTTTTATAATCGCCATTTTTCTCTCCACTTCTAATAATTGTCCGGAACTGAGATAAGGATGAAATGTACTTATCAATTCAAGAGTTTTTAAAAACATTTCAACAGTTGCATCTTTTATGAGCTTTTGCTCATGACTTAAATCAGCCCACTCTATTTCTGGATAAAAACGGTTCCTGTTTGGTGAAATTTGATCCTCTGACATTTGACCAGGTTCTCTGAGCCATCTATTAGTATTTTCGTCAAATCTCCGCCAATATAAAAAAGGATTTATAAAAATTTTTTTACCAGATACTTTAACTACATCTTGTTGAAGATGATTAGTTATCTTTCTTTCAGAATTTTTTGATTTTATCAAAAGCCTAAATTAATAATCTAATTAAAGATTATCTTTTATTCACTACTTTTCCAGAAATATGAAAAAATTATCCTATAAATATTAAGTTATCGATAACTGCCAACGCTTCTTTAAATAATTACAGTATTCACAATTTAAAGAAGGTTTGGGAAAATTATCCGAACGCAATAAATTTACAGTTTCAATTATCTTTTTTTCTACCCATGAAGTAGAGCATTCTAATTTAATTAGATATACGTCAAAATTTAATTGGTTATTAAATAACTCTTCATTTTTCTTTCCATTGAAATATAAAAGATAAGCTTCTTCGGCTACTTGAAAACCATTTTTTTTAAATAACCACTGATACATTTCTAATTGTCTCTTATAAGCTTTTGCATATTCGTATTTATTAAAAGTCTCAGACCAATCAAAATTATTTCTAGATGTTGCTTTTACATCAACAATAATGAGATCACCATTTTTTTTCTGCCAAATATCATCCACTGCTCCCCCAAAATCATAATTATGATCAATTGACTTATATCTTATCCCTTGAAAATTACTTCTCCAACGTTCTAAATCTTTATGTTTAAACGGAATAGCATCAATACCATGTTCAGTAAATAAAGGATGAGGCTCCTGAATTTTTCTGTAGTAATCAAATTCGTTTTTACATAAATTGTCTACAGCAATATTTAAAGTAAATGGTAATGATGGTGGTTTTATTTGATATTTTTTGTCAAGTACACAACATCTTGGACAACTAAGATATTTCTCAACAGTAGATCGACTTAATTTAATAATCTCGCTCATTTTATTTAAATCTCATTTAATAGCATTTTTACTTTAAAAATTTAAATTTTTAAAGATTTGATAACCAATATTTAGTATGTAGTCAGATTAGCAAGTAGTCTTTTGACTCTTGGAGTGATTGCAAATATTGTGGTGACAAATTTGTGCTATCACAGGACTTTTGTCTTTAACGACTATCATATGAAATAACTATCATAACTATGAGTAATTTCTATAAAATTTAATCTATCTCTAGGATATGCCTTAAAGATTTTAGGGATGCATTAATAAACAAAATCACAAATATACACTCAAATATACTTTTTGATTAATTTCTGCAGAATTCGTTAAAAATTTCAACTAAATTAAATCTTTATTTAAGTAAGAAACATTTAAAAAAAAATTTTGTAAAGACTATACTTACTTTAAAGAAATCTTCTTAATTAATAATGAAAGGTTTTGGCGAAAAGAACCAATCAAAGAAAGAAAAAATTTCAAAAAATAAACAGAAAGTAAATATCGGTCTATTGATTAAAAAAGCATTCGATCTTCAGGCACAAGGACGAAAGTTAGAAGCAGCAAAATACTATGAATATCTTATTAAACAAGGAATAAAAGACCATAGAGTTTTTTCTAATTATGGAATATTCCTTAACGAGATCGGAAAACATAAAGAATCAGAATCAACACTTAAAAAAGCAATTTCTCTAAATCCTGAATATGCAAATGCTTACTACAATCTTGCAGTTTTATTCATAGGTCAAGGAAATTTAGAAAAAGCAGAATTAGAACTCAAAAAAGCAATTAAATTTAAATCTGACTTTTCTATTGCTCACTATAATCTTGGATTCATATTAAAAGATCAAGGCAGATTAAAAGAGGCAGAGTCATATACTCAAAAAGCACTTGAAGTTGATCCTCAATTAACTGATGCGTATTTATCACTATCAACTATGCAAACAAGTAAAACAACTCAAAAATGGCATGATCAACTTTTTTCTGAAAATATTTTAAAAAATAAAAACAACAGGGAGTTAGTGAATATTTTTTTCGCAAGATCAAATATTTTTCATAGAAAAGGACAATATGAAGAAAGTGCTGAGAATCTTGTTAATGCAAATAATATGAAACTTAGAATGCATAAGTCTGAAGTAGATTTATTAATTGATAAAACTAAAAAATTAAAAAATATCCTCAGATAATTATGAAAACAATAATCAAAAATTTGAAAATTATTCAATGTCCATTTTTATAGTAGGTTTGCCTAGATGTGGTTCTACCCTTGTCGAATCAATAATAAGTTTAAATACTAAAGTAAAAGATCTTGGAGAAGTTAATATCTTTGAAGAATCATATAGAGAATATAAACAATCTGAAAAACGAAAAAGTCTTAGCGAGATATATTGGAAAAAATTAGAAATAACAGATAGTAAAACAATCACAACAAACAAGTGGTTATTTAATTATCAATATGCAGGCATTATTGCTAAAGCAATTCCTAATGCAAAAATAATACATTGTTATAGAAATCCTTTAGATAACATTCTTTCAGCTTATAGAGCACATTTCGCAATAGGGAATAATTTCTGTTCGAGTTTGGTTGATTCTGCCCAAGTCTATTCTGATCAAGATGAGATTATGAAAACATATAAGAAAGAATTTAAAAATAATATATATTCATTAAATTACGATAAGTTAGTGACTTATCCCTCAGATGAAATAAAATCATTGATTCATTGGTTAGGTTGGAGCTGGAACGATTTATATTTGTCGCCACATTTAAATAAACGAAACGTCTCAACAAGAAGTAATGTTCAGGTTCGTTCACCGATTAACACAAAATCTTTAGGAGGATGGAAAAACTACAAAGAAATGCTTAAACCTGCGATGGAAATCATTACTAAAAAGGAAAAATATAAAGACCTTAAATACTAAAAATTCCTTACAATGCAGTATGTAAGATACTTCGAATAATTAAAATGGAGATTAATGAGATTAAATTTCCTGATGTAAAAAGGTATAAAAAATTGATTAATTCATATAATTTAGTTGGGCTAAGTGATGACAGTAAAATCAAAAGTATTCATAAAAGTTTTATTATCCCTACTAAGAGCACCTCCAGCATATTCCCGAAAAATTAATTCTATGGATCAGTATATTCTTGGATTATCTTGTTATTACCATGACAGCGCTGCAGCTCTTCTAAAGAACGGCGAAATTATTGCTGCAGCACAAGAAGAACGTTTTTCAAGAAAGAAGCACGATTCACGCTTCCCAAAAAATGCTATCTCCTACTGCTTAAAATCCCAAGGGATTACTCTTTCAGAGGTCAAAGAGGTCATTTATTACGAGAAGCCTCTACTCACCTTTCAGCGCCTACTAGAAACATATATGGGC
>CACGHD010000045.1 GCA_902572825.1 uncultured Prochlorococcus sp. | reverse complement strand
TTGCAGATGAAAAGTCTGCAATAACAAAACCTTTCATTGAATATTTATCTCTATTTCTGAAATTATTGCTGTTAACCAAACTGCCTAAAATTGGATCTGTTGAAACTTTTATTTCTTGATTGATTACAGAATTTAAACCTTTATCTTCATTGAAGAATCTTGGAAACATGTATGCATGCCATAAAGCTATTATTGCCACCCAGAAAACTACACTGACCCCTGCAAAACCAAAAAGTAAGAATCTAAAGGTTTCCATATTTGTTTTTTAATTAACTAAAATCTACATCAAAAAAAATATCTAAATATCTCAATCAAAAAAAATATACTTTAATTAATTCAATTAATCATTTCATGATGTTACTAATGATTATAAACAACGTTATTAGGGGTTTTTCTTTAAATATAAGTTAATGATCAAATCATTTGTTTAACTAAAAAAGACAAAATAATAATCAAATTTAATATTACTTTTTAGAAATGGATTTCAGGATTTTACTTGTTATTACGCCAATAATATTCTCATGGATATTTACAGTCTTTTGGTTAGGTAGGTGGGATGTATTTAGATTAACGCCACTAGGATTACCAAAGAAGGGAGTAACTCCTTTTAAAAATTATCAAGTATGGGAAGATTCAGCATTAATTCCTGATGTTGGCAGACCAGCAGAAGGTTATCCAGTATTTACTGTAAGAACCGCAGCAGTTAATGCCCTAGGGATTCCAACTGTTTTCTTCCTTGGAGCAATATTGGCAATGCAGTTTAAATCTTATTAATAGGAAATTTTGATGGACATCAGATTTTTAATTGTTGGAGCACCATTTTTAATTGCATTTTTTTATACCTTATTTTGGCTAAAAAAATGGGGTGCTTTTAATTCTACGAATAATAATTTGCCAAAAAATATTTCTCTTAAAAATGGATCAATAGAACAAAGTTATATTTTAGAAAATATCTTTTTAACAAAAAATTAATCAAATTTTTCTCACCCCTTAATTAATACCTTGTCATGATTCCCATAGAACAGTATTTATTTTTTGCAGTTTCTCTTTATGCATTTCTTTATCTTTCAATAACTATAGTTAATGCATTAATTAGTTTTTCCTAAGCAATAATCACATAAAATATTAAACACTTATTTGTATAAAATTAATCTTCCTCTATTTTAAATCTCATTATATAAATATGTAAGTAGATATTAGGGCAATCTACTAACCGCTAGCTTTGATAAAGCGGTTCGTAATGAGAACCTCCCTTTGACCTCATTTTCTTTTTCGCAATCTCAGAAAATGAGGTTTAAATAATTTTTATTAGTCAGGAATATTAAAGTTAATTTTCTATAGAAATCCAGTCATTAAATTTTATTCATGGTTATGTATATTATTTACTTTTTAAAAAAGAGTTTTTTCTTTATAAAGAATATGTAGATATTTGGCGAATCTGCAACGGCATAGATTCCGTCTTTATGAACCTAGCCAACGAAAATATTCTTAACTACGTTTTAGTTATTTTAGTAGTTAGGAATATTTTTATTTTAAGGTTAATTTTTTCTTAAAAACAAATGATCAATAAATCACAAAAAGTATCCTCATTAGAAAATATCTACAAGAATTTGGAATCTGGAATGCCAGAGAATAAATCTATTAAAGAATATGCTCTCCCTAATGCGAGACAGTGGTTAGGTGGAAGATATTTAGCCCTTTGGGTATTACCTATTTATCTAATTAGAAAAATTGCAAAATTCGCAGCTTCCTCTGCATTTATAAAACCATATTCTCCAATTAAAAATGGCCCTTCCTATAAAAGACCAGAAACTTTGTACACCTCTTTAAAAAGTGTTTTTAAAGGAGAAGACCATTTAAGATTTTTTGATCATAGGTTTATTGCTATTTGGGTTTTGCCTATTGCTTTGACTGGAATTGTTTTTGAAGTGCTTTTTATATCTCCTACTAAGAATACTTTCCCTTTCAATTAAGCATCTTTTGTCCGCAATTTGTCCGCAATTATTGAGGACAGAATTTAAATAATAAAAAAGACAGGCTGGGTAACCTGTCTATGACTTGGATAATTAGAGTCGGGGCGACAGGATTCGAACCTGCGACCTAGTGCTCCCAAAGCACCCGCGCTACCAAGCTGCGCCACGCCCCGCTCATAAGATCTTAGTCCATAAAAGACATCTATAAAAGACCAAATCCATAAATATTATATAAAAAATCACTTTTGAGGCTACAAAATTACTTTTATGATTTTTTTAAAAAAGAAAAATCATTGTTTTTCTCTTTACTTCAATAACAAATTTAGAAAAATAATCTTTTTTTTAATATTTGTCACTCAATAGAAATATCTGAGTATTAAATTCTATGGAGGAATTATTATCAAAATATTATTTGGATTTTGTTGGATGGAAAAACTAAAGAGTTTGATTAAGAGGCATAATGATTTTCCTAAAAAAGATATAGATTTCAAAGACTTACTTGGAATAATTCAAGATTCAGAAATCTTTAGGGAACTAATTCTCAGAATGTCATTAAATCATGTTATTAAAAATTCTGAGGCAATAATTTCAATAGAGGCTAGAGGATTAATTTTTGGTTCAGCAATTTCTCTTTAGGCCCGTAAACCAATAATTTGGCTAGAAAACCTGAGAAACTCCCTGGGGAAAAATTTCAAGAAAATTATGATTGAGAGTATAGAATTAACTCACTTTCAATAGAAAAAGAGGCTCTTGAAAAATTTAGTTTATTTACAATCGTTGATGACATTCTCGCTACAGGAGGAACTGTGGACTGTGTAACTAGATTAATTAATAGTGGTAAGAAAATTTCTAGCTTAAAAACTGTTGTTGAATTGATTGAACTAAATGAAGATTAAAAATTTAATTTTCCTTTGGAATCAGTACTACCGATCCAATAATTTGAAAAGTAAAAGTATAATTAACGTCTTAAGCTTTACTTATTTTTTTAATTACTAATTAAGCGAAAAATTTTCAGTTTAATCAAATTAAACCCATCGAACCGGCTGTAAATCCAACTACTAAAAAAAATGCAAATTCTGTCAAATCTCTAGGCATAGAATTGACAATAAGACTTATTTGAGTCATTTTACCTTGTGCTCCTCAGGTTTAATTTTTAAAAAAATATAACTAATTATTTTTTTTGTTGAGTTAAATTAAAGATTTTTTTTCTTTTTTCTAAAGATTTCAAAAATATAAATTTAAAATATTTAATGGTTGATATATAAAAATTTATTGGTTGTCTTATAAATAATTTTCAAAATTTATGTTTAGATAGTATGTTTATTGAATGCTCTGTATTTTCCTAAATGCTATATTTTGTGTATTAATTTAAATTATGGATTACAAAAAGAAATCTTTAAGCAAATTTAAAAAAAGTGAAAGCTATGAAGAGATAGATACAAGGTTGGCTTCTGGTTGGTACGTAGACTCTTTAAATGGTAATAACAAAAAGAAATATAAGACAAAAGAAGTGGTTTTCAAAATTTCTAAAAAATCAGGATAGGTTATTTCTATCTTCAAAACCCACAAATAATTCCTGAATTCCGCATTATCAATATTTTTATAAAAAATTTTAGGAAGAAAATTCTAATTAACTAAAATTCTCTAACTAAATAAAAAACTATTGTATAGATCAACAAACTGTCACATATTTCTTAAAAATGTAGCGGCTGATACTTGATTTTGTGTAGGTAAATACACTATCTTGAGGTGTACTTTAAATTTCGTGTGAGGAAATTTATGAAGCTTTTCAAAAGCTTGCTTGTAGCTCCTGCAACCTTGGGACTTTTAGCTCCTGTTGCGGCTACAGCAAATGAAGTTACGATTAACGACTTCACCCCTGAAGAACAAATTGCTATTACTAATAGCCGT
>CACGHD010000044.1 GCA_902572825.1 uncultured Prochlorococcus sp. | reverse complement strand
TACAGGCTGATGGCCAACTACTTCTTCCATGGCATGTATTACGGAACCAGATCCCAAAAATAGCATTGCTTTAAAGCAAGCATGAGTTACTAAATGAAAAATTCCTGCTACTGGCGCTCCACAACCCATTGCGAGCATCATATACCCAAGCTGAGAAACTGTGCTATAAGCTAAACCTTTTTTTAAATCCATTTGAGTCAAAGCTATAGAGGCACCTAAAAAACAAGTAATGGTGCCAACTAAAGCAATAATGAACTGAATAGAGGGGAATATTGAATACAAAGGTTGAAGTCTTGCTACAAGAAAGATTCCTGCTGCAACCATTGTTGCAGCATGGATAAGTGCAGAAATTGGTGTAGGACCTTCCATTGCGTCAGGTAACCACACATGAAGAGGAAACTGAGCGGATTTAGCCATTGGCCCTAGAAAAACTAAAAAACAAAGTAATAAAGCAGCCCAAATGGGAATCGAATGGTCAGATATCGATTGAGAAATTCCAGTAGCTATTTCATTAAAATCAAAACTATTTGTTGCCCAAAATAGGCCAAGAATTCCTAGTAATAGACCAAAATCCCCTACTCTATTAACGACAAATGCTTTTTGTGCAGCGTGTGCAGCACCATCCCTGTCATACCAAAAACCAACTAACAAATAAGAACACATCCCAACTAATTCCCAAAAAACATAAATTTCTAATAAATTCGGACTAACTATTAATCCCATCATTGAACTACTAAATAGTGCTAAATATGTAAAAAATCTGACATATCCTTTGTCATGCGCCATGTAACCATGAGAGTAAATCATTACCAGCAAAGTTATTGTAGTTACTAACGCAAGCATTACACTCCCCAAAGGATCAAGGACAAATCCCATTGGAATTGTGAAATCACCTGCATTGGCCCATACAAATAATTTTTCAACTGATTGATAACCATTAACTTGTTCAATTAAGGCTTTATAACTAATTACCGCAGAAATCCCAACGAAAGAGATCAGACCTACAGAAACAATTTCTCTTGAATTATTAATTTTCTTGTTAATGCTTATTAGTCCTAAGCCAGAAAGAACTGCTCCGATAAGTGGGAAAACTGGAATTAACCAGGCAATTTCTGAAGCTTGTGGCATTTTTTAAAGAACTTATATTTTGATTTTAAACTGTCAATTGAAAAATTCAGACAAAAATGATGAATTAAATGTTTTAACAGCAATATTTATATATTGATGAGACCACCAAAGTACGCTTATTGCAATTAAAATGCCAACTTGAGATAACCTAAAAAATTCCTTAATCTTAAATTCTTGCCTCCCCTCAAGTATCGCCAAGAAAGGGATTATGGAAGTATTTTTTTTAAAATTTTCAAATTCTTCTCCAAATCTATTTGCTAATCTCTTGTCGCCATGCCAGATTGCAAAAAGGTGATGCAAAACTAAGCCAATAGAAGTTACTAATGTGAATGATGTACCAATCCATAAAGTATGAGCAAAACACCAAATTATCTGACCAAATGCTTGTGGATGTCTTGTGATTCGCATTATCCCAGTTCCATAAATTCGTACTTTAGGTTTTAAAACAGAAGGTATTTCTAGCAAATTGTAAGTAGCGGGATATAAAAATAAAAAACTTATTGCAGTTAAAAACCAAACGACCATAAAAACAAAATTATTGCCCTGTAAATTCCATAATCTGATTCCGTCATATCTATGAGCTAAAAAATAACTAATCAAGATAATTGCAGATGGCAAACTTAAAAAAACAAAACATAACCGCCATAATCTTGGACCCATAATAGATTCTGCTTTGATTCTTAAAGCAGCTCCCCCACTATGAATGACCGCAAAAATCAAAATCAAAATTAAGATTATTAGCGAAGTTTTATGAGTCTCCATTAATTTAAATTGTTCAAATAAATTTTGTTCTTAACAAGAATGCTCTTAAGCATTAGAATTATAAGAAATAGCAGGCATAATAGATGCCAGAATTACCATTTACACTTGACCAATTAAGAATATTAAAAGCTATAGCAGCTCAAGGAAGTTTTAAAAAAGCTGCTGATCTCTTATATGTAACCCAACCTGCCGTAAGTTTACAAATACAAAATTTAGAAAAACAACTTGAAATCACAATTTTCGATAGAGGTGGTAGGAAGGCTCTATTGACTGAAGCGGGGAGACTATTACTTGAATATTGTGAACGAATTTTGAATCAATGCGACGAAGCTTGCAAAGCTATTGAAGATTTAAATAGCTTAAAAGGTGGAACTCTTGTCATTGGAGCAAGCCAAACAACGGGTACCTATTTAATGCCGAGAATGATAGGACTATTCAGACAAAAATACCCTGAAGTATCAGTTCAACTTCAAGTTCATAGTACGAGAAGAACTGGTTGGAGTGTGGCCAATGGACAAATTGACTTAGCCATTATTGGCGGACAATTACCTGGAGATTTGGAAAATTTGCTACAAGTAATTCCATATGCCACTGATGAATTGGCATTAGTTTTACCATCTAAACATCCACTTTCGACCAAAAAAGAGCTTCTAAAAGAAGATTTATACAAATTAAATTTTGTAACATTAGACTCACAATCTACAACAAGAAAAGTTGTTGACAAACTTCTCCAAGATTCTGGGCTTGATATTCAAAGATTAAAAATTGAAATGGAACTTAACTCTCTTGAAGCAATCAAGAATGCAGTTCAATCAGGTTTAGGAGCTTCCTTTTTGCCTGTTGTTTCTATTGAAAGAGAATTATCGGCTGGAACAATCCATAAAGCATTCGTTGCTGATTTAGAGGTAAAAAGAGAACTTAAATTAATTACTAATCCATCAAGATATACATCAAGAGCATCAGACGTATTTAAGAAAAACATTCTCCCACAATTTGCTAGTTTAGAAAGCCCTTTGAGGTATATATAATTTCTATCAAAACTGAATTGCTTCTTTGTTGATACCTACTCCTCCGTCTTCAGCTTGTCCATCACCTTTTATTATAAATTTATTTTCATTTACATCAGTCTGATAAACACACTTAACTATTGGCTTATCTCTTATAGAACCAATATAAGCAAAAGTATTCATCCTTTGCTTACATTCTCTTACATCTTCATTACTTATTGCGCCCTGTTTTTGTAACACTGTCCAATTCTCTCTTCGTATAACACACCCCGGCTGAAGAGCTGGTTGCGTTACAAAACTCGTAGATGGATTTAGAGTCGTATACATTTCAACATCAATTACAAAAGCACTAGCTCCCCATTGTCTGCAAAATTCAGGATCTGGAACAGCCATATCTAATTGTTGTTGACTTGCTATATTTCCCTGCCCACCATCAGTTGTACTGGTAATAGCGCTCCCAATACCAACTCCTAAAATTAATACTCCAGCAAGTACGGCAATGGTTCCTGTACTAAAGTTGATCTTTTGCTCAGAAGAAGCAGGCAATCTATTGCCTCTTCTACCATACGGATCAATGTCCTTTGGATTTGGTGGATAATAACTTCTATTTGAGCCTCTTCTTGGCCTTCTATTTGAGGATGATCTATTCACAGCACTTCATTTGTCTTTGGTAAACCCATAGAATAATTCATTACTCTACAATCAGGGTTATAGCTAAGCTGACCATTTTGAAGCAAATATTTAATCAAACCTTCAATTTCTGATCCTATTTTTCGAAGTTCATAATCATCTAAATCCTTTCCTGCTCTTTCTTTTATTAATTCATTGAATTTTTCATTTATTTTGTGAAGAGAATCTTCGTTCCAAATAAATTCGTTATCCGGATCTAAATCAAGAGTAAGTTTATTGGGATGAAACTTTAATTCTTCATCTACCACTTCAGCAGTAAAGATTCTTACATGCCTAGTAGTCGATTTTAAAAGCATTTTTTCCATAATTTTACGAAATAATCAACGAAAAAAACTATTATGTTCTAACT
>CACGHD010000043.1 GCA_902572825.1 uncultured Prochlorococcus sp. | reverse complement strand
CAGGTTTATACTTATAAGTTTCATATTCAATAAAATATACTTTGCCCTTTTTTACCCAACTTTTACAAGCCTCTAAAGCTTCATATCTTGAACCATATTTACCTAACCAATTTGCTTGAACAGCTGTTGGTAAAGAAATAGCAGCTATTAATGGGAATACTAGATGTCTCATTTATTTAATTTCTTTGATGCTTTTATAGCATCTATCTGATCATATGTACTGTTGTATATCCTGAAATGGGTATTGATATCATGCCCAAGACTTTTACTTGCAGCCCTTGCATCAATATCTGCATGAATACTTCTTATACCCCAATGATGTCTAACTGAGGTTAACTGTAAATTGTCTATTCCTAATTCTCTAGCTCTTGGTTTTAAGTACCTAAGCCACTGATTCCCTAGATATTTTACTTGAGATGGACTGTAACTATTTAAGTCAAAGGAATATGGTCTTTCAATATTTTCAAGTTCCCACTTTTGGGCGAGTTCCTTAGTAAGTGCAATTGGATATTTAAGATGCATTGCTTTTTTAGCCTTTGGAATATTAACAGAAGTAGCAGTTCCGCTAGCAATATCAGGCACTAGTGAAAAAGTTTCTCCTGATCTTGTACCGTAAACATATTGTGCAGCAGTCAACCATCCCCATTTCTTATTATCTCTAACCATATCTATAAGTTGAACAAACTTATGTTCATCAATAGGTGACTTAGTTTTTGGAATATAACGCCCAACAAATTTATCAATTTTATCTAAATTTTCTATTCCATTTAAAAGTCCTAGTTTTTTATAAAATTGACAAAGTTTTCTTCTTTTATCCGACTCAGGATGAGAATCATACTGTATAGAATCTAATAATAATTCAAGAGTAAGAACTGCGTTCTGAGGAAGTTTTTTTAAGTAATTAGCTTGTAAATTCCAGGTTCTTTGCTTTATTTCCTTATTTCTATCTTTATCCTTCCAGTACTCTATCTCTAGTTTTGAGATGCCCTCTGCAACGGTAATACCTCCACCTGAGATTTCTACTTTTGGCGCATCCCATAAAAGTTCGTCAGGGATAAATCCATTTTTTTTTATGTATTCCATCAATTGCAAAATTCTTGCTTCTGCTGAGACTAAATTAGAAATATCAGCAGACAATCTAAGTGGAATCTTCCTATCTTTTCTAGCCCCTTTGCTATCTGTGAAAGTTCCCCGGATATATAAATAGTTTTGTTTAGATAATATTCGTGCTTTTATACTTCTTTCTTTGAATTTATCATTCAATTCTTCTATCTTTTTCTTCAATAGTTCCGAATCTGGTTCCGAATTTTCCACAGCATCAATATCACTTAAGGTATTAACACCAGACTTTCTTTTGTTAATATTTGCTGATTTTTTACTCACTTAATAAGAAAAGAGGAGTTCCGAATAAGTTCCGAATTTATGTCCTTAAATGTCCCAAAATGTCCAGTATATGTCAAGGGTTATGAAATAATTAAAAATTTAAAAATCTTTAGAAATTTGGCTTATTGTAGGCTGTCACTTCCCTTTGCTATACTGTTTAGGTGACTAAAACTAAATAGTCCCTTTGGAGGGGTGGTCGAGTGGTTTAAGGCTCTAGTCTTGAAAACTTTTTCAGAATTAAGATATAGCTTGAGTTTTGGATATATTTTCTAATAGATGACTTGTAAAGATGACTTTTTGTAACGATTAGGGAGCTAGTCTCGAAAACTAGCGTCTTTTTCTACTGAATAGGGGTTGAATCCTATTGAAACTTGGATAATAATATAGTCAATTACTTATGTAATTCCTCTTAAGTGTCTGATCCTTTTTTGGGTTCTGGGGATAATCGTATAAATGCCAAAAGTCCCACAATGTTGGGTTTCGATTCCTCAGATAAAACTCTTAAAATGCGGAAATGGAATTGGTGACAATGTGCCATTCAACTAATTAAAGGAAGTAGGAATTTTTCTGAAATTGGACTAGCTTTTTTTTTAAAAGTGACTTGCAAATTTCTGCGGTAATTATCGCTATTCGAGATAATTTTTCCTCCCAGAATGAGTTATAAACTTTTCGGGCTTTTGAGCGAAGTGGATATATTTTCTAACCCTATGGAATACTATGTATTCTTCTCCTGTCGATTCCCTACGGAATGATATTGCTAATTTATCGTCCAACTTTAATCAATTAAAAAATGAACATGACCAGCTCCGAGCTGATCTTGTTTGGTATATGGAAAATGCCAATCAAATTGCCAACCTCTGGTTGAAGCCAAGTTTGCTTGGAAAACTTCTTGGGGTTCATCCTAAAACTATCGCCACCTATCGTTATGAAGGTGTATTTAGAGATGTATCACTAAGGAAAGTAAAAAGAAATTCTAGAGTGGATTATTTTTACCACCGATTTAATGCGATAGAAGATATTAAAAAAATTAGACCTGTAAACATCACAAAAAAATAATAAATAATGTCAAAGTTTGAGATGCGAAATCATGTCGCCAAGCTCAAGAGAGATGGCGGCAAAGATTCGACTAATGGAGACAGAAGTTATTTTTGTCCTGTATGTAATGAGCCAAATTTTAAAGTAAATCAAATTACTGGAAAATGGTTTGCTTGGGGTTGTGATTGTTCCCAATCTGAAGAAGGTAAAAAAGAAATTCGTGAAGCTGTTTCTCCAGCAAAATTATCAACGCCAAAATCTAAAAGAGAATTTATTTATACGGATAAAAATGGAACTCAATTAATTAAAGTAGTTCGCCAAGATTCTGGAACTGGTCAAAAAGATATTAGACAGTTTTCTTTAATAGATGGAAAGATGCCAAGAGAACTTGCAAAATTTGTTGTCCCTTATAGATACATTGAAGCGGTTAGAGCTTTAGCTGAAGGGCATGAATATGTTTTTTGGGTAGAAGGAGAAAAGTGTTGTGATGTACTTTGGCGGCTTGGATTGCCAGCAGTTTCAACACTAGGAGGAAGTAAGTTTTTCCCTGAAAGAGATGCCAATTTATTTTCAGCGGCAAATGTTGTTGTAGTTCCTGATCTTGATACTACAGGCATTAAATATGCAAAAACTGTTGCCAGAAATTATGAAGGTTGCTCTATGTTGTACCCTTTCCCAGATCATCACAAATGGGCAAATCCTCCAAGTTCAGGTGGAATTGATATTGCAGATTGGATTGGTTCTGGAGCTACTAAAGAAGATATTTTTGATGGTCTTAAAGGTAAGTCAGAAAAATTTATTGATGATGCTATTACTATCAAAGAAGAGCTTGAAAAGGGTCTAGAAAAGCTAGATAAATTAGAAAGTGTATTGCTCAGAACTTGTGCTTTAGAAACATTAAAGAAGAAGCTAGGGCTATCTAGTGGGAATATTTTTGACAAGTTAGTTAATACATTAATTAGAGAAAATGAGAATAATGAGCCAGAAGATTTTGAAGCAATTATGGCTTCGGATGATGGACTAAAACCAGTAATTGATGACTTATTAGCAGTTGGATTATCTCTGGTTGTTGGAGATGGTTATAGCGGCAAAAGTTCCTTCGTTTATCAAATATTGGAAGCAGTTTCTAAAGGAGCTAAGTTTGCTGGTCAGTTCCCAACTAAGGAAGCTCATACAATGATTATCCAACTTGATGAGCCACTAGCGAACATGAAGCAGAAGTTCCAAAGGATGGATTTTGCTCCAAATCCTAAGAACTTCAAAGTTAAATGGAACTTTCATCCATTAATGATTCCAGAGCTAGAAAAAGAGATAGTAAAGAACAAAACTAAAGTTGTGGCAATAGATTCACTCCTAAGAGTTTGTGATGGTATTCAAGATATTTGCTCCGCTGAGATGGGACTATTTATTTATAGATTGAACAAGATTGCATCCAAGCATAATATCTCAATAATATTGATTCATCATCTAAATAGGGCTAAAGATAAGCAAGCTAGAAAGGTAGTAACTAAAGATGATATTTATGGCTCTGGCTACATTTATAACGGCACTAGCGATTGCTACGCACTCTGGAGAAAGAAGGAGGAGGAAACTTTAGAGTAT
>CACGHD010000042.1 GCA_902572825.1 uncultured Prochlorococcus sp. | reverse complement strand
TTCCGCTCAATTTTATCATTTGAATTGCTAAATCTTTAATATTTACTGGTTCCCCCATATCTAAAAGAAATACTTCTCCACCTTTTGCCAAAGAGCATGACTGAATTACTAGTTGAGCAGCCTCAGGTATAGTCATAAAATACCTTATTACTTTGGGATGGGTTAAAGTTAAGGGGCCACCTTCCGAAATCTGCTTACTAAATAGAGGAACGACAGAACCTGAAGAATTCAAAACATTACCGAATCTAACCATTGAAAAATTAGTATAAAGATCACTTTCATTCTTATTAATTTCTTTTGATTCATGGGCAAATGCTTGCACTATTAATTCAGAAATTCTTTTTGAAACACCCATTATATTTGTAGGCCTAACTGCCTTATCAGAAGAAATTAGAATAAATTTCTTTACATTACTTTCCCTTGCACACTCACATAATGTTTTTGTTGAAAAAATATTATTTAGTAATCCAGAAAGCGGATTTTCTTCTACTAATGGAACATGTTTATATGCTGCAGCATGAAAAACTATATCAACGTTATTTTCGAAAAAGGTACTTTTGACTAGTTCTTCATCAAGCGCATTGCCTAAAATACATTTTATTTGAATTTCATTGCTGTCTGAAATTAAATTGATTAACTCTTGACTTATTTTAAATAATGCGACTTCACTTAATTCAAAAAGAATTAACTTTTTTGGTTTTAATTTTAAGATTTGCCTACATAATTCTTTTCCAATAGAACCTCCAGCTCCAGTAACACAAATGATGTTATTTTTAATATCTTGAACTAATAGTTCTTTTTTAGGAACTATCACATCTCTACCAAGTAAATCTTCTATTTCAACAGGTTTTAGTTCATCTATTTTGTATCTCCCACTTGTTAAGTCTCTAACTGAAGGGGTTTGGAAAGTCTTAATTCCGAATTTCTGTATCTTTTTTAATAATTTTTTTTTGTTTAATTTTGAAATAGAAGATATCGCAAATAATATTTTATCAATTCTTTTATTATTTTTCTCTAAAACAGAGGGCGGGTAAATTTTAACTCCTTTTAAGGTTCTTCCCCATAATTGTCTATTATCATCCAAAAAACCTTTTATATCAGTATTGCCCTCAACTAAAATAGCTGAAGCTAATTGTATCCCAGCAGCTCCAGCTCCATAAATATATACCTTATCTTTAGCTTGTTTTTTATTAAGATAAATCTTATTAAGATAAATCAAAAAGTCTCTTAAAATAAATTTTGTGGAAGCTGTTATAAAATTCAAAAGGAACCATAAAATTATATAAAAACTGATTTGCGAACTTTTAAAATTTATAAAATTTATAATTGAAAAAAAAATAATTATATTGAGTGTAACTCTAAAAATAATTTTATAAATTTCACTACTTCCTAAATATCTACTTAAACCTTTGTATTGGCCTGATAAGTAATAAGTTGGGATCGAAATAAAAACTAATATTAAAGAATATATTACAAATATATTTAAATTTATTGTATCTTTATTTAAATAAAATGATAAAAAGATTGAAACAATAACACAAGCAATATCTATAAAAATAAGAATTAATTTTCTTAAATTATTATTTGCTATAGTTGAATTAATTAGTGTTATAGGGGATATATTCATAAATCTTTTTTCCCTTTAAGATATCTTTAAAAATAACATATTATTAAATTTAATTTTTACTTTCACGAAAGGGCAATGCTACAAATATATCTAAATAAATTCCAATAAGAAGAGTAATTAAAAAACTAATAAATAAAGCATTTAGGCCATAAAATTGATTTGAAATAAATAAAATTAAAGTTGTCATTATATATATAGAAGAAACCCTAGAATGACTTAAACCAGCTTGAGAAAGTCTTTGATAGAGATGAAGTTTGTGAGGTCTAAATATATTTTGATTATCTAAATATCTTCTTAGTAAGCATACTGTGGCATCAATTAATAATGGGGATGATATTAATATCAAAGAAATAAAACTCAAAAAATCGGAACAATTATAAACTAGCCCTGTTAAAACCGCCCCTAAAAATGTACTCCCAGAATCTCCCATAAAAACTTTAGATGGATACCAGTTTAAAATAAGAAATCCAAAAACTGCTCCCGACAATGGCAGAATAGAAATATCATTTACTAAAGCTGCTGAAATAAATATTACAGTAAAACAACCTCCAACTAAACCATCTATTCCATCCATAAAATTTGTAAAGTTTATTATTGCAGTACCTCCAATAATAAGAAATAAATAAATTATTAATAGGTAGTAATTTGGAAAGTCAAATATTTGCAGATCATTAAAAATAGTTAAGTAAAATAATACTAAAACGGTTAGTATTTGAGCAAAGTATCTCTTAGCACGAGATAAATTAGTTAAATCATCAATGATGCCAACAATTGCTAAAGGCAAACAAATGATAGGAATATTATTACCCGCAAATAAAGAAAAGAGACTCCCAATAATTACAAAAATAATTCCTCCCCCTCTTGGTTTAGCTTTTAAATGTGAACTTCTCTCGTTCGGTTTATCGAGAAGATACTTTCTAAGAAGAGGTAAACATCTTTTTATCAAGTAGAAAGTAATTAAAGCAGATAATGCTGTGTATATGTAAATATTAGTGAACATAAAACTAAGAAAATCAATTTTTATTTTCTAAAAAATTTTTTATTTGATTCTTTATAACTTCCTCGAATAATTTTGGCTTGTAGTTGATGAGTTTTTCTGCTTTTTCATTAGAAAAATATTTATCCTCAATAACTCTCTCAACTTGTTCTTCAGAGATAGATATCCTTATTCTTAAAAATTTAAGAACTCTTAACAAGATAATTGCAATTTTTGAGTTAATAGAAACCTTTAGAATTTTTTTATTTAAATTTAAGGCTATACAATCAATCATTTCACTAAACTTTAAAGGTTTCGCTCCAGCAATATTAAATATTTGATTTATAGAATTTTCATTTTCAAGCGAATTAACAATTGCAGATGCGACATCTTCAACAAAAACTGGTTGTTGCAAGGCCTCTCCTTTCTGAAAAACTGGAATAATTGGATAACTTTTAACCCATTCAATTAGTCTAATAATATTTCTATCTCGAAGAGTCCCAAAAATCATTGTTGGTCTAATTATGGTGTATTTTAATTTACTTTTTATAATTTTTTCTTCAGCCTTTAATCTAATATTTTTAGATTTAGCATTCAATTTCGTAAAAACTGCAGTTGTACTTACAAAAATAGCTCTTTTAATACCAGCATTTTTGCAAGCTTTTATTATTACTGGAGCAGCTCCAAATCCTATTGAAGCTACATTTATTAAATGACTACAACCTACCATGGCTTTTATGAGTTGTTCTTGATTATTAATATCAGCAAACCTAATATTATATTTTCTCTTTTCCAACCAATAAGTATTTGAATTTGGTCTAGCCAAAGCAATAAATGATATATTTCTCTTTTTAAGCTCTCTGCAGACAAATCTACCTGTAAATCCATTAGCTCCGGTAACTAAGCAAAGATTTTGCGAAATATTGCTATTTTTCATATTACTTTTAATTTATTAATTCATTCAATAAACAATTATATTTATATATTATTTTCTCTCTAGAATAAATAGTTTCTGCTAATTTTCTCGCTCTATTAGACATTAAAATCCTCTCAGATCTATTAGTAAAAAATAATTTTTTAATAGCTTCAAAAAGGTCTTGAGGATTATCAGATTCTGCAGTAAATCCCAGTCTGTTATCATTGACTTCATCATTTATATCTCCAGGAACGTTTGTTATTACGGGTCTACCTATAGCGTAAGCATCATAAAGTTTGTTTGGAGATACTCCATAAGAAAATAGTTTTACACCTTTTAGAGTAAGTATTATTGCATGAGCATCTTTGAGTAAATTAGGAATGTCCTTTTTTGGAACAGAATCTTGAAAGGAAATATTTTTTAAACCATTTGAATATTCAATTAATTTTTGTTTTTCAGGACCATCTCCTACAAAAATAATTTTAATAGGCAAATTAATTAATAAACGAGCAGCATCAACAATAACATTGAGTGCATTGGCATCTCCATGGGCACCTGTATAAAATATTTTGAAGGGATATTCAAAGGAAAATTTTTTAGGTTCTTCAGGATAATTTTTTTGACTAAAAA
>CACGHD010000041.1 GCA_902572825.1 uncultured Prochlorococcus sp. | reverse complement strand
CTAATGATGCAACTATTGGAGTAAGGAATTGCCTATCACTCTTCTGTGGCCAACAAAATAAAGTATCTCCAATCATCAACATTAAAAATAATGATCCCAAAGCTGAAGGAAGCCTTGCTGAGAGAGTCCCGAAACTATCCCAAATCTCGTTTTTCGGTAATGAGTAAAAAAAACCCATTAGCCAATAAATCAGTGGAGGCTTATCAAAACGGAACATTCCATTGACCTTTGGAGTTATCCAGTCACCAGATTCACTCATAGCCCTTGCCGCAGCGGCAAATAAAGGGGGCGTTTCATCCACCAGTCCTGTATTACCTAAACCTAAAATAAAAATAATGATCCCAGAAACTAAAATTATTACTGCGTTTAAAAGCCTTTTTTTTGAGTTCAGAAGAATCATTTAATATTATTTATATGCATGCATTACCTTATTAAGCCAGTTCACAACCTTGTTAGCAAATATATCTGCGGAGGCATTTTTTTCTACCCATTCTCTACATTTCTGACGCTTTATTTTTTCAATAATCTCTACATAAGAAAGCATATTTTTTTTATCGTCAGGATCAGCAAGATAACCTGTTTGGCCATGCTGAATAATTTCACTAGGTCCTCCCCTTTTATAAGCTACAACTGGCACACCGCAGGCTAAGGCTTCAACAATAACGTTCCCATATGCCTCATTCCATTTCGGAGTATTTAGCAATCCTCTGCATTTACCAAGTTCTCTTTGTAATTCGTCGGTTGATAAAAAACCCATCCAATCTATAGCTCCTTGAGGAAATAATTTTTCTATCTTTGAGGCATACATCTCATCTTCTATAAATCCCCAAACTTTTAATTTTTCGCCAAGTTGATTTGCTACATATACTGCATCCTCTAAACCTTTCTCCGGAGCCACTCTTCCAACCCATGCTAATGGTCCCTTTACTGAATCTTGAAAAATATAATTATCTAAATTAAACCCATTCCCAATAATTGTTGGTTTTTTTATGAATGGATAATCATTAGCCTGCATTTTCGAATGAAAAGCAAAATTATTTGGATATTTAGCATATACCTTAGAGATTAAATTACTAATTACTGAACTTTCAGAACCCATACTAATAATATGGGCAATGGGTATCTCTAAATTTAGAGTCATCCAAATAGGCAACCAATCATAGGACATGTTCAACAATACATCTGCATGTTTAGCGATATCTAATCCTTTTTCAAGCATTCCTGCTAAAAGAGAATTGTCTGGGATACTCACTGGAGAATTATAATTTTGATGCTGCCAACTAATTTGATCTTCACCTTCCACTAAATGTAATTTTGCTTTTACATTACTTTCATGCAACTTAGAGTTCTTTGGGGCTACAACCTCAACAGAATGTCCTAAAGAAATTAAACCTGAAACTAAAGAATTTAAAGTTAATTCAACTCCGCCCCCTTTACCACTACCCAAGAATCCTATTGGTGTACTAATCAAAACTATTCGCATTATTAGACTTTTTACAAAAAGACACTAATTAAATAGTAGTGTCAGAAAATTTATTTTCCCATAAACTCTTTCGCTGGCTGACAAGAAATACCGAGATAAGAACAAACCCTACTCCAATCCACTGAACAATAGTAAGCCTTTCATCTAACCAAACACCTCCACTAAGAAGAGCAAATACAGGAGTTAAAAATGCAAGAGTACTAAATCCAGTTATTTCTTTATTATTAGCAAAGTAGAAAAACAATCCATATGCTATTGCTCCTCCAAAGATACTTGCAAATGACATAAGTCCCCAATCAAATAGTGACCAATCTGGAATTATTTTGAAACTTGATTGTAAGCAGTGCTTAATAATTAAGGGCAAACCTCCCAAAACCATATGCCAACCTGTAACTGCAACTGGATCACTTTTAGTACAAGTGAATCTAATTAAAATTGTTCCTAATGCCATAGCTAAAGAAGCTGCAAGCATCCAGAGCTCTCCAAAGTTAAAAGCAACATCATTTATAGACTTGTCAGACATCAACCACCAATTACCTAAAATTTCTTGTGGAACTCCTAAAAATACTATTCCTCCCAATCCGAAAAGTAGTCCTAACCAACCTATTGGATTAATTAAATTTCCAAAAATTGCTCTTGCTAAAATAGCTACCAAAAGCGGTTGAGAATCAATTAAGACAGAGCCTAAACCTGCTCCAGTCTTTTCGATACCATAAGTTAAAAAAAGCTGAAAAAAAGTAGCATCGATAATTGTGAAGACAAAAAACCACTTCAAATCACACCTATAAATTTTTAAATCTCTTTTTAACAAATATGTTGTAATTAGAACAAGAATCCCTGCAGGAAGTAATCTTAAAGAAGCTACAAACTCCGGGCCAGCATTAGAAACTAAGGGAGTCATAGCTGCCATTGAAGTACCCCAAAGTGCAAAAGGGAGAATCATTAAAAACCAATTTAGGATTGAATTCATTAGTTCTGCTGATAATCTTTTTAAAGTAGTTTTATGTTTTTACCTTAAAAGAATGATTTGGCCTTTTAGACGAAAGTCAAAAAAAAGAATGGCTCGTATAGTTATAGATGAGCCTATTACGAGTTCAACAAGAGTTTCTGTCCTTAAAGCTCTTAAACAAATTGAGGATAGAGAATTTCCTGCTTTAATCGTGAGAATTGATTCACCAGGTGGTACTGTCGGAGATAGCCAAGAAATATATTCTGCTATTAAAAGACTAAAAGATAAAGGATGTAAAGTCATTGCTAGCTTTGGTAATATCTCAGCATCTGGAGGTGTTTACATTGGTGTTGCATCTGACAAAATAGTTGCGAATCCAGGAACAATTACAGGTTCTATTGGTGTGATTATAAGAGGAAATAATTTGTCTGAATTATTAGATAAAGTTGGTATTAAATTTGAAACCGTTAAAAGCGGTGTATTTAAAGATATACTTTCTCCTGATAAGCCTTTAAGTGAGGAAGGGAGGAAATTGCTTCAAGGCCTAATTGATGAAAGCTACAAACAATTTACTGAGGCTGTTGCTGATGGAAGAAATTTACCTGTTGAAGAAGTAAGGAAATTTGCCGATGGGAGGATTTTTACTGGTACTCAAGCTAAGGAATTAGGACTAGTTGATGAGGTTGGAGATGAATTTGTTGCAAGGGAACTAGCTGCAAAGATGGTTAATATTGACCCTAAAATTCAACCCCTGACATTTGGAAAGAAAAAGAAAAAAATACTTGGACTAATTCCTGGAAGTAAAATGATTGAGAAAATCATCAATAATATCTTTTTTGAGTTTGACTCATCGAATAAAGTACTTTGGTTATACAAGCCTTAAATCGATATGTCTGAAAAAATGAAAGATGATTATAAAATTTCATTTATTCGAGGAGCTACAACAGCGTCTGGTAATTCTTTTAAGGAAATCGAAGATGCTGTAGTGGAATTAATAGATGAATTAATTATCCGCAATAATCTAATTAAGACAAATATATTATCCATAACATTCACTGCAACAAAAGATTTGGATGCATGCTTTCCAGCTTCAATTGCAAGGAAATGTAATGGACTTAATTCAGTAGCATTTTTAGACTGTCAACAAATGTATGTTTCAAATGATATTGATTTTTGTATAAGAATAATGGCTCAAGTTTTATTGCCACCCAATTATGCAATAAAGCACCCTTATTTAAGAGGCGCTGCAAAATTAAGGACAGATAGATGTTAACCTTGGTGAAATGTTTTTGCTTTAAACTTGAATAGCATGAACTAAACCTTTTAATTCCATTCGCTTAATGTTTAAAATCGCAAAGAAACTTACTTTAAATCTTAAAATTTTAAGATTTTTTCTAATCCCCACAATTTTAGTTTCTACTCCTTTTTTTAATTACATTCAAGAGGCTAAAGCAGGATTGGAATTTCAGTGGGATCAAGACTCTGGTTTTAGAAGATTAAAGTGGTTTCAAAAAGAAGATAGAAAAAGATTTAGAAATACAATTTATTTTTTCTTCAGGCCATCTGATAGAAGAACTGATCTCTTAAAAATTAATCTAGCAATTCCTAAGACCTTCAAATCCACTTTAAATAATGAAAAAATTAGTTTTTGCAAAGTAAAAATAGGTGGTTTTGATAGTAGAACTAAATGTTTAGAAGATATCCCAGCTGATTTCGAAATCAAGACTGATGAATCAGGCTTACGTTCACTGGATATTTACCCCTACAGCCCAATCCCATCTAACAAAGAAAGTTATGCAATTGTCTTTAAAATCTTTAATCCAAAAAAATCAGGTTTATATCAATTTCATTCATTTGGGCAACCTAAAGGTGAATCATTTTCAAGTTATATAGGAAGTTGGACTATAGTGA
>CACGHD010000040.1 GCA_902572825.1 uncultured Prochlorococcus sp. | reverse complement strand
TAAGGTAATACATATCTTTATATTAGTTTGTAATTAATTTCTGATCCCATTTTCTCATAATTAAAAGACCAATTATTACCAGTATTGAGGGTATAAAACCAATACATAATCTAATAGTTAATTGTGCTGAGTAGCATTGTTCAATAATATTTAGACCATCTTTATCAACAAAGCATGATTGATAGCCTGATAAATACAATAAAAATCCTAATAATTGAACACTAAGCGCGATACCAATCTTCTGAATAAGTACCATCCAAGCTGTATATAATCCTGCTGGCTTCTCTGGGTCTTCGTCTATTGCATCAGGAAGTAGTGACCAAGGGATAAGAAAAGCGGTTGAAGCTCCAATGCCAATAAGACAAATTATAAAAATTAAAAGAATGAACAGAAATATGTTGCTGGCATTTAGGAATAAACTATCTCCAGCTCCTGAAATTTTTGATAGTGAAGGTAAAAATAAAGCTGCTGTACATGAAATAATCCACATAATCGCTCCATAGTTTAACGCTGAAATCCTGTTCAATTTATTTGATACTCTGGTCCATATTTGTAAACCCACTAAAGCGCTAATTTGGAAAGGTATCGGGATCCACTTCGCAATATATGTTGGTACGTTCAGTACATCCTCGACATAGATTAAAGCTACTGTTTGCATTAATTGTAGGGCGCACCAGAGAAGAATATACAGCGTAATAACTTTTAGAAATTTTTTGTTTCTGAAGATCCTTTTGAATTGAAGTGTTATAGCTTCAACTTTTCCTGAAGGCCTTCTTGCTTTTTTTGCGAATGGAGCTAATCCCCAACAAGAAATTAATGTTGCAGCAACTGCAATACATCCGCTTATTTTACCCATCACAAAATATTCATTATTTGTTGATCCTTCGGAACCTAATACAACTCCAGCAATTATTAAACCAGTTAGTCCTGCGATTATTGAGCCAGTAAACCTAGATGCGTTTAGTCTTGTTCTTATTGCTGTTTTTTCAGAAATTTCAGTAGAAAGAGCTGCGAAAGGAAGATTAATACTTGTATAAGCAGTCATTACGATTATAGAAATTATGGCATAGTAAATAGTTTTGGTTAGCACTGAACCAGTGGGTGTCCACCATATCGCAGCTAAAGAGAAACCAAGGGGAATAGATGCTGCTACCATCCAAGGGATTCTAGGCCCCCATCTTGATTTAGTACGATCACTTAACCATCCAATTAACGGATCATTTACTGCATCCCATATCTTTATTAACATTAATAATGATCCTGCAATTATTACTGGTAAACCAGCAGAAATAAAGAATTTGAAAAGAAAAAAACCAAATTGTGTCGCGACTAAACCTGTTCCTGCATCTCCTAGCCCATAAGAGAACATTAATCTTGTTGTTGATCTAGAAATATTTTTTTTCGAGTGTGAATTTTCCAATCTTTTTACTTTGTTTATTGTTTGATAATGTATTATTGCAATGGTAATTCAATTACTTAATGCGGGCGTGGTTTAGTGGTAAAACCTCAGCCTTCCAAGCTGAAGATGCGGGTTCGATTCCCGCCGCCCGCTTTTATTTTAGAATAAATTATTTTTTGACCCAAATACTTCTTCTGAAATGATTAGTAAAGAGCTTCTACTCTTTATTGAAACAGATTTTTCATTAATAGTTAAGGGTTCAAAAATATCAGACATGCTAGTATCGATAACTTTTAACCAATTATATTTACATTTCGGCAAGGGGAAATCGATACTTTTTGAATATGCATTTAAACCTATCCAAACCAGCGGACTATTATTGTCTTTGTTAATGCTAAAGGCAACTGTGTGAGACCAACTACTCCAATCGGGGCTATCTAACTTTGTTCCATGCCAATGATATGTTGGAATATTTTCATTGGTTTGATTATTAGGGAAGAATGATGGATTAAAAATGTTTATTAGTTTTTTTCGGATTTTTATAACGTATTTAAAATAATCTAATAATTCCAGATCTTGTTGACCATGTTCCCAATTCATCCAGCCCAATAAATTATTTTGGCACCAAGAATTGTTGTTCCCGCCTTGTGATCTTCCTATTTCATCACCCATAAGTATCATTGGAACACCTTTAGAGATAAGTAAACTAAGAACAAGATTTTTTTGTTGTCTTTTTCTTAAGTCATTGATTAATAAGTTCATAGTTGGTCCCTCAGTACCATGATTCCAAGAATTGTTATGGTTATCTCCATCTCTATTTTGTTCTCTATTGGCAAAATTATGTTTTCTATTGAAAGTTACTAAGTCTTTTAAAGTGAATCCATCATGTGAAGTAATAAAATTTATCGACTTTGGAAAAATATTATCTTCTTTATAAATAGATGGAGAACCTTTTATTTTATCGCTCATGTTCCAAGCTGTATCTTTATCCCCCTTCCAAAATCTCCTCAAGTCATCTCTAAAATGACCATTCCAAGTGAAAGTATTCTTAGATGGGAAATCACCTAATTTATATAAACCGCCACAATCCCATGGCTCACTTATGAACTTAATATCGATAAGTTCTGGTTCACATTCTATATCTTCAAAAATTGGAGGATTATCAAGCGGTGAAAGATTTTCTCCTCTTGATAGGGCAATTCCTAAATCAAATCTAAAACCATCAACTCCTAATTCACTCGCCCAACATTTTAAAGATTCAATTATTAGTTTTCTAACTAATCCTCTGTTTGCTGCAATAGTATTACCACATCCGGAGACGTCCTGATAATTTTTATCTTTTCCAATAAAGTAATAAAGATTTTCATCTATACCTTTCCAAGATATTGCTGGCCCTTTTGAATCACCTTCGCAGGTGTGATTGTACACAACATCTAAGATGACTTCAATGTCTGCTTTATGACATTCCTCTACAAATCTTCTAAATTCCTCTCTATTCTTTTCGGGGGATTCATTCGAAAGATATTCAAAATGCGGAGTAAACCAATTAATTGGACTATATCCCCAAAAATTTTTTAGACCATTTGGGGCATCAGTAGGATCAAAACAAAAAATTGGAAGTAATTCAATTGTTGTAATACCCAGTTCTTTGAGATAAGGAATTTTTTTTAAAAATTTCTTAAAACAACTTTCATCTTTATCAGTTGATTCAGTGAAAGCTTTGATATGGAGTTCATAAATAATTGTTTCTTCCCAAGAATGTTTCGGTCTTGGATAATCCTTAAAATTAAATAATTTTCTATCGCAAACAACACTTTTAAGGCAAGAATTAGTATTTTCTTGATTTTTTAATGCATTTTCTCTTTTATAACTTCTCCATCCGGTAATACCCCTTGAACATGGATCAAGTAATACTTTTTTTTCGTAGTTATTATTAATCTCATTATTTTTTTGTTTCACTCTAAAAGCATAAATACAACCTTCATCTAGATTTTTTATTTCCGCATGCCAGTATGGACCAGTATTATGAGTTTGATCTAATTTGAATGTGCTTTTTGGGGAAATAGAGTCCTCTTTCTCAAACAATAAGATTTCTACATATTCTGCATTTGTGGCTACTAAGGAAAAATTAATCCCTTGTGAAGTTAGAGAACTCCCTAAAGGAAATGGTTTACCTTTATTGAGATGAATCACTTTTTCTTTATCATTGAGTAGTTAAATATTGAAATAATTTATTTAAATTACTGATATTTGAATAATAGATGCAAAATTTAAAAAAAAAACTCAAATTTAAGGCTTCACTAATCAACTTTATTAGATCTTGGAGAGTATTAATTTTCTAATTGATTACAATTTCTTCATCCATCTGCTCAGTGCATAAAACGATTTATAAAGAAAGTTTAATAATGAGAAAACTAGATTTTTCTTGATTTCAAAATACAAATTGTGTTTTTCATGTGATGAGAAGGAAATATATCTGAAAATTAATAAAACATAATAAATAGCTCAAATTCTTAAATTCACCCCCCTTTGGTATTTTCCCCCTTTGCTAAATCTAGTTAGATTTTTAATGCTAAATCTAGTGCCACCAATGCTTTTTGCTGTTCTCTAAATGAAGAAGCTATTTTTTATAAATGAAAAAGCGCGGTTATAAGAAATAAATAATGTTGCTAAAAATGTCCATAAAATTTGTATAAAGCTTTGCGCCGCCGGCATTTTCGGTTGCCGTATTTGTATTTGCTCCATATGATGTGAAAGTTCGAGGTTTAAACTCGATTTAAATCTTTTTTTAACCCCTAGCTTTAATTTAAATTTCAATGAACAAAGCTGATTTAGTAAATCTTGTTGCAGCTCGTACAGAGCTCACAAAAACGGATGTTTCTTTAGTTGTTGATGCAGCTATTGAAACTATTGTTGATTCAGTAGTGGAAGGCAAAAAAGTCTCTTTACTAGGATTTGGTTCTTTTGAACCAAGAGATCGTTCTGCAAGACAGGGTTTAAACCCTAAGACAGGCGAAAAAATAGCAATACCCGCTAAAAGAGTTCCAACATTCTCTGCAGGTAAACTTTTTAAGGATAGAGTTCAAGGGTAATTTTTTTAATCTATTTCTTCCTTTAATAACAAGGTGCTCTTTCAGGGCATCTTTTTTTTTAAATCGTAAAAAGATGCAATTAGCTCAATGCCCAATACTCTTAACGAGGTATCCAAAATTTTGAAATCTTAAGAAGTAATGAAATGTTTAACTATTTTTTTCCTTAAATTTTTATTGTTATCTAATTTTGTTATGGCTGAAACAATACCAACAAAGTCTAAGATTTTAAAGCAATCTAGTGATTGTTTTAAAGATTCTCGAACCCAAATATGTAAAGAATTAGTTTCTGAAATAGAAAAACTTCAATTAGTAGTATTTGACCAAAATAGATTCAAATGTCAATCAAGTTTATTAGGGCTGCAGACGGAAATTATTGAAGCTTATTTTTTAAATAATTTCT
>CACGHD010000039.1 GCA_902572825.1 uncultured Prochlorococcus sp. | reverse complement strand
TTGGGTCAATAACAAATTTTATGTTTTCAAGTTGGCTTGCAATTTCTTCCTCTAAAACTCCAAAAATTAATGAAGCACCTTGCCAGTTATCTAGATTTTTTTGGAATGTGGAAAATTGCATTTGTAAAATGGTTTTAATTAACTTTTAATTGTTTGTGAAAGTAGTTGCCCACCTATCTCGAGTTTCTTTATTAAAAGGTGGTAACCATAAATATATCAGTTGCTGTTCTAATTTACGTCTTAATTTTACTTCTTTAGGTACATCTAAGAAGAAACGAATATCTTGGTGACTTGAGAGTTTGTTATGAGCTAGAGCTTCTTTATAGTTCATGAGGTAATTTTTACAGTCATGTTCTCCCTTCCATCTTTTATTTGCTGAATTTGTTTCTCCTATATAAAGGATTATTTTAGAACTCTCCATCGAGTCAATTACAAAATACATTGCTGGCCCATTGTGTATATATTGATTGGTTCTCCAAAAGTTCAATGATAATGGCTGCAAGGAAAACGGATCAATTTTTCTTTCATTGGAAATTGTTTTTATAGGAAGACTTGTTTGGTGCAAAGTTTTATTGAAATTATCTTTTGAAATTTTGAATTGGTGATTATATATTCTATCCCTCCATTCAGTTAGGATTTCGCTTTTGATTTTTAGATTATTTGAGTGTTGAAAATTTATTGATGTATTTACATTTGAACCAAATAATTCAAATTGTCTATTTTGGTTTGAAATATTATTTATGTTAAATTTTTCCAATATTTATATAACATGTTTACTAAATTTAATTCTGAAAAAATATAAATCAAATAATTATTTATAAACTAAAATTTATTAATCTTCTAATCAATTTAAAAGATTCTTGTTATCTTGTAATTGAGCCTTAATCTGCGAAGTAAAAAAATAGAAATGGGATTCTTTGAGTCAGACATCGTTCAAGAAGAAGCTAAAAAGCTTTTTACAGATTACCAAGAACTTATGAAACTTGGCTCTGATTATGGGAAATTTGATAGAGAAGGGAAAAAAATGTTTATAAAAAAAATGGAATCTCTTATGGATCGTTATAAGGTTTTTATGAAGAGATTTGAATTGTCTGAAGATTTTCAAGCAAAAATGACAGTAGAACAATTAAAGACACAGTTAAGTCAATTTGGGATTACTCCTGATCAAATGTTCGATCAAATGAATAAAACCTTAATAAGAATGAAGGATGAACTGGATAAAACTTCTTAAAGTTAACGGTTAAAGTTTCATGACAGATAATTTAAAATTGCCATCATGGCTGTCAAGAGGAATAGAAGAATATTTTCCAATTAAGGGAATAGATCAAACCTTTTCGGAGATAATTGATCATGCGAAAAAAAATAATAAAAAATTAAGGGTTAAACTCGGCATCGATCCAACTGGAACCGATATTCATCTTGGACACAGCATATTGTTTAAAAAACTTAGGGCATTCCAAGATAATGGACATATTGCAGTTTTAATTATTGGTGATTTTACTGCTCAAATTGGAGATCCAACTGGAAAAAATAAAACAAGAGTTCAGTTATCGGAAAAACAAGTTCAGGATAATGCAAAAACATACTTAACCCAACTAGGGATGGGAAAGCCAGCCAATGAATCTATTTTAGATTTTGATTCAAAAGATAGAATAGAAATTAGATATAACAGTGAATGGTTAAAAGGGTTAAATCTTAATTCCATAATTGACTTAATGGGGAGTGCAACAGTTAGTCAAATGCTAGCTAAGGAAGAATTTAATAAAAGGTACACTGCGCAAGTTCCAATTTCTTTGCATGAATTCTTATATCCACTATTACAAGGTTACGATTCGGTAGTTGTTCAATCAGATATTGAGCTTGGAGGTACAGATCAGAAATTTAATATTGCAATAGGAAGAGACCTTCAAAGGCATTTTAAACAAGACCCTCAATTTGGTGTTCTGCTGCCAATTTTGACAGGTTTAGATGGAGTTAAGAAGATGAGTAAATCTGAATTTAACACCGTCGGTTTAACTGAAGATCCTCTTTCAATGTATTCAAAATTAGAAAAAGTACCCGATGATATAATCCCCACCTATTTTGAATTACTTACTGAATTAGATTTAAGTTTTCTTGAAAACTCAAATCCTCGTGAATTACAGAGAAGAATGGCTTTAGAAGTTACTACTCTATTCCATGGGGCCATAGAAGCATTAAAGGCGCAATCAAACTGCGAAAAATTATTCCTTGGACACAAAGAAAAAGTTGGTGAAATTCCAGAGATTTCTTTAAAAGAAGTAGTTTTTCCAGTAAAGTTTTTCTACTTATTAAGTGCTCTAAAACTTTTCAAATCTAGCAGCGAATCCAAAAGATCTATTAAAGGTGGGGGTGTAAAAATTGATAGTCAAAAAGTAATAAATCCTGATTTAGTTTTTAATTCAAAAAATGATTTGGAAGGGAAAATTTTGCAAATTGGAAAAAAAATAATTAAGAGGTTTGAAAACTGAAAATTGATGAATAACAGATTTAATTCAGAAGATAAAATAATATTGGCAATTGATGGATTAGATGTAAGTCAAGCAAAATTACTTTTGGAAAAATGTCCTAATATTAAGTGGGTTAAAGTTGGTTTAGAACTTTTTGTTAGGGAAGGTCCAAGAGTTATTGAAATATTAAAAGGTTTAAATAAAAAAATTTTTTTAGACTTAAAATTTCATGATATTCCAAATACCATGTGTGCAGCATGTTTCCAAGTTTCAAAATTAGGGGTTGATATAATTTCTATTCATGCTTCAGCAGGTTTAAAAGCTCTTAAGGATTCGAAAAAAGCATCTTTAGAAGGAGCTACCTCAGTAAGTGTAAAACCTCCATTGGTTGTAGGAATAACTGTTCTAACAAGTTTTTCTCTTAAAGATTTTAAAACTGATCTTGATAGAAATAATTCAATTGAAGAAAATGTGTTGAGACTTGCAAAGTTGTCTTTTGATGCCGGATTAGATGGATGTGTTTGTTCCCCTTGGGAGGTAAAAATGTTGAGATCTATTTATAATCATAGTTTTGAACTTATTACACCAGGTATCAGATTAAATATTGACAATAAAGATGATCAAAATAGAATTATGACCCCCTATGAAGCTATAAATAATGGCGCTTCTAAGTTGGTTATTGGTAGATCAATTTCAAAAGCTATAGATCCTAATAAAGCTCTAATAGAAATATTTAAATCTATTAATTCTGATTAATTTTGGATTCTTCTCCCTTAAGCAATCTTGTTATGTTTGTTCTATGCTTCCAGATTACTAATAATGCGACAATTAAACTTATAAAAAAGTATGAGTGCATAAATTTACCTAGGTAAAAAAACATAAAAATAGGAAGTAAGATTGCAGCTGAAATGCTTGATAAAGAAACAAATTTAGTTTTTGATAGGACTATTAAAAAAATGCCAAGAGATGCGAGTCCAACTTTCCAAGAAAGAGCTAAAAACATACCTAATCCAGTTGCAACAGCTTTCCCTCCTTTACCTCTAAGCCATATTGGCCAAATATGTCCTGAGATAGCGGATATCCCTGCTATAACTTCTATTAATCCTTGATCTGTGTAATATTGAGCAATTTTTACTGCAATAAGGCCTTTACCAACGTCAATAATAAATACAAAAAGTGCTGGCCATTTCCCAACATTTCTTAAAACATTTGTGGCACCTGTAGATCCAGAACCCATAGTTCTTAGATCTATATTTTTGAGAAATTTTCCAATTAAAAAACCCGTCGGAAGTGATCCTAAAAGATAACTTGCAAAAATTATTAAGATATTCATAAAGCTTAGTTTAGTTCAAGATCATCGTAAATTTCATTATCTGAACCAGCAAATGCAACCCATAATGGGAATTGAAGTATTGGAATTTCAACAGAGGTTTCTGCTGCATCAATGATAATAAATGGCAATTCTTCATTCGCCTCTAATCTATCAGCTCTCTCGATGACGCCTTCAGGCCTTTCAAAAAGAACAATCCCACTATTAGGTCCAAAGTCATCCCTTGTTAGGCCAAGTGAATCTTGAAGAATTCTTCTCCATTCACCTAATCGTTCAGGTTGCGAAGCTAAAATAAGTGTCTGAAATTGATCTCCATATAATTCGCCAAGAATAGATATTAAGCCAGCTGATAACAAGGCATTTTTTTGTCGAGATCCTCTACTTTCAAGAGAACCTCTTCCGCCCATGTTAAAGAACCAATCATCCATAATTTCTATATCTGAGGAATCAAGACTCCGTCTTAATTTCCAAGGTTCTGCATAAAAGTCGGGTTGTTCTGTGAAACTTGAAAAGCAACTTTTTATAATCTCTTCATCTGGCTTAAATGTCTCGGAAAGAGCAGGAACATTAACTACATTATTTGTGCTATTGCCTTGCTTTTTCTCATCAAGGGGAGAAGGCTTTACGATTATTGGTTGAGAAACTAATTCAAGTTTCTCTACGTTTTGTGAAAGATTCTGCAAAGCTCCAGTTAGGTACTCTTGAAAGCCTTTAACTCTTTTAGCAATATTATCTGACTGTCCTTTAAAATTAGACTCAATATCTTTTTCTATTTCATTTTTTTTGGTTTCTAGCTCTTTTATTTCTTTAACTAAAGAATCTTTTTTTGAAAAGAGATCTTTAAAAATTTCATTAGAAATTTCATCAAAAGATTTAGTTGATTCATCGTTTTTCGGTGTAATTTTTTTATTTTGAGTGGTATTTTTCTTACTAATTTGTTTGGTTTTATCATCTGAAACTGACTTATCTATTTTTAATTCCTTTTCAGGATTATTGTCGGAAATTTCTGTATTGGTCATTTAAATAATTTTGATGATTAAGCAAAGTCTGAATTTTAGGAATTTTTAATTTCCAGAGAGTCAACTTTTTTTATGAGCTCATCTTTTAATTGCTTTGGATTAAATAAAATTGGTAATAAATGAGGACTGGAGGTTTCTCTAAAATAAAAAATACCTGGGATTATAGGGAAAAAGAATTTCCATGATATCCAGTTCTTGAATGGAAAAGTTCTAATCTCTTTCCCTAATTGTAAAACGATAAAATCATCATTTGTTATTTTTATTCTTAAGGTGAATGACTGAAGTAATAAAAAAAAGCTAAAAGAAGCAAAAACTATTGTTGGCAAAGAACCAATATTCAAAAACAAAAGCATAAAACTTAAAACTATTAGAATGATTGGCAACTGAAATGATGGAGTTATTATTACTGGTTCCTCTTTTTTTGATTTAGTGTTAAACATAGGGTCATCCAAATAAAATTTGTGTTAGAAAAACATCCATTAAAGATACAGTAACAAGAGTCATTACGACTGCGCCTGTTGTACTTGTTCCAACTTCTTTTGGACCACCTTTAGTTGTGAGTCCATAACCACAAGCAATGATTGAAATAAGTAATCCGAACACTACAGATTTTATTAACATTGAAGTTAAGTCTGTACTGGTTAAACTCACATTACCTGATCTTACAGATGTCCAAAAAACTATTGGAGGAACTTTATAAAAAATTGTGCTCCAAATTTGTCCGCTCCATAAAGCTACGGATAAAAACAAAAGACATTGTATTGGTGACATTATTACCATCGATAGTAACCTTGGGACTACCAAATATTGGACTGGTTCGGTCCTTAACATGGTTATTGCCTCAATTTGTTCTGTGACTTTCATAGTGCCCAGTTGAGCAGCATATGCAGTGGCAACCTTTCCAGTCATTAAAGTAGCAGTTAGAAGAGGAGCCATTTCTCTCGCCATGCCTACTGCTAATAAACCTCCAATTTCACTTGAAACCCC
>CACGHD010000038.1 GCA_902572825.1 uncultured Prochlorococcus sp. | reverse complement strand
TAAATAGCCATCCATTAATTAAATTCTTTATATCTTCCAAAGAAGGTGAAGCAATATTAAGTTCTTTGAATTCATTGGAAATAATTGAAGTAGATTTCTCAGAAATAGAATTCAATTTACTTGAATGATTTTTTTTTATTTCTTGAGCAATATCTATCTCACTAAGCTTTTGATTTTTATCTTTTGCAATTAAAGGTTTTTCAGCAATAGATTCGTCCTGAATTGATTTTTGAAAATTATTTCTTAAAAATCCAATACCAATACCAAATGCAAATAAGATCAAAAACGCATAGATATAAATTAAATACGGTGACCGATTAATTATCTCTTTATCCTTTATGAATTCCCCAAAACTAAATTTTAATTCAGCAATTTTTTCAATTAAAAAATTATAAAACTCAATTGGTTTTTTCTTAAAGTATTCCTCATTGAATTCTATTTCTTTGGTCTCAACTTTTTCATAGCCTTGTTTTACGCCACCAGGCCAAGGTAATCTTCTTTGATCAATATTCCCCATTACATTATCAAAATCTTCTGTCGTTTTTGTGGAGGATTCCTTGTCAGTTTGCTGGTTTTGAAGATTTGACGTAATTGAAATTTTATTTGATTTCTTTTCTACTTTTTCAATAAATTCTTGAATTTCTCTATCTTCAAACCAAGAATCTAAATCAACTTCTTTTGAGTCAATGTCTCTATACCCAACTAAAACATCATTCTCTAACCAATTTTTACAGAAAATACATATCGCTTCTAACTTATTTCCAGGATAACTATTAAGCCAATCTCGTAGATTTTCATCAGAACTACTTGAAAACCTTGCAGAGGCCTGGTCAATATCAGCTAAAAGCAAATCTAAACAACCAACTAGCGGCATTGAATCAAGACCAGATAAATTTAGTTTCTTTAAAATTCTCCTCGCTTCAAATAATTTTTCCGGCTTTCTTCTAGAGAAACCAATAGCTGTTAAGGATAGAAATGCTAAAAATCCTGCTTCTAATGATCCTCTTTTTTGTAATTCAAGAAACAAATCAATCTGTTCTTGCACAGTCAAAAATGGCTTAATTTGTTGAAAAAAAGCTTCAAACTCTTGCTGATTCAGATAATCTTTATATTCAGATTTATTATTACCTTCTAAACCACCTCTTTTGATTATTAAATTTTCCAACATACTTAAGCCTTTTTTATGAGACTCTTGATCATTTAGATCCCTACTAAGTAGATCTAGGATTCTGAAAGGAAGCAAAGCAACCAAATCTTCTTCAAGTTCTTTTCTAATGTCTACAAGCTTTCCCATTCTTTGTAGAAGTTGTATACCTTCATGTAAAAAGTCTGCTGCATTCGAATAGGATCTAAGCTGTTGTTCTTGAATTGCAGAATCTCTAGCTGTCAAAGCAGCTAATAATGTTAAATCAGCTTCTCTACTACTTCCTAAAGCTGGAGTTTGAGGGGGCTGCAATGATTTTCTCGTGATTTTAAAAGCTTCTTTTGGCGAACCAGATTCCCAAAGAAGTATTAATCCTGCTACTTCTCTATTTGAGGAGAAATCCAATCCAGAATTCCCATTCAATAACAAATTTTCGTACTCTCTTCTACTTTCTGGATCTGTAAGTAGATCGGCAGTGAGGCGAAGCAACTCGGATCTTTGGGTTAAAACTTCATAAGTAAAACCTTCATTGGGTGTTTTATCTAACCGCAATTGAAACGCCCTTAATATTTCCTCAGAAGTTGCAGAGGGGCTTACGCCAATTAAACGAAAATGGTCTAAAGGAAGTTCCAAACAAATATCCTATTGAAAATTCTTAGACAAATTTTATCAAGTTAAAATTTTTTTTCACAAGGTCTTACAGAGTTATTAAAAAAAATCATGAAAATCGCCCTTCACAGCTTAGAATGTTAACAAATCAAAACTTCGTTAAGGTATTTTCTTGGAAACACACGTAGAGAGAATTTCAAATCTTCAAGACATTAAAAAAGCCGAATTAGATCGAGAAACCGGATTATTTCTTTATGAAGACATGACGCTTGGTCGTAGGTTTGAAGATAAGTGCGCAGAAATGTATTACAGGGGGAAAATGTTTGGTTTCGTTCATTTATATAACGGTCAAGAGGCTATAAGCACGGGAGTAATTGGCGCCATGAAAAAGAAACATGATTGGTTTTGTAGTACTTATCGCGATCATGTTCATGCACTAAGTGCGGGGGTTCCCTCATTTGAAGTAATGAGTGAACTTTTTGGTAAAGCTACTGGTTGTAGTAAAGGCCGAGGTGGATCCATGCACTTATTTTCAAGAGAGCATCACTTACTCGGAGGATATGCATTCATTGGAGAGGGAATTCCAGTTGCCTTAGGGGCAGCCTTTTCAAGCAAATACAAAAAGGAAGTTGCTGGTAAAAGTAATAGTGATGCAGTAACTGCAGCATTCTTTGGGGATGGGACTTGTAATAATGGGCAGTTTTTTGAATGTTTAAATATGGCCCAGTTATGGAAATTACCCATAATTTTTGTTGTTGAAAATAATAAATGGGCTATTGGTATGGCTCACGATAGAGCTACTAGTAATCCTGAAATCTGGAGAAAAGCGTCTGCTTTTGGTATGCACGGCGAGGAAGTTGATGGAATGGATGTATTAGCAGTTAGAGGAGCAGCACAAAGAGCAATCGAGCGAGCTAGAGCAGGAGAAGGTCCGACACTTTTAGAATGTCTGACTTATAGATATAGAGGACATTCTCTTGCAGATCCAGATGAATTAAGGTCAGAGAAAGAGAAGGAGTTTTGGGGGAAAAGAGATCCTATTAAGAAATTAGCCAATGAAATTATTGACGGTAAATTTGCAACTGAAGAAGAATTAAAAATTATTGAAAAGAAAATTGATGCAGAGATATCGGAGTCAGTTAAAAATGCTATTGAAGCACCGGAACCCCCTTCAGAAGAATTAACCAAATATATTTGGGCAGAAGATTAAATTAAATACCGCTAGGTAATTTTCTGGTTAAATTCCTTAATTTTCTTAGTGCCTTAAGTTCAACTTGTCTTACTCTTTCTCTTGAAACTTCTAATAATCTTCCAATTTCTGCAAGCGTATGCCTCTCATTTGCATCAAGTCCAAACCTTAGTTTAAGAACATGTTGTTCTTGCTCGCTTAAATGACTTAACCACTTGCCAAGTTGCTCTTGATGCATTTTCTGTTCAACTTGATCTAAAGGCTCTTCATTATTACTATCTGCAATTAAATCACCTAAGAAGCTCCTGCCATCATCACCATTTACTGGAGCATCTAGACTACTTGTAGATAACGCTTGTCTTAAAACAGAATCCAATTCTTCAACATCAATTTCCATTGCCTCTGCAATTTCAATTCTGCTAGGCATAGCACCAAGCTTATGAGCCAAATCTCTACTAACTTTTCTAATAGATGCTAACCTTTCACTTAAATGAACAGGTAAACGTATTGTTCTTGATTGACAAGCAATTGCTCTTGTCATACTCTGCCTAATCCACCAAAAGGCATAAGTAGAAAACTTATATCCTCTTGTCGGATCAAATTTTTCAACCGCCCTCTCTAACCCAAGAGAACCTTCTTGTACTAAATCAAGTAATTCCAGCCCTTTACCTTGATATTTTTTTGCCACACTGACAACTAATCTTAAATTAGCTTTCATCATTCTTTCTTTAGCTCTTCGACCAATTTTTATAGTTCTTTTTTGCTGAGTTGTAAAATCATTAGTCTTTTCATTTAATTGTCCATCTTCTGTAAGAATCATCATCCTCTGAACTTGATTGCCCAATTCAATTTCTTCTGCAGGTGTTAATAAGGGAACTCTACCAATATTCTGTAAATACCAACTTATTGGATCATTACTCCTCCTTTTAGGTTGTTCTGATTGAGTTGGTAATGATGAAACCATTTTTTTTGACCTAATTAGGTAATAAGACTCTCCTACACTTTTATAGAAATGGCCAAATATTTAATGCGCGCTTCAGATTTCATGTAATATTTATACACTTATGTGTTTAAAACTATAAAAAACTCTCTTAAATTGTTTCTTTCAAGATATTTGTCTCGTTTTTATATTTCTCATTAATTTTGTCAGTTCATCACCAATAGCAGAAGCATTTGACCCACTTTTGCAATTCGATGCAGCAAATGAATGCAAAAGTACATATTTAGCAAAAAAATCTGTTGATATATTTCTACACAAGGTTAAATCAATCGCAGAACTACCAGCTACAAAACCAGATAAAAGATCACCCAATCCAGCTCGAGCTGTCTGAGAATCAGTTCCAAAAAGTTGCCATACTTTTTTATTATCAGCGACTATACTGTTCGCTCCTTTTAACAAAATACTGATATTGAATTCTTTTGCCGCATCACTAGCAAGCCCAATATTGGTCTTAGCTTTTATATTAGGAAACAATCTTCCAAATTCTTTGCTGTGTGGTGTAATCCATGTCTTAAATTTTCTCTCTAAAAAGAAATTTGACCCCAATTTAGATTCAGAAATTCTATTTAGTGCATCTGCATCCAAGATCAATAATCCTCCAAAAGCCAAAAGATAGTCTTTTGATTTTTGCCAATCATCATTATCAATTCCTATTCCTGGACCGACAGCTAATGAATCAAAAGCACTTAAATCAATATTCTTTAATGCACTAAATAAAGATGCATTTCCATTTTGGTTAGATTGCATAGTTTCTTTTAAAACTATTTCTGGGGCAACTTGCCAAATAGATTCAGCAACTATCCCAGGAAGCACCGCAGATATGAAGCCTGCTCCACTTGATATGGCCCCTTTTAACGCTAAGTATGCAGCACCAGGATATTTTTCACTTCCAGCTATTATTAAAGTTCTACCTCTTTGATATTTGTTGGAATTTTTTGGTAAAGAAGGTAAATCAATACTTTTTATATCTTTGTAAGTAACCTTAAAAATCTTTTTATCAACTTTTGACAGTTTACTAGTAGGCATTCCAACATCTATATGGTGCAATTCTCCAACAAAAGGTAAAGCAGAATCTTGGGTCAACCCAATCTTACAAAGACCAATGGCTAAGGTATAGTCTGCCTTTACTGCATTATCTAAAAAAGGCTCTCCTTTATCAGGACATAATCCTGTTGGAATATCAATACTTATTACCTTTCCATATTTTTTATGAAATTTTTGATTAAACAGTTTAATTAATTTATCATCAACTTTTCTTGTTTGATTATTACCAAAAACTGCATCAATCCAAAGATCTTTCCCATTTGCATCAGGAGGCTCTACTAATTTTGTTACACCAATAGATGTAAGATAATTGAGGTGGTCATTTGTTAGTGTTTTTTTTATCGGGAATGGACACCATACCTGAACATAAAAACCCTTCAAAAAAAGCTCTCTGGCTATCACTGCACCGTCCCCGCCATTATGCCCGGGACCTATAAAAACAGTTATTCCATTCTTGAGAAGAGGTTTCTTTTTTAAGAGCCATCTACTAATTTGGATACCAGCTTTTTCCATCAATGCTTCTTGTGGCATTCCATCAGAAAACATTTCTTTCTCTACTATCAACATTTGCTTTGAATCAACAATTAAATGTTTAGAATCAATTGTTGGCCACACAATTTCATTCATAATTAGTACAAAGCAATTGAAGAACTGTTCAAAAATTTAAACTTCCATGTTAAAGACACAAAAGGATAAAAAATTAGAGAACTTTTTTTCTTCTAATAATAAAACTAAAAAGAAGAAAAATATTATTGTAGGTCTTTCTGGTGGCGTCGATAGTTCCCTTTCAGCTGCTCTTCTTGTAGAAAGAGGCTGGAATGTTGAGGGACTAACTCTTTGGCTAATGAAAGGACAAGGCTCCTGTTGTTCTGAAGGGTTAGTAGATGCTGCTGGCCTTTGTGAAGATTTGGGAATTAATCATAAAATAATTGACTCAAGAGAAATTTTCGAAAGAGAGGTAATTAAAAAAACTACTGAAAGCTATGAGAAAGGATTCACCCCACTGCCTTGTTCGATGTGCAACAAAAATGTGAAGTTTGAAGAGATGCTTAATTACGCAATAAACAAAAAAGACTTTACTCATATTGCGACCGGACATTACGCAAGAATAAAAAAATCATCTTATGCTGGAAAACTTGATTGCAAAGGCTTTAAATTTAAGGACTTCCTTCTTCTTAGAGGTGCCGACGAAAACAAAGACCAAAGTTATTTTCTTTATTCTCTTTCACAAGAAATACTAAGCAGATTAGAATTTCCTCTTGGTGAAATGAAAAAAGAAGAGACAAGAAAGGAAGCCTTGAGATTAGGCCTTAGAACTGCTCAAAAACCAGAAAGTCAAGATTTATGTTTAGTTGAGCATTATGGATCAATGCAGAGATTTATCGACAAACACATTGAACCCAAAGAAGGAGAAATTGTGCATGTAAATGGAAAAGTCCTGGGAACGCACAATGGTATACAGCACTTCACAGTAGGTCAAAGAAAAGGTTTGGGCATCGCTTGGCCGGATCCATTATATGTAAAAAGTTTAGA
>CACGHD010000037.1 GCA_902572825.1 uncultured Prochlorococcus sp. | reverse complement strand
AACCTAGCAGTAAGTAAAAGTATTCTCTCACTTGGAGTAAGATTTCAAGCATACGGTTTTATTGGAGGTTTTCTTGTACTTACTTTATGGGTATGGCTATTAGGAGTGATTTTATATTTTGGACAGTGTTGGAGTGTAGTTATTGCTAGAATGGCTTTAGTAAATAAAAAAAGAAATTATAGATAAGGACAACTAAATTGAACTATTTTCTTAAAGCTAATAAAAATCTTCTCACCTACTCATTAATCATACTTATCGTTATTCCAATTTTTGGATTAAATTTTTTCATTAGCATTGTTGGAAATATATTACTTCTTTTATTTTTAATTCCTCTCCTATTGTTAGTTCTAGTGTTTTTTGGTTATAACTCTTACAAATCTAAAATTAATACGTGCAGTAATTGTGGGGCAATATCATTAGGTTTAAGTGAAACCTGCATCAATTGCGGTGCAGATTTAGAGAATATAAACAAGAAAAATCAATTGGATGAAAAGCCTAGTGCAAGTACCATTGATGTTAAAGCAGAAGAAATTAAATAAAACCCTAACCTATTCCAATTTGTCGAAGAATACTTTGTCCAGTAATTAATTCAGTACCAAGTCCAATCAAAATACCCATCATTGCCATGCGGCCATTCCAAGTTTCTGCAAAATTTACAAAGCCAAATCTTGGTTGATTGTCTTTACTCATAATTAACTAAATTATCTATCAGATTATTTTAACGTTTTAAGGAAGATTTTATGAAAAATAATAAATTATTTATTTAACATGTCTTAAACCATCAACAGGTCGATACTCATCTCCAGTTAATTCCTCATATACAATGGCTGGTAATCCTGTATCAAACATTGTTTGCAATGCTTCTTTTAACATAGGATTCCAACCTCCAGTACTAACTTTTCCATGTCTTACAGTCCAGTCCCAAGTTCCTTGAAGATCTCTGGGAAGTCTACCATCTCTATCTCTTCGCGCGACTAAGTCTAAAGATTCAACTATACCAACAATAACTGGATTTTTACCGTAAGAAGGAGTAAGGCTTAATTCAAGTCTCACTGGATCTTCTTTAACCATTTTCAAACGAAACCTTGGGGGTAATTTGAGAGATCTTATTACCGCTGAAACAATTTTTGTTCTTAATTCCAATTTTTTTTCTTAGATGTATTTTGATTAATCAGTTGTTGAACCTTTTTCTTCTAACGTAGAGTCATTATCATTCGAAAACCGTACTGTTAATAGCTCCTCTTCTGTTATATTACCTGATTTATCTAAAAGTTCTGGATGTATTGTGTACTTTTTTTGTTTAAAACTCGAAGTATTTGAACGTTTATATTTATTATCTGATATGCCCCAGCCATTAGACATTACTTTAAAAGCTTTCCACACTAAATAAGTTAAGGCCGCAGAATATATAATTGGAAATAGGATAGTCATTGAATTTATAAATTTGTTGGATATATGTTTAACATCATAGCCCGAAAAAAAGAAATTTAGCTATTTTAAGTCACTAAATTATTCTCTAGATTCAATTAATTAAATTACTAGTTATATTTGAATAACACTAGTTAGGGTGTATTAAATCTCTCAAAAAATAAGAAAATCAAAATTGAAAAAATACATCCAAAAGATATTAATAATCATCTCATTTATTCAATTAGGCATTACTTATCCTGCAAAAGTAATATCCCAACCATTAAGCAAGCCAAAAATTAATGAAGTTAGTTTATTTTCAAACAAATCTTTCATAACTAAAGCTGTAGAAAGAACCGGTGCAGCTGTGGTGACAATTGATACTCAAAGATATGTTAAAAAAAGAAATTTTCCAAAAAATTCTCAACTATTTCTAGACCCATATTTTGACAGATTTTTTGGATTAAATTTGCCCAACGAAAATCGAACAAGAATAGAGCAAAACCAAGGCAGTGGATTTATATTTGCAGATGGACTTGTAATGACCAATGCTCATGTAGTGAATGGATCAGATAAGGTAATTGTTGGTTTAACCAATGGCAAAAAATTAAACGCTAAACTGATAGGCCAAGACTCTTTTACTGATTTAGCTGTGCTAAAAATTGAAGGGAAAGGACCTTGGCCAAAGGCAAAATTGGGCGATTCTGCAAAGATTAAAGTTGGTGATTGGGCAATAGCAGTAGGAAATCCATTCGGACTGGAAAACACAGTTACGCTTGGTATTATTAGTAATCTAAATAGAAATGTAACTCAATTAGGAATATATGATAAAAAACTTGAACTGATACAAACAGACGCTGCTATTAATCCTGGCAATTCTGGAGGTCCACTGTTGAATAGCGATGGAGAAGTAATTGGTATTAATACGTTGATAAGATCTGGTCCAGGAGCGGGTTTGAGTTTCGCAATCCCAATTAATAAAGCTAAGGAAATTGCCTATCAACTTTTAAAAAATGGGAAAGTAATACATCCTATGATTGGAATTAGCCTAATAGAAGAAAGTATTTTTGAGAAAAAAAATAATGTCGTTAAAGTTGGATATGTAGTACCGAATAGTCCAGCTGAAAAAAGTGGAATCAAGATAGATGATATTTTAATTAAGGTAGGAAATAAAGATATTGAAACCGCATCAGACGTAATAGAGCAAATTAGTAAAAATGGTATCAAAAAACAAGTAAATATATTATTGAAGCGTAAAAATAAATTTATTAAATTAATAGTAATACCAACTGATATTACTAATCTACAAAATAACTAAAAAAATTTAATTCTCATTCCGTTTAAGTATTTCCACACATCTAGAAATACATCTACCATCCCTGATATCACAGGAAGTAATGCATTCAAAATAACTTTCAATAGGATCAGAAATTTGAAAATATTTTTCTTGGAAATCGTAATTTTTCATTGAAATTATTAAAACCTATTTTTGTATTTTTAAGAATAATCAAAGACGGTAAACTATGTAAAGATAAATAAGTGATCTTACTTAGCCAATTGTAAATTTTATTAAAAGTAATCAAATTTTTTGACTTTGATTTTTTTCTAAAAAATATTCGTAATTACCATCATATGAAAATAACTTTGAATCTTTAATTTCAATAATTCTATTTGCAACCTTTGAAATAAAATACCGATCATGAGAAATGATTAATAATGAACCTTTATAATTTTTAATTGCTAATTCTAAGTTTTCCTTAGATTGCAGATCCAAATGATTAGTTGGTTCATCTAAAATAAGGAAATTACTAGGATTAATAATCATAAGCGCCAATGCTAATCTTGCCTTTTCTCCTCCACTAAGTTGTTTAATATATTTAAAAACAGTTTCATTTTGAAAGCCAAAACTCCCTAAAAATGTTCTAACTTTTTTTTGGGACCATTCTGGAGACTTATTACATATTAAATCAATAACCCTTTCGTCAAGGGAAAGTGCTTCAGCTTGATTCTGTTCATAATAGCTAGTAATTATATTATGTTTACCAAGATTAATTTCTCCAATTTCAGGAGATATTTTTTTCATAATAATTTTTAGCAATGTTGATTTGCCGCAGCCATTAGGTCCCAATATTGCTATTTTCTCCCCAGAAGAAATCTTTAAATTAATATCTAAAAAAAGAATTTTATCCTCGAAACTATGAGACAAATTTTTGATATTTAGAACTAATTTTCCTGAGCGAGGGCATTCTGGAAAATTAAAAACAGGACTTTTTGATTTTGCCATGGGAGCCTCAATTTTAGAAATCTTTTTTAATTGTTTTTCTCTACTTTTTGCTTGAGAACTTCTATTTGCACTAGCTCTGAATCTATCTATGTACCTCTTCTGTAACTCAATTTCTTTTTGTTGTAATTGATATGCCTTATTTCGTGATTCTTCATTCAAAGATTTCTGTTCGACAAAAAAAGAATAATTCCCATTATATGTTTCACATTTTCCCCTATCTACAAAAATTATTTTTTTACATAATTTATCTAAGAAATATCTATCATGGCTGATAATTATAACTGCAATTTTAAGCGATGATAGATATTCTTCCAACCAAAAAATAGTTTCTAAATCCAAATGATTAGTTGGTTCGTCCAGTAAAAGTAAATCAGGTTTTTGTAAGATTATTTTTCCAAGTGCAACTTTCATCTGCCAACCACCTGAGAAATTGCCAACTAATTTATCAGCATCTTCTATAGAAAATCCTAATTTAGGTAATATTTTTTCTACATCAGATTGCATTTTATAACCACCTAAAGCTTCAAATTTTGCTTGATATTGTGCGAGTTGATTTACAAATATTTCAAGTTCATCGGAATTTTTTTTTATATCCAATGATTTCATTTTATTCTCAATTTCTAAAAGTTTAATGGCAACAATTTGTATATCTTTAAAAGAACTTTCTAATTCCTGTCTCACTGAAAAATTCAAATTACAATCAAACTCTTGCTTTAAATGAGCAATTTTAGGATTTCCCTCTTTGATTATTGTTCCACTTGTTTGCTCTTCCTCCCCAATTAAAATCTTAAATTGGGTTGATTTACCTGCTCCATTAGAACCAACTAAGCCAACTTTTTCTCCTTTCTTAATCTCCCAACTAATATTTTTTAAAACAACATCTGTAGAATAAATTTTGCTTACACTTTCAAATCTAATCACTGTTTTAAAAATAGAATTTACAAAATCTGTGGCTTATTTACTAAAAAATATTTTGTGGAATAAAATTAAATCATGAAAAGAATAGAACAAATTGTAGTGATTTTCATAGCTGCAGCTCTTGCAATTCCAAGTTATTGGTTTTTTTGGACTTTGGCTGGTGGAGGTGGCTACAACAAAAGAATAAAACCTATTCCTAATCCAAATAATAATTATTCGAAACCTTTTCCTAAAGACCTCCTCGAGCCTTGATTAACCACATTTTAGTTGCCTCATCATCAATAGTACTCAAATACTCAATAACCTCTTCTTTAGTCACAGAAATATTTAACTCGTTGCCAATATCGCATATTTTATCTAAGGCTTTTTTGGGATTAGTTAAGGCTGTCATAAAAAGACTTTGTTTCTTTTTGGAATCGTTGGCAATTAACTTATAGAGCTTTTCAGCATTACTGGACATGTTTTTAAAATCTATTTATTAATAGATTATTACTTCAAGCTACATTTTGTTCATTATATTTATTATTAGATAAATCATTATCCAAATCTTTTATCTCTTTTGCAGAGGCATCTGCCATACTTCTTGCGTCTAAACATAAAACTTTTCTTAGTTTCGCAAAGTTAGCTGCGTGAGATTTTCTGCCATCTTTTTGGGCATAATACTCAGACTGCTGAAGAATATGGTGAAGATGAGTTAACAAATATGGACTAATTACAGCTGATACCAAAACGTCACTATTTTCATTATCGTGAGAATCAGAATTGACTAATCTTTTTTTTGGTTTATCAATTATCGACCTTTTAGGAGAATCAATTTTTCTTGAATTTTTCATGGGACAATAAAACAATTAATTGATACGGACATAAATTTCCTTACTAATAATATACACAAAGATAGTATCCTTGACTAACTGTGTATACTTATAAGTAACAGTTATCAACTTTGACTCATGGCTACCCGTCAAAACTCAACTAATGGGAAGCCTAAATCCCCCAGAATTCAAGTAGTTCTGCCAGAATTAATTTGTGAGCAATTAACTATTTTGGCCGATAATGAATCTAGGACAGTAAGTAATATGGCAAAAGTGTTAATACAAGAGGGTATTAAAAAATATTTCGAAAAAGAAAGTAAATCACCTATTGAAGAAAATAATTTAAATACTGATAAATTTAGAGATGAACTTGAAAAACAAAGCGTCAGAAGATTAAAAAGAGCTCCTCAAAGGATTAGATACTATAAAAAATCTGATTAAAAATAATTAATTTTGAGGCAATTTCTGTAAATCTAAAGTTTTACCCATGACTACCAAAATATTTCCTCTTTCCAAAATATATTTTGCTGGAGGATTAACTGTTAACTCTTCAGCAGGTCCTGCAGCAAGAACATTTACTAAATAATTTTTCCTCAAATTTAAATCTCTTAAAGATCTTCCAATAAATTCCTCTGGAACTTTTATTTCATCTATACCAGTTTGATTATCTAGTTCCAATCTTTCGATTAGGTTTGGTCTTACTAGTTCTAAACCTAATCTTTCTCCTTGCATCCTAGATGGGAAAACAACTTTATCTGCACCTACTCTTTTTAACATTTTTTCATGCAAGTCACTGGTAGCTCTCGCTATTACTCTTTTCACTTTGCTACCTTCACTATCCTTAGCAATAAGAGTTGTAGTTATACTTGCTTCAATAGGTTCACTAATACCAACTACAACAGTATTCATTTCAAGAATTCCCGATTCCTTCATAGACTCTTCATCAGTACAATCTACAACTCTCGCTTCTATCGAAGGTTCTAATTGCCTTAAATCATCAATAGCTTTTTCTGAATAATCTGCAGCCAAGACATCAGCACCATTACTAATAAGTTCTCTGCAAACTGCGGTTCCAAATCTTCCAACGCCGACAACTGCAAAAGTGAGTGATTCACTTTCTCTCTTTTGAGACCACTGCCACCAATCAGCCATAATAAAACTCAGTCAATTCTAAACATATAGATCAGCCCTAGGATAGCCAATTCTCTTTTGTCTATCTATTCTACTCTTATACAGAGCCTGCCAAAGTGCACTTAAAAGCAAAAGGATCCCAAGTCTGCCCACAAACATACCCACAATAAGAATAAATTGACCAAAATGATTTAATTTTGCGGTTAAACCAATATCAAAACCAACTGTTGCGAATGCAGATATGCAAGTGAAAAGGATTTCTAGGAATGTGAATGATTCTTTTTTAACAAAAGTATTAGTTGTACTAAGCAACATTGCCATTAAAAGAACGAAAAGCAAAGATCCAACTGTGATTCCAACTGCCTTTAGAATAACTTTATCTGAAATTAATCTATTGCTAATAATTACATCTTTCTGACCTCTTAAAGTTGATCTAGTTGCAGCCATTAAAGCAAT
>CACGHD010000036.1 GCA_902572825.1 uncultured Prochlorococcus sp. | reverse complement strand
TATAATTGCTGGATCATTGATTAAAAATTTGGGAGGAACAATAGTTCCTACTGGTGGGTACGTTGCAGGAGATGCAGAGTTGGTTGAGATGGCATGTTCTAGATTAACCTCACCAGGCATTGGTTCTTCTGCAGGAATAAATTTTGGACTAGGAAGATTAATTTTGCAGGGTTTGTTTTTATCACCACAAATTGTTCACGAATCACTAAAAGGTGCTGATATGGTTGCAGCGGTCTTTAAAAATTTGGGATTTAGGGTTTTACCAGAGCCAGCAACTTATAGATCTGATCTTATTCAGTCAGTAAGATTGAATAATCCTGATCTGGTACAAAAAGTTTGTCAATCTTTTCAAAATTCTTCACCAGTAGATTCTTTTCTGAATGTTGTTCCATCATCAATGGATGGATATGATTCAAAATTATTAATGGCAGGAGGTACCTTTATTGAAGGTAGTACAAGTGAATTTTCTGCAGATGCCCCTCTAAGAGATCCTTACAATATTTTTGTTCAAGGTGGTTCTCACATAGCTCACATCAAAATTGCATTAATTCGATTATTATCTGAATTATTAGAGGAAAAATTAATTTCAAAGGATTCTCTTCTTCCTTTATCTACTTAATCATGTCTTACAAGTTTCCAGACAACCTCAACTATGCTGATACTCATGAATATGTCTTAGAAGAAAATGGATTATTAAAAATTGGAGTTAGTGAATTCGCTATAGATCAATTAGGAGATATTGTTTTTGTTGAATTAGCTGATGAAGGTGCGACTTTAGAGAAAGGCGAGACTTTTGGAACAATAGAATCAGTTAAGGCCGTTGAGGAAGTCTATCTGCCTTTTTCAGGGAAAATAGTATCTGTAAATGAAAGTGTTATTGAGAACCCTGAGCTTTTACAGAATGATCCGATTGGAGACGGTTGGTTAGTCATTTTGAAACCAGAATCAAAAGCATCAATTGCAAATTTGATGACCTCTCAGGAATATCAATCAAAGGTTGTACCAAAATAAGGCAAACTTTTTAAAAAGAGCTATTTTAAAGAAAAATATCTTAATATGACATCTAAATTTAGGTCCGATTTGTTTATAGATAGGCATCTTGGGTTAGGAGATAATGATGAAATAATTATGCTTAACAAGCTTGGTTTTAATAATATTGATCAATTTATAAATCAAGTTATTCCTGAAGATATTCAGCTTAAAGATAAATCTTCAGAAATATTGCCCCAAGGTTGTTCAGAAATTGAGGCTTTAAACGAATTAGAAGAGATTGCGAATAAAAATACTAAAATGAGATCACTTATAGGCCTTGGTTATTATGACAACCATATGCCTAAAGTAATCCAAAGACATGTTCTTGAAAATCCAAGGTGGTACACGTCTTATACTCCATATCAAGCAGAAATTGCACAAGGAAGATTAGAAGCTCTATTTAATTTTCAGACTATTGTTTGTGAACTAACAGGATTCCCTGTCGCCAATGCATCTTTGTTGGATGAGGGTACTGCTGCAGCAGAAGCCATGGCCATGAGTTTTTCCGCAAGAAAAAATAAATCTTCAAAAGTCTACCTAGTGGAGTCAAATGTTTTTGATCATACTTTTAATGTTTTACAGACTAGAGCAAAACCTTTGGGAATATCCTTAAAACGCTTTACTCAAAGCAACCTTCCTAATCATGATGATGTTTTTGGAATGTTGTTGCAATTACCTGGTAAAAATGGACAATTATATGATCCCACATTCTTAATATCCCAAGCACATCGATCAGAAATTATTGTTACGGCATGTATTGATCCACTAGCACAAGTTTTGATTAAACCAATTTCTGAATTTGGTGTTGATGTAGCAGTGGGTAGTATGCAAAGATTTGGTGTACCAATGGGTTTTGGTGGTCCCCATGCAGCATATTTTGCTTGTAGTGAAAAATATAAAAGGCTGATACCCGGAAGAATTGTTGGGCAAACTCTCTCTAAAAATGGAGAAAAGTCTTTAAGACTAGCATTGCAAACAAGAGAGCAACATATTAGAAGAGAAAAGGCCACCAGTAATATTTGTACTGCTCAATCTTTATTAGCCATAATCTCTTCTTTTTATGCTATTTATCATGGACCCGCTGGATTAACGCAAATTGCTAAGAGATTAGTTGAGTTGAGAATAAATTTAGAATCAAGTTTAGCTGCTTTAGGTTTTGATATTCCTGCTGGGATTAGATTTGATAGTGTTGATATTTATTCTGAGCACTCCCAGAGGATCCATAACGAGGCTTTAAAAAATGGCTATAACTTCAGAATTTTGCCGTTAGGATCAACTATTGAAAATTCAACTGGATTTGGGATCTCTTTAGATGAGCTTAGTAATGAAAAAGAAATAAAAGATATTTTGACTTTCATAGCAAACCTTATAGAAAAAGAAGAAGATTTAGAGCATATAAAATTTGGTAAAGAATTTCATTTTGAAAGTTTAGCTTTGAGATCCAGTGCATGGATGCAGCAAGATATATTCACAAATTACCAAAGTGAAACTGAATTAATGAGATATATATTCCGACTTGCAGAAAAAGATTTTTCTTTGGTAGATGGGATGATGCCATTGGGAAGCTGTACCATGAAGTTAAATTCTGCAGCAGAGTTAAATCCAGTCTCTTGGGCTAATTTATCTTTTATGCATCCTTTTTCCCCACCAGATCAAACTAAAGGCTATTTAAAAATTATATCTGACCTAGAAAAATGGATAGGTGACATTGTTGGTTTAAAATCAGTTTCTTTTCAACCAAATGCAGGTTCTCAAGGAGAGTTTGCAGGTTTATTGGCAATTAATTCTTATTTTGAATCAAAAGGTGACCTGTTAAGAAAAAAATGTTTAATTCCAAAAAGTGCTCATGGAACAAATCCTGCTAGTGCAGTTATGGCAGGTTTTGACGTGTTAACTGTTGAATGTGATGACGAAGGAAATATTGATTTTCAAGATTTATCAATCAAGGTCAAGAAATTTGATAACCAAATAGGGGCTCTTATGTTGACTTATCCCTCTACTCATGGAGTTTTTGAATTACAAATCAGAAAGATATGTGAATTAATTCATTCTGTGGGAGGATTTGTCTATTTAGATGGAGCAAATTTGAATGCTCAGGTTGGATTATGCAAACCTGGAAACTATGGTGTTGATGTTTGTCATTTGAATTTACATAAAACATTCTGCATTCCACATGGAGGCGGTGGTCCAGGAGTAGGTCCAGTTGCTGCATCAGAAACTTTAAGCCCATACCTTCCTACTCATTCTTTAATGGATAATAATTTATCTAATAGTTTTAATTTCGTATCTTCTGCCAAGCATGGGAGTGCAAGTATTCTTCCAATAAGTTGGATGTATATAAAAATGGCAGGTCTAAGTGGGTTAAGGAAAGCAACTTCGCACGCAATTTTATCTGCAAATTATATTGCACATTCCTTAAAACATAAATTCAAGATTCTCTATAAAGGAAAAAATAATTTTGTCGCACATGAATGTATTTTAGATTTTAGAGATTTAAAATCCAAAACTGGATTGAGCGTCAATGATTTAGCCAAAAGATTAATTGATTATAGTTTTCATGCCCCAACTATTAGTTGGCCTGTTCCGGAAACCATAATGATAGAGCCTACTGAAAGTGAAAGTTTGGCAGAAGTAGATAGATTTTGTGAGGCTATGCTATTGATTGGAGAAGAAATCAGTGAAATAGAAAATAATCATGAATTAAAAAATAATAATGTAGTAAGCAATGCTCCCCATACGCTGAAAGAGTTAATTGCTGATAATTGGCAATATCCTTATTCAAAAGAAAAGGCTTCTTTCCCTTATAAAACTCCAACCAATATTAAGTTTTGGTCTTCAGTTTCTAGGATTAATAATGCATATGGCGATCGTAATTTAATTTGTTCTTGCAATGTAAATCAAGATGAGACTTTAGAAGAAAAAAAATGTGCTTAAAGGACTAGCGTCCTTCTACTTACTTAGTTATTATCAATATGAATAAAAATTTAATATTTTCTTATAGAATTTTTTTAAATTTTTTTATTAAAATATTCGAGCATCAAATTTTTTGGGGTATTTGAAGCTATGACCAAAGATTTTAAATCTGGTAATGTTGAGCAACTGCCATTTAAAAACGTCAACTTACCAAATTTTGTAAATAATTATTCTGGAGATAACTCAAATATTTGTTCCATTGAGGGGACTAATGTTATAAGAGTACCTTTTGGTAAAAAATTCTCAAAGAAAAAAAGGCCTGAAAAGAATCAAAATATAGCTACTTTAATACTTCCTTTAAGTTCATATAGTAACCCTACGCCCCCACACGTGGCATAATAATTTAGATCAAATTTAATCTATTTCTTTGAGCGTATCTGAATAATAATTTTGCAGTTGTAGCGTTGCTTGATTCCAATCCCATTTTTCTGCTTCGTTTCGTGCCTCTTTTCTCATAATTTCTCTTTTATCTTCATTATCTAGAATTTTTTTTGTTGCCTCAATCAAACTTTGTACCCCATTATCTTTTTCATCTGGATCATATAAACAACCATTAATCCCATCGCTAATTATATCTGGAATACCCCCCTTGTTGGCTCCGATAACTGGACATCCTGCGGCCATTGCTTCTAGTAAAACTAAACCAAGTGTTTCTGTACTAGAGGGAAATAAAAATATATCTCCAGAGGCATAGGCGCTAGCAAGTTCATCACCAGATAAATATCCTATGAAATTAGTCTTGGTATTTTCGAAGATTTTTTCAAGCTGGTTTCTATACGGTCCGTCACCTACAAGTGCTAAACAAGCATTAGGGATACTTTCTAAGACTGGTTTAATTCTCTCAATTTGTTTTTCTGCTGATAATCTTCCTACATAAATCAATAAATAATTAGCATCTTTATATTTTCCAAATAATTTATCTCTCATTTTCTCACTTCTTAAATCTGGTCTGAAACTGTAAGTATCTACTCCTCTTTGCCAAAGAGCAGTCCTTTGAATACCTTTATCTTTTAATTCATTGACCATAGCGGTTGAAGTACACAAATTTAACAAGGCTTGATTATGAGCTGCTTTAAGTAATTCCCACAAAAGTGGCTCTAGCATACCCATACCGTAATGTTCAAGATATTTCGGAAGATGAGTATGGTAGCTAGCAATTAAAGGAATATTATTAGTTTTCGCCAACCATATGCCACCTAAGCCAAGTACAGCTGGATTAACAACATGTATCAAATCTGGGTTAAATTTTTCTAACTTATCTGAGACTGCAGGACCTGGTAAACCAAGCTTCAACTCAGGGTATAAGGGTAATGGCATTGCCGCAACTCCCACTACAGTTGCTCCCATATATGATTCTGGACACCCCTCTGGACAAAAAATTATAACTTCATCACCATTTTTTATTAAAAATTCAATTGTTTTAGTCAGTCTTGTGACTATGCCGTCAACTTTAGGTAAAAAAGTTTCAGTAAACAATGCAATTTTCACTTTCTTAAGGTAACTATTTCAAAAATTTTAATTAGTCTTTATAGCCTCAGCTTGTTTTTTTGTCCATGATGAAACACAAGGTATGCGATTAAGATCACATCTATTGGAGTATTTTTTAGCAACTTCAACAACTTCTTCTAATAAGCCATTATCAAGAGTAGTTGGGTTTAAACCTAATTCTATAAAGCATTTATTATCAACAATTAGATCATTTTCTACTGCTTCATTCCTTGGATTTGGTAAATAATTGATATCAGCTCCAGTTAGAGAAGCAACTTTTTTAGCTAGTTCTCCAACTTGATGACTCTCAGTCATTTGATTAAAGATTTTGACTCTTTCTCCAGATTTGGGGGGATTTTCAAGAGCAAGTTGTACGCATTTTACAGAGTCTTTTATATGTATAAATGCTCTTGTTTGCCCTCCTGTCCCATGAACACTTAATGGATATCCAATTGCAGCTTGCATTAGAAATCTGTTTAAAACAGTTCCATAATCTCCGTCATAGTCAAATCGGTTTGTCAATCTAGGATCTTTTAAAGTTGCTTCTGTATTTGTTCCCCAAACAATGCCTTGGTGTAGATCAGTAATCCTTACAAGATCATTTTTGTTGTAGTAAAGAAATAATAATTGATCTAAAGTTTTAGTCATGTGGTAGACACTACCTGGGCTTGCAGGGTGTAATATTTCTTCTTCAAAGCGGCTTCCATCAGGTTGTGGAACTTCTACTTTTAGATAACCTTCTGGAATTGTTGCACCTCTATGTGATCCATATCCGTAGACTCCCATTGTTCCTAAATGAACAACATGAATATCTAAATTACTCTCTACTATCGCAGCGAGTAGGTTGTGGGTGCCATTAACATTATTATCTACTGTATATCTTTTGGTAAAACTCGATTTCATGGAGTATGGCGCTGCTCTTTGTTCTGCAAAATGGATCACGGAATCTGGTTTTTCATCAATGAGCAAATTAAGTAATTTTTGATATTGCTTAGAGATATCCATGTTAAGAAATCTCATAGGCTTGCCTCCAGTCTCTTCCCATGCAGAAAGTCGTTCTGTTATAGAAGAAATTGGAGTTAAAGATTCTACCTCTAGATCAATATCAATTTTTCTACGACTTAAATTGTCGACAATAATTACATCATGATTTTGCTCTGCTAAATTCACCGCACAAGGCCAACCGCAAAAACCATCTCCACCTAGAACAATAACTTTCACTCAGAACTCCAGAATTAAAAGATTCATAATATATTTATTAAATTACTACAGCGTGCTTCCACTTTGCGAAAAAATATTGTAAATAGTTTCAAATCTTCTTTCTTAATACGATAAAAAAAGCAAATAATAAATTTTTACTTTCTTTTTAAACTTTTCTCAATTTAGAGAATTAGATAGATATATTTTTTGCCGGCGAACTTGCTACTGCAAAGTCTTGTTTTTTTATTCTTCCTGCCAGAAAAGCTTGCCTGCCAGCTTTCACACTATAATTTATCGCTTGAGCCATTAGAGGAGGATTTGCAGCTTGTGCTATAGCACTATTGATTAAAACACCATCAGCTCCAATTTCCATAGCTTGAGAAGCTTCACTAGGCACCCCAATTCCTGCATCAATTATTACTGGCACTTTTGCATTCTCAATAATAATCCTTATATTTGATAAATTTAACAAACCTTGCCCTGAACCTATGGGAGAGCCCAATGGCATTACAGTTGCACAACCTATTTCTTCTAGTCTTTTTGCAAGAATAGGATCTGCATTGATATAAGGTAGTACAGCGAAACCCTTTTTTATTAAAATTTCGGCTGCTTTAAGAGTTTCTATTGGATCTGGTAGCAAATACTTTTTGTCAGGAATAACTTCTAACTTCACAAAATTATTTTCTTCTTGACCAGATAATTTTGCAAG
>CACGHD010000035.1 GCA_902572825.1 uncultured Prochlorococcus sp. | reverse complement strand
TCATCTCCCTGATTGTCTACCCATTTTGAGTATTCATTATCAGTTAATGATGTATTAGTAAAATCATCATTCTGATTTTCTATTGGAGAGCCATTTTCTTGCATAGAGTTTTTTACAGTTTATTCTAGTAATTTTAAAATTAGTTTATTATTAAATTAAAGTTGAAATTATAAAAAAAATTAAGACAAAAATTATTATCCATAATAATTGTAATCTCAAAATTAATTGACAAATTAATTTAATTTTCTCTCCAGTGCAATTATCTCCATTCGCATTGATCTTTGGCTTTTTAATAATCTCATTTTTATATTTACTTTTTCCACCCAATGTTATTCCAGAAATATAAGCAAATATAGCTTCTGAAATCCCAGCATTAGGCGAATCATATTTTTTACCATCAAGATAGCTTTTTTTTATGATTGATCCATACTCATTAATTTTGGGACTTACTAAAGGTAATGTAATTAAAACTAATCTTGAAGGAACAAACGTAAAAATATCTTCGATTTTTGCACTGAAAAAACCTAAATATCTAAAATAATCATATCTGTAACCTATCATTGAATCTAAAGTACTTATGGCTTTATAAGAAAAACCAAGTGATAAAGGCCCTGGCAGAAAAATTGAAAATTTCATAAAAAAAATTCCAATAAAAATCCAAAATAATGGCCCAAATATTCCATCAACAGAATTCTCGGTAAGACTCTCTGTAGTTGATCTCAAAAGATGTTCTAAAGAAGATGAACTTACATCCCTACTAACTATCCTTTGTACCTTCTCTTTGATTATTCTCTTATTTTGGCCATTAATTTCGTCGCGTTCTATTAGCTCTGTAATCTCTTTCACACTTGAAATAAGTCCCTTAGTCGCAATACAACTTGATAGTCCCAAAAAAATTAGCAATCCACCAAAAAAATTATTTCTTGATTGCACATAACTTAGTTCTATCAATTTACCTAAACCAAAACTCATTCCTATGGTGGATATAGCTACTATTAAGCCTCCCCAAAGCAATATATTTTTATTTTCCCCGAAATTATTAATGAGGTAATCAGATATTTTTTTTATGTAAAAGCCAATTACTTGAACAGGGTGGATTAAGAAACTTGGATCGCCGATTAATAAATCAAAACCAATCGATCCAAGGTATATTAAAAATAAATTTATTTCAGCCAACTGAACATCGAGCGCAAACCTTTACCTACTTTTTCAATTTCATGTTTTGAGTTCTCTTCTCTTAATTTTGTCATTAAGGGTTTGTTTTTATCGCATTCTTCCACAAAATTCTTAGCGAAAGTTCCATCTTGAATATCTTTAAGAATTTTCTGCATTTCTTTTTTTGTATCACTATTGATTAGTCTTTTACCACTTACATAATCTCCGTATTCTGCAGTATTTGAAATGGAATCTCTCATTTGAGATAAGCCTCCCTTCACCATTAAATCAACAATAAGTTTAACTTCATGTAAGCATTCGAAGTAAGCAAGCTCAGGTTGATATCCTGCCTCTACAAGGGTTTCGAAGCCTGATTTGACGAGTTCTGATAACCCCCCGCACAAGACAGCTTGTTCGCCAAATAAATCAGTTTCTGTTTCTTCTTTGAAGTTTGTTTCTAGAATTCCTGCTCTCGTTCCGCCAATCCCTTTAGCGTAAGCCATAGCCAATGATCTTGCATTCCCAGAAGAATCTTGCTCTACTGCAAACAATGCTGGAACTCCTTGACCATTCTGATATTCCCAGCGAACAGTGTGTCCGGGTCCTTTTGGGGCAATCATTACAACATCCACAAAACTAGGAGGTTTGATAAGTCCAAATCTTATATTGAAGCCATGAGCAAAACTTAATATCTTTCCTTCTTTTAAGTTTGGTTCTATTTCTTTAAGGTAAACATCTTTCTGAAACTCATCTGGAAGGAGAATCATAATCCAGTCTGCTTTTTCGCAAGCTTCAGAAACGCTAAAGACTTGTAGACCATCGCTAATAGCTTTGCTTTCAGACTTACTTCCTTTATATAATCCAACAATTACATCCATACCACTATCTTTAAGATTTAGGGCATGTGCATGACCTTGTGATCCATATCCAATAATTGCTATTGTTTTATTATTTAAAAGACTTAGATCTGCATCTGTGTCGTAAAAGAGTTGGGTCATTAGTTGTAGCTTCTCTGCATTTAATAATTAGTATTTTAGACATTAAGGTGGAAATAAACCAAAAAAATTATTAATTTAAAAATTAAAATTAAAATATTAATTTAGAAAGTTTAAGACTGATTTGCTTCGCTTGGATGTGTAATTACTCTATCAATTAATCCATAATTTTTTGCTTCTTCCGCACTTAGAAAATAATCTCTATCAGTATCCTTTTCAATTTTCTCAAATGATTGCCCTGTCATATCTGCCATAGACATGTTTAACATATCTTTAATTCTTAAAATTTCCTTAGCTTCTATTTCAATATCACTTGCTTGGCGTTGAGATGTCCCTCCTAAGGGTTGATGAATCATTATTCTGCTGTGGGGCAAAGCAACTCTTTTACCTTTTGTACCAGCGGCCAACAGGAAAGCTCCCATGGAGGCTGCGAGACCTACGCATATTGTTACTACATCACTTTTTACGTATTTGATAGTGTCATAAATTGCCAAGCCGGCAGTTACTGATCCTCCTGGGCTATTTATATACAGATAGATAGGTTTGGAATTATCATCAGAATCTAAATAAAGCATTTGTGCAACAAGGCTATTAGCAATACCATCATTTACTTCTTGTCCAAGAAAGAGAATTCTTTCAACACCTAGTCTTGTATATATATCGACCCATCTTTCGTATTGACTTCCTGGAAGTCTGTAAGGCACGCTTGGAGTTCCTATTGGCATGATTTTAAAATAGTTTTGTGAGTGTTAAATTTTATTTGGTAAATCTTTTTGACTTGTGAGTATTCTATCGATAACTCCATAATCTAAAGCTTCTTGTGGGTTGAGATAACTCATCCTGTCAGAGTCTTTTGAGAGTTCTTCGATGGTCTTTCCAGTATTACGAGATAAAATCTCCAGCATTGATTTTTTATTTTTCAAAACTTCCTCAGCTCGTATTTGGATATCGGTTGCTTGGCCTCTTGCTCCGCTTATAGGTTGATGCAAAACAATAGAAGCATGCGGAAGAGCTGCTCTTTGTCCCTTAGTGCCAGATGAAAGAATAACTGCAGCAGTCCCCATTGCTTGTCCGATACATATCGTGTGGACTGGAGGCTTAATGTAGCTTATTGTATCGCAGATAGCGAAAGCTTCTGTTTCAAAACCTACTGCGTCACCAGTGTACCAACTTGTTCCAGTTGAATTGATATAGAAATAGATTGGTTTTTCTGGATCCTCAAACTCTAAATAAAGAAGTTGAGCAATGATTAGCTCAGTAACATCCATCCCTAGTTGTCTTTTCGCATCATCATCTGAAAATAATGGTAAACCAAGATAAACAATTCGCTCTTTCAGTAAAAGAGAGGGGAGGTCTGGGGGCGGGGTCCTCATAACGGTGTTTTCGCCGTAATAAGGAGCAGATACAGTCATTTGTATCACAAATTTAAGATTGAACTGATTCTAGCTAGATTTAGCCCTGTGTCGCTGGTGATTTAAAAGATTTGTTTGACTCAGGATTATTTATTAGTTTTCCAAAGACCATTCTTCCTGTGGGAGTTTGTAATGCTCCTGTGATGACAATATCTAATCTGCTTCCCACAAAATTCTTTGCCTCATCAATAACAACCATTGTGCCGTCATCTAAATATCCAATACCTTGCATTTTTTCTTTGCCTTCTCTCACGATTTTTATATTAAGTGACTCTCCTGGTTGTACTTCTGGCCTTAAAGCAATAACCAAATCACTCAAATTCATAACTTTTAATTCTTTAACTTCAGCGATCTGAGAAAGATTATAATCAGCCGTAATTAAAGTTCCTGTCATGTCCTCAGTAATTTTAAGGAGTTTTTCATCTACCCCATTACCTTCATACTTTGTTGGGTTGATTACAAGTCTTCTCCCATATAAATCTCTTAATTCTTTTAATAACTTGAGGCCTCTTCTGCCTTTCGACCTTTTTTCATTACTGCTTGAGTCAGCTAAAGTTTGTAATTCGTCAATTACACTTTGAGCGATAATTAATTGCCCTTCCAATAATCCGCAACTTAATAGGCCATTGATTCTTCCATCAATAATTACACTGGTATCTAGAATTTTTGGACTTGCAGCAGGGAGGATACCTTCATTAACTAGATATGCATCAGTATTATTTGGATTAAATAATCTCAATAATGTCCTTCCATGGGTATCTGCCAACTTATAACCAAGCACACCAAAGAAAATATTGCTTAATATAGCTGCTAAAGGTTTTGCGAAAAAAACTTCTCTAGGGAAGGGAATTAATAGTATTGGAGCAAGTAGGAGATTCGCAACAAGTAATCCTAAAATTAATCCAACGGACCTACTTATTAGTAAGTCTGTTGGCATTGTTCTTATTTGAGCAAGAAACGTCTTTCTAAGTTGAAGAAATACAAAACCAGCTGCTAATCCTACAAAAAAACCAATAATTGCCAAAACAATTCTAAAACCTTCTACATTAGATACCTGTTTGAGTATGTCTACTGGCAATAAATCAACACCAAGCCATCCTGAAGCAGCCCCAGACAATACAAATAAAATTAATACTAAGATATCTGTCATATCTATAATCTACTAGGATTTATTAATTGAGTAAATAAGGATCTTATTTTTTTCAATCCTTAATACGTTTTTGGAGCTTAAAAATGAATTTATATTATGAATAAGTTACCAAGAAGTGCTTATGTGCACATTCCTTTTTGCCACAGAAGGTGTTTTTATTGTGATTTTGCAGTTATTCCATTAGGAAACAAAGTTGAAACTTTAAAAGGTAATGGAAGCAAAACTGTTCAAGAATATTTGCAATTTTTATATAAAGAAATATTGTCAATTCAGTATAAATCACCTCTATCGACAATTTATATAGGAGGTGGCACTCCATCAATTTTAGATCCAACTCAAATCAAAGAATTAATTGATCTTTTTAGAGAAAATTATGGAATTGACTATGGTGCTGAAATTACTATGGAGGTTGATCCAGCAAGTTTTACACAAGTTGATCTGTTTGGATTCATAAATGCTGGGATAAATAGATTTAGTCTTGGAGTACAAAGTTTTAATAATCAGATACTTCAAAAGTCGGGAAGGCGTCATTCAAAAGAAGATGCAGAGAAATCTTGTTTATGGTTAAAGAGAGAATATGATTCTGGGTTGATAAAAAGTTGGAGTTTAGACTTAATTCAAAACTTGCCACTAAGTGGATTTAAAGAATGGCAAGATGACTTAAAAAAAGCAATTACGTTTTCACCACCTCATTTATCTATTTACGATTTAAATATTGAAAATGGCACTGTTTTTAAAAAATTAATTAATTTAGGCAAATTAAAACTCCCAAGTGATGAAGAAGCTTTTAGGAATAGTGAATCAACCCATTTAATTTTAAAAAACTCAGGGTACTCAAGATATGAAATCTCAAATTATTGCCTTCCGCGACATCAGTCGAGACACAATAGAGTTTATTGGAGTGGTTTAGGCTGGTGGAGTTTTGGCCAAGGTTCCACTAGTTCACCTTGGGGGGAAAAGTTTACTCGACCAAGAGTTAGTAAAGAATATAAAGCATGGGTAACTAGACAAGACGAATTTAATTTAGATTCATCCCTAACTAATAAGGAGTTTGTCTATAAAGAACTTGATGAGAAAATAATGTTGGGATTAAGACTTAAAGAGGGTGTAGATATCAAAGAAGTGTTTAAAGAACAAAACTGGGAAAACAAAAAATGTGAAAGCAACTTCAGTAAATTGGTTGAAGAATGGGAAAGATTTCTTGAAAGTGGACTACTAGTAAGAAAGGGGAATAGATTCTTTTTAAGTGAGCCTACTGGCATGGAACTAAGCAATCAAGTTCTTGTTTCTATGTTTAAGTGGTGGGATGAGATTAATTAAGTCTTTCAGAGTCTACCCATTCTTTTAATTTATCCTCAAATAATTTCTTTCCTTGGATAATCGGTTTGCAAAATGGTGGTTGATCATCATTTAGGCCTAACAAATCTGCAGTAACTCTTACTTGCCCATCGCAATAATTACCTGCACCGATACCTATTATGGGAATTTTTAAAGAATTTTGTATTTCTTTAGCAAGCAAATCAGGAATATGTTCAAGAACTATTGAGAAACATCCTAATTCTTGAAGAATTGAAGCCTCTTTCTTGATTTTTTCTTGGCTTGCTAAGCTTTCTCCTTGTTTTTTAAATCCAATATTTAGATAGCTTTGTGGTGTAAGACCTATATGACCCATAACAGGGATTCCCATTCTTATTAATCTAGAAATAACTTTTTGTATTTCTGGTTCAGCCCCCTCTACTTTTACAGCTTTTGCATAAGTGCTCTGAATTATTTTTCCTGCATACTCAACAGCTTTATCCTCACCACATTGGTAAGTCAGAAAAGGCATATCTGAAACGACTAAAGGTTGTTCCTCAATCTTCTTCTTAAATCCTCTTGAAACAGCATTAGTATGATAAATTATGTTTTCTAAAGTTAATGGCAATGTCGATTTGTATCCCAAGCAGACCATTGCTAGTGAATCTCCTACTAGTACAAGATCAACATTTGCTTGTTCTGCAATAGATCCTGATATTGAATCCCATGCAGTCAGTGCAATAATTTTGCGAGATTTTTTTTTATAATTAACTAGGTCTGAAGGTAACATAATAAATTTATGTATCTTTTTTAATCAAGAATTGCTAATATGTTTCTGACTCGGCCTTTCGCGGTTTTAACGCCTAAATCTGGTCAGGACCGGAAGGTAGCAGCCACAAGGGATGCTTGAGGCAGGCGAGATAACCGAGTCACTCTATTTTACCGTTTAACTTATATCTTTTTTATTTTGCCTTAATTTCAAAAACTCAGGAATACTGGCTCCTGATTCTTTATTGTCGGAATAATTATATAACGGTTGATTAGATAATCTGTTTTTTATTCTTTGCTGGCTTAATGGTTGGGTTGTTTCAAATCCAGTAGCAATTACAGTAACTTGTATTTCCCCTTCCATTGCCTCATCTACCACAGCGCCTACAATAATATTTGCTTCTTGATCAACAACATCATAAATAATTTCAGATGCAGAGGTCATGTCTTCTAAAGTCATGTCTTTACCACCAGTAATATTTATAACGCAGCCTTTGGCTCCATCAATCCTAGCTGCTTCTAATAAAGGACTATTCATTGCTGCCTGTGCTGCCTCTATAGCTCTCGATCTTCCTGAACCTATACCTATGCCTAGAAGAGCTGTTCCAGCTTCCGTCATAACTGATCTTACGTCTGCAAAATCAACATTAACTAATCCTGGGCAAGTAATTATGTCACTAATGCCTTTGACACCCATCCTTAGAACATCATCAGCATTCCTAAATGCTTCTTGAAGGGGAGCTCCTGCGATAACGTCTTTTAATCGGTCATTTGGAATAACTATCAGAGTATCAACGTTTTCAGCTAGTCTTGCAATCCCCTCCTCTGCTTGACGCATTCTTCTTTTCCCTTCAAAAG
>CACGHD010000034.1 GCA_902572825.1 uncultured Prochlorococcus sp. | reverse complement strand
ACAGGTAAAACAACGCTAGGTAAATGGCTCGAAGCTATATCGTTAAAATTAAACTTCAAAATTGCGGTTATATCAATTGACGACTTTTATCTCCCGTCAAATGAAATGAAATTAGCAATTAAGAATAACCCTTGGAATGTTTCGAGAGGGTTTCCTGGAAGTCATTCAGTAAAATTAATGCATGAAAAATTATTAAATTGGAAGATAAATGGAGAATTAAATGTACCAGTTTTCGATAAATCTTTAAGAAATGGTTTAGGAGATAGATCTCATTGGAGATTAGATAATCCTGATTTATTAATTCTTGAGGGATGGTTTTTGGGAATTAAACCTTATTCTATTGACATAAATGATCGAGCCATAAATACAACAAATTTGAGTCTTCATGAATCATCTTATGTATTAAAAATTCAAAATAACCTAAAAGAATATTTAGATATTTGGACTTTAATAGACAATATTTGGCACTTAAAGCCATTGAAGATTGAATACATGAATATATGGAAAACAAATCAGGAAAAAGAAATGTTTTTACAGAAAGGTAACGCCCTTAAAGATGAAAAATTATCTAATTTCTTGAGAATGCTTAATGTCTCAATTCCTCATAAAAGCTTTGATCTTATAAAATCATACGCACTTTTATTAATTGATCAAGAAAGAAATTTAGTTGGAGCTGGATTGAATTTGTAGCATTTTCTAAATTTCTTTTTTTTTCAGTAATTTTTTATACATTTTTTTTAGCTCTTAGTAGTGTTTAATTGTAGATATTTTGCTTCTTAGGGATGGTTGAGTTTTCTTATAAAAATGAAGGCTGTAGGATGGTTGTCTTGAGATGTATTGGTCCATCTAATTTTTTCTTAGAAAGAGTTTTATTCCCAACTGACATTCTTACCTTTATGGCCCCAAATGATTCAAGAGTTGAAATCTGGGGAAATGAATTATATGGCCCTAAGTTGGAAGAGAGAATAAGAATTTCTGCTGATAGCGAAGATTCAACTTTAGTGGCATAGAACAGATATTATCTAATTGTCTTCGAGTCAAAATTTTTTACAAATACCTATTTTTTATTGATATCATCAAACTAGTTTTAGTTTTATAGATGTATTATTTTTCTTCTTTTGCAATAGGAGGTTTCGTTCCTTCTGCAGCTATCGCTGGAGTTTTACTTTTAGTTGGTTTAGGATCCTTCTTTTATCTTGGTATTAAAGGACCCACAGATTATTAAACATAAGTAAAAAAAATTGAAATTTTTATAACCTTCTTGAATAAGTTAAAACTATGGATCTAACAACTATTTTATTTATATTAAGCTTACCTTTCGTTTTATTAACAGTTTATTTTGGGACAAAAAATGATTTTTACGAGAGTGAAAACTATAAAGGAGATGGTTGTGCCCACGATGTTAAAAGGTAAGATTACTACTAATCACCTCTAAATACACAGGTCCATCTACTATCAAATTGCCAAACTGGTTTGTATATTTCATTAGTAATTTTTTCGCCAGCCTTATTACAAGTATCTAAATCTTTCATTGGAATAGAATGTAATGAAGGACTCGTAATTCCACTAACCTCTGGCCTTCCTCCAGGCCCTTGTCTATAAGTTCCAATTATTAACCAATACTTAGCTTTCGCAGAACCAGAAAAGATTAAGGAAAAAAGAAAAAATAATATTAAAATAGATTTTTTTTTCATTTTTGTACTTGCTTTTAATATTTAAATTTAAATTGCTATTAATTAATTATATAATTTAATAATTTTTTGGAATATTTAAAGTTTGTTTTATATGGATTAATTCAAGGCTTGACAGAATTTATCCCTGTAAGTAGTACAGCTCATTTAAAAATTATATCTCTTTTTTTTGGTATTGATGATCCTGGAGCATCTTTGTCCGCTACTATTCAATTTGGAAGTGTTTTAGCCATAGCTTGGTATTTTAGGAATGATATTTTTAATTTCAGAAGTCAATCTTCCAAAAAATTTCTTGAATATCTCTTACATGAAAGATTATTAAGGTCTATTTTGATTGGTACCATACCTATTGTTTTGCTTGGTGGGAGTATAAAAATATTTATCCCTTCTTTTTTTGTAAACGTTCTTCGTTCAAATATATCAATAGCATTGGTCTCATTTCTAATGGCTTTTTTTATGTACTTGGCAGATAGTTCGAGAAGAGGTTCTATTAATATTAAAAACCATAATTATTCAAATAGCTTTTTGATAGGTTTCTTTCAAGCATTTGCAATTTTTCCTGGTGTTTCAAGATCTGGGATTACTATTTCTAGTGCTTTAATATCAGGATGGGAGAGAGGCGATGCTGCGAAATTTTCTTTTCTTTTAGGGATGCCAGCTATTTCTCTTGCTGCGCTTGTTGAGTTTATTTCTTCTTTTAATGATTTTTTTGCAATAGGTTTTTTCCCTCTTTTTGTTGGTCTTATTACGACATTTGTTTCATCTTTATTAGCGATAGATTTCTTATTAAATTATTTTTCATCAAATGGGTTGAAAATATTTATCATCTATCGAGTAATTTTTGGTTTAGTAATTCTTTTAAATTTATAATTGGATGAAAAATTTTTTTTTCAATTGTGTTAAGGTTTTAAAAAATTCTTTCTAATGAACATTTTTATATCTTTCCAATTAGGTGAAGTCGAAGTTTCAAATCTAACTATATTGGTTTTAGCTTTTTTTTCTTCTTTTACATTTATAGCAGTAGGTATAAGTTCATATAAACTATATAAATCGCTTATAAATGAAGACGATAAATAATCGGAACGGCGGGATTTGAACCCACGACCCCCACTACCCCAAAGTGGTGCGCTACCAAACTGCGCTACGCCCCGTGTCTTTACTATAAAGATTAGATTGATTTAAATGTTATTCTTTATAGGATTGTTATCAGATCTCAATACGCACTTGTCAACTTCCCAATTAAAGTTTTCCCATATATTGTCTTCTAATTTATAATTGCTTCCAATAAAAACTCCTAACTTAACTTTTGTAGGTGAAGCCGAGCAATACTGCCTGCTTCCAGCTGATGCGAGATATTGTTGATGGTATTGTTCCGCATAAAAATATGAATCAATCATTTTTATTTCCGTTTCTATGATACCAAGATTTTTTTTTCTTAGTTCCGTTTGATATTGTTCCTTACTGGCTAATATAGTTTTAATGTTATTTTCATTTTTGTAATATATTGCTGATCTATATTGTGTTCCAATATCATTTCCTTGCCTGTTTTTTTGAGTAGGATTATGACATTCCCAAAACATTTTTAATAAATCACTTACATCTATTTCCCTTTTATCCCAAATAACTCTTACAACTTCTGAATGACCAGTTAATCCGGAACACACTTCATAATAAGTTGGATTGTTTTTTTTACCTCCAGCATAACCCACAGAAGTTGTGATAACTCCTGGAAGTTTCCAAAAACATTTTTCAGCTCCCCAGAAACAACCACATCCAAAAATTATTTCATCTTCTTCTTCATTAGGATCTTTTTTGATATCTGTTTTTAATACTCTATGTAATGAAAAAGCATCATTAGTTAAATTTGCCTCCTTATTATTCATAATATTTTTTAGGAATTTAAACATAATTTAAAGAAATCATTATAAGTTAAAAAATTACTTTTAGCTCTTTACAATTCTTGTAGCTAGTTCTCTTTCCCAAAGTTGTTTATATAGCCCATTCACATTTACTAAATCTTTATGAGCCCCTTCTTGTACTATTTCTCCTTTATCCATTACTAAAACCCTATCACAAGTAGCTGCAACAGAAAGTTGGTGACTAATCATAATAATTGTTTTATTACTTCTATCACTCATTTCATCTATTATTCTTGCTGCTGTTTTATTATCTACGCTTGCTAAAGCATCATCAAGAACAACAATAGGAGAATTAACAAGTAGTGCTCTTCCGAGTGCAGTTCTTTGCCTTTGTCCACCACTTAATGTAATACCTCTTTCTCCAACTATAGTTTTAAATCTTTGTGGAAAACTATTGATATCATCAATTAATCCAGCTTTTGTAGCGCTCTCTTTAACTAAATATTTAGAAGCTTTGGGTTCTCCAAAACTTAGGTTTTCTGAGATTGTAGAAGTAAATAGGAATGCTTCTTGTGGAACGATTGAAATATTTTTTCTAAGATCGCTTAATTTTAATTTTTTTACATCAATTTCATCTAGAAATAATTGATTATCTGGAATTTCAATAGTTCGTCCTAGAGACTTTGCTAGTGTTGTTTTGCCACAACCTACTGGGCCAACTATTGCAATAAGTTCTCCAGGATAAATTTTAAAATTGAGATTATTTAATGAATTAAATTTTGATCCTGAATACTTTATTGTTAAATTTTTTGCTTCTAAGAATCCTTTAACCTTTCTATTTAATAATTTAGTTTCTGCTCTATCTACAATGTTTGGGTTGTTTTGAAAGATTTCTTCGACACGATCTAAACTTACTTGACCAAGTTGAAAAGTATTTAAGGTAAAACCTAATAGAGCTGTTGGGAAGACAAGTCTTTCTACATATAGAATTAAAGCTACTAAACCACCTATCGAAATAAATCCACTCTCTAATTGAAAAGTTCCTAGTGATAATAATATCAATAGTGAAATTGAGGAAATCCCTTGTAATAGAGGGAATAGGGTACTCGCTGTTCTTGCAAGTTTTATCGCTGCATTACGATAATCATTATTATATATTTTAAACTCTTTTTTCTCAGCATTCTCCTGGCCATAAATTTTAATAGCGCTTATGCCAGAAAGATCTTCTTGTATAAGATCACTAAGTTTTGATAATGATTCTTGTTGAGCTTTTCTTTGTGTAACCATTCTGCCGCCAAATAAACTTACAATTCCAAGGATTAATGGAAATATCATTAAAGCTGATATTGTTAATGTTTTATTTATCGAAAACATTGAAGGAATAGTGAATGAATAAGCTAAGACAATGTTGCATAAGCTTAAAACTGTAAATCCTAAAAGCCTTCTTATATTTTCAACATCGCTTGTAGCTCTACTAATAATGTCTCCACTACCTTTTTTTTGAATCCATTCTGGATCTTGAATAAGTAAATGGTCAAAAAGTTTTTGACGAAGATTTACTTCTACTTTTCTACCTATGCCGAAGACAATTTGTCTTGAAAATAATCTTATTAATCCCATACAAGTAGCTAAAAATATTAACCAAAAAGATTTAGAAATAACAAAATCAGAAGAAAACCCATTTTGTAATTGGTCAATTATATTTTTTACTTCTAAGGGTATTACAACACTTAGTATATTTACTAATAAGAGAGCTAAAGCTCCATATAAGAATTCTTTTTTGTAAGGTCTTAGGTATTTAGATATGACTTTTATCTTTAAATTTTTCATTTTATTTTGCCAATATGATTAAGATAATGTTTCATTTTTGAATATGTGAGCTAATTTTATAAATGATTCAGTATTTATTTATGGGTAACGAGCAAACTCATCCATTACATGAAACAGACAAGAACATTATAGATTCCCTTATCACTAAAAAAACACCAGAAGATCTTGATTTTATAAATTTAGCTAGATTAATAAATCGTTATACCAATTTTCCTGGGGAAATTGAAATTAAAAACGATATTGAAAAAATTTTAAATTTTTGGAAGATCACTAAAAATGAACTTTTTTCAAAAACAAAAAAAATTTGGTCAAAAAGCTTCAGGCCTTCAAATACAAATAAAGATTTAGTTGGGTCCGGTTTTGATACCTCAAATTGAATTTTATCTGCATAATTTTTCTTCCATAAATCAATGTCCTCTAATCTAACAAACGCTGATATCCTAAATAATTTGTTGGAGGGGAGGGACCTTGATGAATTTACTTCTAGATCTTTAATGCAAAGATGGCTTAATGATCAAATTTCAGATGTTGAAACAGGAGCTTTTTTGAGTGCTTTGAGAGCTAAGAGCTCTACAGGTGTCGAACTTAGTTCTATGGCTGAGGAACTTTTAAATGTTTGCGAACTGCCAGTAGCAAGGCCAAATTTGTATTTGGTAGATACTTGTGGAACTGGAGGAGATGGAGCTAATACATTTAATATTTCTACTGCAGTAGCATTTGTAGCTGCATCTTGTGGGGTAAAAATTGCAAAACACGGAAATAAAAGTGCAAGTGGGAAAGTTGGTTCTGCTGATGTTTTGTTAAATCTTGGTTTGAATTTAAATTGTTCATTAGAAAAAGTAATCAATGCCGTAAGTGAGATTGGAATAACTTTTTTGTTCGCACCTTTTTGGCATAAATCTTTAATAAAACTTGCTCCATTAAGAAAGACCCTTGGAATAAGGACAGTATTTAACCAACTAGGACCATTAGTAAATCCCTTAAGGCCTAATGCACAAGTTTTGGGTGTTGCTTCTGAGGATCTTCTAAAACCTATGGGAAGTGCCCTTTTAAATATGGGTATGAATAGAGCAATAGTCGTTCACGGTTCTGGCGGCATTGATGAAGCTTCGCTTCAAGGTAAAAATAAATTAGTGTTTGTTGAAAATGGTGAATTACGTTTTTCAGAAATAAATATTTCAGATTTTAACCATGAAAATATTGCTAACGAAAACCTTGTGGTTTCCGATCTTGACTCTAACGAGGAAATATTAAAGTCTGTTTTAAATGGTTCTGGACACAAATCTCATATTGATGTTGTTGCATTGAATGTTTCTTTAGTGCTGTGGGCAGCAGGAATTGAGGATAACCTTTATAAAGGATTTAATAAAGCTTTATTTTCGATTAATCAAGGAGATCCGTGGAAAAAGTTTTTACTCTTAAAAAATTATTTATCAGCAAATTAATATCACATAGATGATTAATCCATATAAGAAAAACGCAAAATTAGTTTTAAGTAATGGAATTGTATTCCCTGGATTTTATTTTGGTGCTTATGGTACAGCAATTGGTGAAATAGTCTTTAATACTGGAATGACGGGGTATCAAGAAGTTATTACTGATCCAAGTTATTACGGACAGATATTGACATTTACTTATCCAGAGATTGGGAATACTGGTATTAATTTTGAAGATTCCGAATCTAATACTAATGTTAAAGGAATTATTGTAAGAAATTTTTCATCTAATAACAGCAATTGGAGATCTAAAAAGAATTTCGATCAATGGTTAGTTGAAAAAAATATAATAGGTCTCCATGGAATTGATACGAGAGCTCTTGTTAAAATTTTAAGATCTAATGGCTCTATGAATGGAGTTATTACTTCTGAAGATAAAACTTTAGAGAGTTGTTTAAAGATAATTCATGATACGCCAAAGATGGAGGGATTAAATTTATCAAAAGTTGTTTCAACAAAGCAAAAATATTTATGGAAAACTCATACACAAACAAATTTTGATTTAAGAATAAGAAATGCTGAATCTTCTAAAAAGTTAAAAATAGTAGCTATTGATTTTGGAATTAAAAATTCAATTCTAAATAGACTTGTATCACATGGTTGTGAAGTTTTGGTCTTACCTTCTCGATCCTCTCTAAAAGATGTTCTATCAAATAAGCCTGATGGTATTTTTTTCTCAAATGGTCCAGGCGATCCTTCTTCTGTTTCTGAAGGTATAGACTTAGCAAAATCACTTATTGATTATGGAGATATACCTATGTTTGGCATTTGCCTTGGTCACCAAATATTTGGATTAGCATTAGGAGGTTCAACTTATAAATTACCTTTCGGACATCGTGGCTTAAATCACCCTTGTGGTGAAAATAATAAAATTGAGATTACTAGTCAGAATCACGGTTTTGCTATAGATCCTAATTCTCTTTCAAAGGAACAAGTGAAAATAACCCATTACAACCTTAACGATAATACTGTGGCTGGCCTAGAAGTTTATAATAAGCCAATATTTAGTGTGCAATATCATCCAGAGGCTGGACCTGGGCCACATGATTCAGATTATTTATTTAAAAAATTTGTTTCTCTAATGTTAGAAAGATGTTGACATATTGTTTTCTTTTGATTTGATAATTACATTTGATACATTAATTTATGGGAGGAATAAAATCATAGAAGATTTCCAGAAGTTAACGGTTTCTTTAAGAGGAAACCTTGATGTTAAGACAAACGTTATTGTCTTTACTTTTAAAGGACAACTTGATGCTTTCTC
>CACGHD010000033.1 GCA_902572825.1 uncultured Prochlorococcus sp. | reverse complement strand
TGCATTGCTACTATTACGGCGTTGAGTTGGATCTATTGTTGTTATCTGGAAACCTAATTCTGATAATTCTAAGGCGTTAAATTTTCCAATAATCCCTGATCCAATAATAACTATGTGTGCTTTTTGAAAATTTTCTTTTAAGCTTTTCATTGATATATTGGATATACTTGCTTATCTGACTTAATAGTTAAAGATTTTTTGGAACATCCTTCAATTATATTCAAAATTGTTTGTCCTGATCGTCCTGGCCTTGTAAGTAAACTTACAAGTTGGATTTCAAATTATGGTGGCAACATAAAACATTCTGATCATCATACAGATCAAGATGCTGGTTTGTTTCTTAGTCGAATTGAATGGAGTAGTAAAAATGCAATTTTTGATAGAGATGAAATTTATAAAGAATTTGAAAAAATTGCAGATGAAGTAAATGGAAAATTTAATGTAAATTATTCTGATGAAATTCCAAATGTTGCTATTTTCGTGAGTAAACAAAATCATTGTTTGATTGATTTACTCTGGCGAGTAAGAAATGGTGAATTAAAAATGAAAGTGCCCTTAATAATCTCAAATCATTCTGATCTCGAAAACATTGCAAATGACTTTAATTCAAAATTTGTCCATATTGATACCTTTAAGATTGATAAATCTATTGTTGAAAATCAATTTTTAAATTTACTAAAAGAATATGAAATTGATTTTGTTGTATTAGCCAAATATATGCAAATTTTGAGTGACTCTTTTTTAAAAAAGTTTTCTTCAATAATAAATATTCATCATTCTTTCTTACCTGCATTCAAGGGAGGTCAACCATATCATCGAGCATGGAAGAGAGGCGTTAAATTAATTGGTGCTACTGCTCACTATGTTACTGAAGATCTTGATGAGGGCCCGATTATAGAACAATGTACAGTTAATGTAAGTCATAGAGATGAAGTTGATGATTTGATTAGAAAAGGAAGAGATATTGAAAGAATAGCTTTAGCAAGAGCAGTTAGATTACATCTTAATCATCAAGTATTTGTTTATAACAGCAAAACTGCTGTTTTTGATTAAAGATAGTTTTTAGTCTTCTAATTCTATTTGTATTTGTCTTTCATATATGGATTCTTCATTAAAAGCTCTTGCTATCAAGAAACTAGCAATGCAGCTTATTAAGACAGGTTTCATTATTAATAAATTTTTTGTTAAAGCAAAAGCTAAAAACATTGCTGTTATTGGTGTTCGTGAACATCCTGCTACGAACGCTCCCATTCCTGCAAAAATGTATGTACTCGGTGCATGTCCTGTTGCAATTTCTACCCAGCTCCCCATTATTAGTCCGATTGACCCTCCTAAAGTAAGCATTGGATAGAACAATCCTCCAGGAGCTCCAGATGCTGCAGCTAAACCTGTCGTGATAAATAATACTAAAACTGCTAATAAAGCAATTCCAATACTTGTATTTTGTTCAGCTATTATTTTCTGTAATTCATCTAAATTATGAAATGAACTGGGTAAACAAGAATAGATACTTCCTAAAATAAATCCACAGATACTCATTTTTAAAACAAATTTATTTTTATACCATTTTTTACCAAGATTTTGCATTAACAAAACATATCTGCTGTACAATTCTGCAAAGATTCCAATAATTATTCCTAGTAAAACTAAATAAATAAAATCTATAGGCAAGAAAAAAACTGATGGGTCATATTCTTTTTGGATCAAAAATCCAAGGTTAAAATCAAAGCCTCCTGCTTTAGGATCTAAACCCAAGGCTTGAATAATATCAGCAGATGAATCTGCAATGAAAGTTGTGATTACTACTAGTAGCAAAATTACTGGCCTAGCAGAGTTTAATAACTCTTCAATTGCATAGATAAATCCTCCTAATGGAGCGCTAAATACTGCAGCTATTCCCGCTCCACCGCCTGCTGCAACTATTACCCTTCTGAAAGCTGTAGGAGCTTTGAACCACTTGGCCATTTGCCAGGCGACTGATCCTCCCATTTGAACTGATGGACCTTCTGGGCCCAAAGGGAATCCACTGCCAATAGCAATAATTCCTGATATGAGTTTTACTAATCCTACTTTTATGTTCATTGGAACTTTTTTATGCCTTAAGAATCCTATGATTTGACTCACACCTGAACCTTTAGCAGCGGGGGCTATATTTTTAATCAAATATCCTGCAATGGCTCCTCCTAGAGCTCCAATAATAGGTAAGACCGCAATAGATGGGAATTGATCTAGTAATGCTAATCTCCAATTATTAATAAAGTAGATTCCAGTTTTAAAAGATATGCTTGTAATTGAGGCTCCTAAACCTGTTAAAAAGAGCGAAAATGCAACTACAACGAATCTTTGTTTTAATAATTTTTTGATGCTACGAGAAGAATTATTACTTGTTTTTTGAATATTATCTTTTATTAGGTTTGGCATAGTCCATGATTACTTTGACAAGCTGAAATCGTGAATTTCATCAAATTGAAGATAACGATAAAGTTCCTCTGAATATGGATTAATTTTATTTTTAGTAATATCCTGATATTCTTCAATTTCAGGTATTTTGCCAAGCAGTGCGCAAACTGCTGCTAATTCAGCGCTGCCTAAAAAGACTTGCGCATTCTTACCAAGTCTATTGTCAAAATTTCTTGTACTTGTAGAAAATACTACGGAACCTTCATCTACTCTGGCTTGATTTCCCATACATAAAGAACAGCCTGGTAACTCTAACCTTGCACCACACTCTTCGAAAATTTTATAGTAACCTTCAGCTTTTAGAGTTTCTTCATCCATTTTTGTTGGTGGACAAATCCATAATTTAGCTTTTAAATTTTGTACACCTTCAAGAACTTTCGCAGCTGCTCTGTAATGGCCAATATTCGTCATGCAAGAACCTATAAAAACCTCGTCAATATTTGTATTTGCAACATCAGTGATTTCTTTTACATTATCTGGATCGTTTGGGCAGGCAACTATAGGTTGTGTTACTTTTGCTAAATCAATTTCAATGATTTCTTCATATTGAGCGTTTAAATCTGGTTGAATTAATGATGGTTTTTTTAACCAATTTTTCATATCATTTATTCTTCTTGAAATTGATTTTGAATCTTCATAATTGCTCTCAATCATTTTTTCTAACAGGCAAATATTGCTTCTTAAGTATTCTTGTACAGTTTCTTGGGATAAAAGTATGGTACTACCAGCGCATGAGCGTTCTGCAGTAGCATCAGTAAGTTCAAAAGCCTGTTCAAGTTTTAGGTTTGGTAATCCCTCAATTTCCATAATTTTCCCGTTGAATATATTTTTCTTATTTGCTTTCTCAACAGTTAAGAGTCCTTTTTTAATTGCGAAGAGAGGGATTGCATTTACTAAATCTCTAAGAGTGATTCCTGGTAATAATTCTCCCTTAAATTTAACCAGCACAGATTCTGGCATATTTAATGGCATTGATCCTATTGCAGCGGCAAAGGCAACAATGCCCGAGCCTCCAGGAAATGAAATGCCAAGAGGAAATCTAGTATGACTATCTCCGCCTGTGCCAACAGTATCTGGGAGAAGCATTCTATTAAGCCAGCTATGAATTATGCCGTCTCCAGGCTTAAGAGCTACTCCACCTCTTTGAGATATAAAATCAGGTAATTCTTTATGGGTAACTAGATCTACTGGTTTAGGATATGCAGCTGTATGACAAAAACTTTGCATCACTAAATCTGCAGTAAATCCTAAACAAGCTAGTTCTTTTAGTTCATCTCTAGTCATTGGCCCAGTAGTATCTTGACTACCAACTGTGGTCATAATTGGCTCACAGGTCATTCCTGGCCTTACTCCATCTAAACCGCATGCTTTGCCTACAATTTTTTGAGCTTGAGTAAAGCCGGCATTACTTTCGGTTGGATTTTGTGGTCTGGTAAATATTTCACTAGGTTGATAATCTAATTTATTTCTAATTTTGTCAGTAAGAGATCTTCCAATCATAAGATTAATTCTTCCGCCAGCTTTAATCTCATCAGTAAGAGTTGATGGATACAAGTCGAATTTGCTTATTAATTCTTCAGTATTTGAATCTTTTTCAATTTTTTTAATAATGCCTGCATAAGGATATATTTTAATAACATCTCCTGTTTTCATTTGAGATACGTCAGCTTCTATTGGTAAAGCTCCTGAATCTTGTGCAGTATTAAAGAAAATTGGGGCTATTTTGCTGCCAATTATTATTCCACCTGTTTTTTTGTTTGGAACAAAAGCAATATCTTCTCCTATATGCCAAATGAGTGAATTAATAGCAGATTTTCTAGAACTCCCTGTTCCAACAACATCTCCAACATAAGCTATTGGTAAATTTTGTTTTTTTAAATTATCAAGAATCTTTAGTCCATCAGGTTTTTTGAATTCCAACATAGCTAATGCGTGCATAGGAATATCCGGGCGTGTTGTTGCATGTACAGCTGGAGATAAGTCGTCTGTATTTGTTTCACCGTCAACTTTAAATACTAAACAAGTAATCTCTTTCTCCAGAACTTTTTTGTTTTTAAACCATTCTGCATTTGCCCAACTATTTACAACTTCTTTTGCATAAATATTTTTTTGAGATAATTCATAGATTTCATTAGCTGAGTCATAAACAAGAATAATATTTTTTAAAACTTCTGCCGCTTTTTTAGCAAGTAAACTATTTTTTCCTTTTAGTATTTCAACCAGAGAATTTACATTATATCCGCCTATCATTGTTCCTAGTATTTCAATTGCTTTTTCCGGATTAATTGATTTGCAATATTTTTCGGAGTTAACAATAGCTGTAAGCCAGCTTGCTTTTACATAAGCAGCTTCATCAACTCCTGGTGGTACTCTATTGATTAGCAAATCAAGTAAATAAGAAGAATCGTAAGAACTATCTTGTTCCAATAATTTTGTAATACAATTTGTTTGCTCAGCATTTAAAGGTAAAGGCGGTATACCTTTGTTTGCTCTTTCTGCTACGTGATCTGAGTAATCTTTTAGCAATGTTTCCAAATTCTTCATTAGTAAGGTTTAATGCCTAATCTATTGTTATTTTTAATATTGAAAAGGAGAGTATTCATAAATGCTTTTTTAAATATTCAAACTTCTTAATTAATCAATGACGACATCATCAAATAATTCAGCTTTAGAAAAGACATCAGATTTACATGTTGTTGAAACACGTCCATTAATACCTCCAAGCAGATTACATAATGATATACCTTTAGATCACGCCTCCGCCAATACAGTATCTAAAACAAGAAGATCGATACAAAATATTTTGCATCATAATGATCAAAAGCTTCTAGTAATAGTGGGTCCATGTTCAATTCATGATCTGAAGGCGGCGAAGGAATATTCAAAATATATTCAAAACTTCAGAGAAATTTATAAAGATAAATTAGAAATAATAATGAGAGTATATTTTGAGAAGCCAAGAACAACTATTGGCTGGAAGGGATTAATAAACGATCCTCATCTAGATGATTCTTATGATATTAATACTGGTTTAAGAAGGGCAAGAAGTTTGCTTTCAGATCTAGCAACTCGTGGCATACCTTCTGCTACAGAATTACTAGATCCAATTGTTCCTCAATATATTGCTGATTTGATAAGTTGGACAGCTATAGGTGCGCGGACTACTGAAAGTCAAACTCATAGGGAAATGGCATCAGGATTATCTATGCCTATTGGTTTTAAAAATGGAACGGATGGTTCTTTTACAACTGCAATCAATGCAATGCAGTCAGCTTCAAAATCGCATCATTTCTTAGGTGTAAATGAAAATGGAATGGCTTCTATTGTTAATACCACAGGAAATCCAGATGGACATATAGTTTTAAGGGGCGGGTCAAAAGGCCCAAATTTTGAAAGTGAACACGTTAAAAGAATTTCATCTGAATTGCAGCAATGTAATCTTCCTCATAAAGTGATGATTGATTGTAGTCATGGTAATTCCAATAAAGACTTCCGAAAACAGTCAGAAGTGCTAAAAAATATAGCTTCTCAAATTAGCAATGGTGAAAAAAATATTTTAGGAGTGATGCTTGAAAGTCATTTGAAGGAGGGAAATCAAAAACTTTTAAAAAAAGAGGATCTTCAATTTGGCAGAAGTATTACAGATGCATGTATAGATATACAAACAACAAAGGAATTACTCGCTATTTTATACAATTCACTTAGCTAGTTATAAAAAAATTAAAAAATAATGCTGAAGAAATTGGAACAATGAAGTTATCTATTCCTAAAACACTAAATTGTTCGAGCAAAGTCGCAAAAAAAGCTATTGTAAAATAATTAAAATTTAAACTATTTTGTTGGGCATATCCTATTGAGCAAACTACTATCAAACTTGTTAAAAACATTGTCATAGTGCCAAATAAAGATTTTTTTTGTTTAAAAAAAATCCAACTCTTTGAATTAAGGCTTTTTCCTATTAACCCAGCTAATCCATCACCAAAAGTCATTATTAAAAATCCAGTAATTAATGCATATGGATCTTTATCCCAGAAAAGATAAATCAAAATAAATAAACTTAGACAATAAAATAATGTTCCATAACTCTTTCTCTCAACGTCCTCTATTGTTGGAAACAATTTATAGTTGTAATTAATGAAAACAATTAATGAAACAATTCCTGTAAAAATTAGAGCAGAGTTTTGATTAATTTTTAAAAATTGAGCAATTGGTATTAAAGGTCCTATTCCTATATGTATTATTTTTCTTACGATTTCTTTTTTATCTTCATTATATTTTTTAAAAATTATTGATATTAGAAAAATTGAAAATAAATATAATAAAATTACAGTAAATTTTATCAATTTGGTTAAGCTGCTTTTTGATGAGTTGTCATTACTCTAAGTTTTAGTATTGCTTTAGCTTCTAGTTGCCTTACTCTTTCTCGTGAAACATTAATTTGTCTTCCTATTTCTGCGAGTGTTAATGGTTCTTCACCATCTAATCCAAATCTGAGCTTCATTATTTTTTGTTCTCTTTCATTTAATTGAGAAAGCCAAGTTCCTAAATGTTCTTTTTGGATAGTCCTATCCATACCTTCCATAGGCTCTTCACAGTTTGGATCAGGTATGAGTTCGCCAAGAGTACTTCTATCTTCTTCGCCTCTTGCATGAGCATCTAGGGAGGCGCAAGGAGCACTTTGCGAAATTAAATCTTCTAAATCTTTTTGATCAATTCCCATTTCAGTTGCCATTTCTAATCTGGTAGGTTGTCTACCAAATTTATGTGATAATTCTCTAGAGACTCTTCTCATTTTGGATAGTTTTTCACTTATGTGAATAGGCAAACGGATTGTTCTTGCACTGTTATCAATAGCCCTTGTCATTCCTTGCCTAATCCACCAGTAAGCATAAGTTGAGAATTTATATCCCATAGCAGGATCAAATTTATCTACAGCTCTTTCAAGGCCAATAGCTCCTTCCTGAACAAGGTCTAATAATTCAAGCCCTTGGTTTTGGTATTTTTTTGCAACTGAGACAACAAGCCTTAAATTGGCTGCCATCATTCTATCTCTAGCTCTTTTGCCAATTTTAATTTGATAAAGATTTCGTTGCGTTCTATCAGTTTCAGGAATTTGTAGCAACTTTTTCATGTTCTGAACATGATGAGCTAACTCTATTTCCTCTGCTGGAGTCAAAAGAGGTACTCTGCCAATGCTACTTAAGTAATAGCCAATAGAATCTGAAGCAAGTCTGCCAGATTTTTTTTTGCTTTGTTTTGCAGTAAGACTGGATTTCGATTTGCGAGACCTGCCCGCAGTGTTTGGTAATCTTGGCTCATCAAAATTATTATCTGAAGAGCTTTTCGCAGATTCCAGAGGGATCCCCATCACCCTGGCCTCCTAAATAATGGATTTTTTAAAAAGCTAGCACTTAAATCGGAATAAAAACTACTTTTACGTTGAAATTTTAAAGACAAAAATTTTTTTTTAAATGCTTATTTCTTATAATCCCTTGATATGAATGGATTTTTTAAAAATTAAAAAAAATTAAAATTTTAAGTAATTTTTTAAAATGTTGTAAAAATCAATATTAATTTTATTTTTCTATTAGGTCAAATTGAGAACGATTATCCGAGGAATCTACTTTATATTTCGAATAAGAACCATCTTCTTTCATTATCCAAGAAAAGTAATCATCTTTAATGTAGGTTTGCAAAAGTGAGTATATTTTAGATTTCAATTCATAATCCTCTATTGGAGTAACAGCTTCAATTCTTCTATCAAGATTTCTTCTCATCCAATCAGCACTGCCAATAAAAACCTCATTATCACCGTTGTTACAAAACCAAAAAATTCTTGAGTGTTCAAGAAAGTGTCCAATAATGCTTATGACTTTAATATTTTCACTTAAATTTTTTCTTTGTGGATATAAGCAACAAATACCTCTTATGATGAGGTTTATTTTTACACCTGAGTCTGAAGCTAAATAAAGAAGTTTAATTATT
>CACGHD010000032.1 GCA_902572825.1 uncultured Prochlorococcus sp. | reverse complement strand
TGCAAATTGATTCAACACTTTCAACTTCCTCTAATGGGATACTTTTTCTTTTTGAATTAATTGTTAGTAAATCTCTAAGAGATGTTGTAGGTCTATTACTAATAAGTTTTTTGTAAGTTTCAAAATGATCGTATCTTGGCCCTTGTTTTACCGCTGAATGTAAAACTTTGGACATCTCTGGGTTATTGGAATGATATTCTCCATTATTTCTAAATTGTACAAATCCTAAAAATTCTAATTTCTTTAAATCGATCTCTGGGTAGGCTTTCGTATGTATTGAGAGTGTTTCATCAGTTAATTCTTTTAATGTTATGCCAGCTATACGACTTGTAGTACCATCAAAAGCAATTTTTATTAAGTCAGATCCAAGGCCTACAGCTTCAAAAATTTGTGCACCATGGTAACTAGATAAAAGTGAGATGCCTATTTTTGAGAGAATTTTTCTTAGACCGTCTTCTAGAGCTTTTTTAATATTTTCTTGAACATCAACTATTGATAATGGATTTATTTTTTTGCTATCAATTAGTTTTTGTGTTTTTGGATGTTTTAACCAGTGTCTACCTGCTTCGAAGGTCAACCAAGGGCAAACTGCACTTGCTCCATATCCAATTAAACAAGCTAAGTGATGTGTGCTCCAACATTGACCGGTCTCAATTATTAGAGAAGCTTTCAGCCTGATTTCTTTTTTAAGAAGATAATGATGAATTGCTCCAACAGCAAGTAAAGGAGGTATAAAAGTCTTTTTAGGATTAATTCCCTTATCAGAAATGATAATTAAAGAGCAACCTTCTTTTATAGAAAGCTCACTCTGTTTACAGATTGCTTTTAATTGGTTCTCTAAGCCTTGAATACCTTCCTCTAAATCAAACAAACTTGAAATTGTCTGAGATTTAATTTTTGATTTTTTGATGGAAATGAGTTCTTCCTCATTAAGAATCGGACTTTGTAGATGAACAAAAGGTTTAGCATCTTTAATTTCAAATGGTGTACATCTTTCTCCTAGATGCATCTCTAAACTCATTACAAGTTTTTCTCTCAGAGGGTCAATAGGAGGATTAGTAACTTGTGCAAATCTTTGCTTAAAGTAGTCGTATAGGATATGTGTCTTAGATGAAAGAACTGCTAATGGGATGTCGTCGCCCATGCAATAAGTAGGCTCTTTAGCTAATGAAGCCATTGAATCTAAGATAAGGTCATTATCTTCTGCTGAAAAACCGTATGCAGTTTGTTGTTGCAACAACTCAAGGTCTTTTAGTTTGCAGTCTTTAAGCCATTCATTATTTTCAATTTTTATAGTTCTATTACTGAGAAGATTTTTATAATCATGCCTTTGAGAGGCTTCAGATTTTACTTCCCAATTTCTTAGGATTCTATTCTGATGAAAATCGACTGCCAACATTTGTCCCGGTCCTAATCGACCTTTTTCTATTACCCTTTCTTCTTCAAGATCTACTACTCCTGTTTCAGAACCCATTATTACAAAATCATCATTTGTGATTGAATATCTTGCTGGTCTTAGGCCATTTCTATCAAGAGTTGCTCCGACAAAATTTCCATCAGCAAATACAAGGAGTGCTGGACCATCCCAAGCTTCTTGTAGGCTTGCAGAATATTCATAAAAAGCTTTTATATCTTCTCTCTGCTCAAGTTCTGGTTGATCTCTAAATGCTTCAGGAACAAGTTTTAATAATGAGTCAGTAATGGGCTGACCTGAGCGAATATTGATTTCAAGGGTTGCATCAAGATTTGATGAATCACTTTTGTTTACATCAACAATGGGCTTAATTTCATTAGATAACTCTCCCCAAAAATCATCTATGTGTGTTTCTGAAGCTTTAGCCCAATTAATATTGCCTAAGAGAGTATTTATTTCGCCATTATGACCCAAAAATCTCATAGGCTGAGCTAGTGGCCATTTTGGAAGTGTATTAGTACTAAATCTACGATGATAAACAGAAAATGAAACTTTAAAACTCTCTTCTTTTAAATCTTGATAAAATTCGGATAGTATTTCAGAGCGAACCATACCTTTATAAACAACTGTTTGAGAACTCAGTGAGGCAAAATAAAATTCACAATCTCCAACATCGTTTTTGAGAGTTTCTCTTATTTTTTTCTCAATTCTTTTCCTTAATTGAAATAAAAGCCTTTCAATATCCTTATGATCTTTTTTATCTATATATAAAATCCACTGACAGATGAATGGAGCATTTGCTTTGGCTAAAGGACCTAAGATTTCATTATTAACAGGTACTGTTCTCCAAAATATTTTGTTTACTTTTAATTTTTCTGCTTCTTCATCACATATTGACTTACATATTTCAATTTTTTCTTTTTTATTAGGCATAAAAACCATGCCTAAACCTCTATTAAATCCTTGAGTGTTTTTTAGATTAATTTTTTCTTCTAGATATCCCCATGGAATTGAACATAAAATGCCTGCTCCATCTCCTGAGTCACTATCGCCCCCACAACCTCCTCTATGCTCCATGCAGTTAAGACCCTTTAGTGATTGTTTAAGGATCCAGTTGGTCTCTAATCCCTTGACGTTTGCTATGAAACCTACTCCACATGCATCTTTTTCTCCAATTATTCCATTTGGGGAATAACTATCTTGATATGGTCCAACGATTCTTTTAATACTCTCTCCCATGGATTATTTAATTTTTTTTGTTACATATGTAATTCTATTATAAAAATAAATATGAAAATAAATCTAAAGATAATGAATATTTACCAAAGAATTTTAATTTGATAAATTTAAAAAAAAATAATAAAAAACTTTTAGTTAGTGCTCGCAAAAGGGTATGATAGACAAATGTCTATTTTTAACTAAGTATATTAGATGCCCACCATCTCCCAATTAGTAGGTTCAGAAAGAAAACGTCTGACAAAGAAAACAAAATCTCCTGCATTAAAATCATGCCCTGAGAGAAGAGGAGTATGTACAAGAGTCTATACATCAACACCAAAAAAGCCTAATTCAGCTTTGAGAAAAGTTGCTAGGGTTAGATTAACTTCTGGCTTCGAAGTAACGGCTTACATACCAGGTATTGGACATAATTTGCAAGAACACTCTGTAGTTCTACTAAGGGGTGGAAGAGTAAAGGATTTACCAGGAGTTAGATATCATATAATAAGAGGAACTTTAGATACGGCTGGAGTCAAAGATAGACGACAATCCAGGTCTAAGTATGGAGCAAAAGCTCCGAAAGATTAATTTGTAAACATCACCTTTTAAAAAAATGTCACGTCGTAATGCAGCAGTAAAAAGACCAGTTCTTCCAGATCCTCAATTTAATAGTCGTCTTGCTTCAATGATGATTTCTCGATTGATGAAACATGGTAAAAAATCTACAGCTCAAAGAATATTGTCTGATGCTTTCTCTTTGATAAGTGAGAGAACAGGTGGGAATGCTGTCGAATTATTTGAAACGGCTGTAAAAAATGCTACTCCTCTTGTGGAGGTAAGAGCTAGAAGAGTTGGTGGTGCAACATATCAGGTGCCCATGGAAGTACGCCAAGAGAGGGGCACAGCTATGGCATTAAGATGGCTTGTTACATTTTCACGTGCAAGAAATGGCAAAAGTATGTCCCAAAAACTTGCTGGTGAGTTGATGGATGCAGCAAATGAAACTGGTAGTGCAGTTAAAAAAAGAGAAGACACTCATAAAATGGCTGAAGCTAATAAAGCTTTTGCACATTACAGATATTAATTTCATCAAAAAGGTACTTAAGTAGTTTATTATGATTAAAGTTTGCTTTTAGAGTGAACTACACTTATCAAAAATTATTTTATTTGGAGCTTTAAAATTGGCACGCGACTTTCCCCTAGAACGAGTAAGGAACATAGGTATAGCCGCTCATATTGATGCAGGGAAGACAACAACGACCGAAAGAATTTTGTTTTATTCAGGTGTGGTTCACAAGATAGGAGAGGTTCATGATGGGGCCGCAGTAACAGATTGGATGGATCAAGAAAGAGAAAGAGGAATAACCATTACTGCTGCGGCAATATCTACTAGTTGGCAAGATCACAGAATTAATATTATTGATACTCCTGGACACGTAGACTTTACTATTGAAGTGGAAAGATCAATGCGAGTCCTGGACGGAGTCATAGCTGTATTTTGCGCAGTTGGTGGTGTTCAACCTCAATCCGAAACAGTTTGGCGTCAAGCAGATAGATACTCTGTTCCAAGAATGGTTTTTGTCAATAAAATGGACAGAACTGGTGCGGATTTTCTAAAAGTTAATAAACAAATTAAAGATCGACTTAAGGCAAATGCACTTCCAATACAGCTACCTATTGGGGCTGAAGGTGATCTTACAGGCATTATTGATTTAGTCGCTAACAAAGCATATCTTTACAAAAATGATTTAGGTACTGATATTCAAGAAGCACCAATTCCATCTGAAATGGAAGAGGAGGCTGCTGACTGGAGAAACAAGTTAATGGAGAGCGTCGCAGAAAATGATGAAGAATTAATTGAAGTTTTCCTTGAATCAGGAGAATTGTCCGAAGAACAACTTAAGAAAGGTATTAGAGAAGGGGTCCTAAAACATGGACTAGTTCCTGTTCTTTGTGGATCAGCTTTTAAGAATAAAGGTGTCCAACTTGTATTAGACGCTGTAGTTGATTACTTACCAGCTCCAGTTGATGTGAAACCAATACAAGGTGTTTTACCAAGTGGTAAAGAAGATGTTAGACCTTCAGATGATAATGCACCTTTTAGTGCACTAGCTTTTAAAGTGATGTCAGATCCTTACGGGAAATTAACTTTTGTGAGAATGTATTCAGGTGTTCTTTCAAAGGGAAGTTATGTAATGAATTCCACTAAGGATGCTAAAGAGAGAATTTCTAGATTAGTGATTCTTAAGGCTGATGAAAGAGAGGAGGTTGATGAATTAAGGGCTGGGGATTTAGGAGCTGTATTAGGTCTTAAAAACACAACAACAGGTGACACTTTATGTAATACAGATGATCCCATAGTTTTGGAGACATTGTTCATCCCTGAGCCAGTTATCTCGGTGGCTGTTGAGCCAAAAACTAAAGGCGATATGGAAAAATTATCAAAAGCTTTAACTGCTTTGTCTGAAGAGGATCCAACCTTCAGGGTAAGTACAGATCCAGAGACAAATCAAACTGTGATTGCAGGTATGGGTGAGTTGCACTTAGAAATCCTTGTGGACAGAATGTTAAGGGAATTCAAAGTAGAGGCAAATATAGGAGCTCCTCAAGTTTCATATAGAGAGACCATTAGGTCTAGTTCTAAAGGTGAAGGTAAATATGCTAGACAAACTGGAGGAAAAGGCCAATATGGTCACGTAATTATTGAAATGGAGCCTGCTGAAGTTGGTAAAGGTTTTGAATTTGTAAACAAAATTGTTGGCGGAGCTGTACCAAAAGAGTATATTGGTCCTGCATCTAATGGAATGAAAGAAACCTGTGAATCTGGTGTTCTTGCCGGTTATCCACTCATTGATGTAAAAGTAACACTAGTCGATGGTTCATTCCACGATGTAGACTCATCTGAAATGGCCTTCAAAATTGCAGGTTCCATGGCTTTCAAAGACGGGGTTAAAAAATGCAATCCTGTCCTTTTAGAGCCTATGATGAAAGTTGAGGTCGAAAGTCCTGACGACTTTCTTGGATCTGTAATTGGTGATCTCTCTTCTAGAAGAGGTCAAGTAGAAGGACAATCTGTTGACGATGGATTGTCTAAGGTACAGGCCAAAGTGCCCTTAGCCGAAATGTTCGGTTATGCCACTCAACTCCGATCAATGACTCAAGGTCGGGGTATATTTTCAATGGAGTTCGCAAATTATGAGGAAGTTCCTCGTAATGTTGCTGAAGCTATCATTTCCAAGAATCAGGGCAACTCCTGATCTCTAAACTAAAACACTATTAAACCCTCGATTCTTTAATTCAAAATGGCTCGCGAGAAGTTCGAAAGGAACAAACCACATGTCAACATAGGTACTATTGGCCATGTTGATCATGGAAAAACAACACTTACTGCTGCTATTACAAATGTACTAGCCAAAAAAGGTCAAGCTCAAGCTCAAGACTACGGAGACATTGATGGTGCTCCTGAGGAAAGAGAGCGTGGAATTACCATTAATACAGCTCACGTTGAATATGAAACTGAAGGCAGACATTATGCTCATGTCGACTGCCCAGGACATGCTGATTATGTGAAAAACATGATCACAGGGGCCGCCCAAATGGATGGAGCTATTTTAGTTTGCGCAGCTACAGATGGTCCTATGGCTCAAACAAAAGAGCATATTCTTTTAGCTAAACAGGTTGGAGTTCCAGCTCTTGTAGTTGCTCTTAACAAGTGCGATATGGTCGATGATGAAGAAATTATTGAACTTGTTGAAATGGAAATCAGAGAACTTTTAGATAGTTATGACTTCCCAGGGGATGATATTCCTATCGTTCAAGTTTCTGGTTTAAAAGCTCTCGAAGGGGATTCAACTTGGGAATCAAAGATTGAAGAATTAATGAAGGCAGTCGATGCTAGCATTCCTGAGCCTGAAAGAGAAGTTGATAAACCATTCTTGATGGCAGTTGAAGACGTTTTTTCAATTACTGGTAGAGGAACAGTTGCTACTGGAAGAATTGAGAGAGGTAAAGTTAAAGTTGGAGAAGAAGTAGAGATAGTTGGAATAAGAGACACAAGATTAACAACTGTTACTGGAGTTGAAATGTTCCGAAAACTTCTTGATGAAGGTATGGCTGGCGATAATGTTGGTTTACTTTTACGTGGTGTCCAGAAAGAAGATATTGAGAGAGGAATGGTTCTTGTTAAGAAAGGATCTATTACCCCTCATACTCAGTTTGAAGGAGAAGTTTATGTTCTCAAGAAAGAAGAGGGCGGAAGACATACTCCTTTCTTTGCAGGATATAGACCTCAGTTCTACATCAGAACAACTGATGTGACAGGTCAAATAACTGCATTTACCTCTGACGATGGCTCTAATGTTGAAATGGTTATGCCAGGAGACAGAATTAAGATGACTGGAGAATTAATTTGTCCAGTAGCTATTGAACAAGGTATGCGATTCGCAATCCGTGAAGGTGGGCGTACTATCGGTGCAGGGGTTGTTTCTAAAATACTCAAATAAGTTACTTGAATTTAAAATTTAACCTCAATCATCTACTATAGATACATGGATAAGGGTCATTGATTAAAATGACCCTTCTACTAGAAGTTATTTGAAACTATGACTGCATCAATTGCACAACAAAAAATAAGAATAAGACTAAAAGCATTCGACAGAAGAATGTTGGATTTATCTTGTGACAAAATAATCCAAACTGCTGATACTACTTCTGCCTCAGCAATCGGTCCAATACCTTTACCTACAAAAAGAAAGATTTATTGTGTCCTTAGATCACCACATGTTGACAAAGATTCTAGAGAGCATTTTGAAACAAGAACACATAGAAGAATAATAGATATCTATAGTCCTTCAGCAAAAACTATTGATGCTTTAATGAAACTAGATCTTCCTAGTGGAGTAGATATAGAAGTTAAACTTTAATAAATCCCGAAACCCCCCTAAATTGATTAATATAAATAAAACGAGATGAGGTTTAAATGGGAGAACTCTCAGTAAGGGAATTACCTTTATTTCCTTTGCCAGAGGTAGTCCTTTTTCCTCAAGAAGTGTTGCCTCTGCACATTTTTGAATCGAGATATAGGATGATGCTTCAATCTGTTCTTGAAAGTGATTCTATGTTTGGAGTTATCAAGTGGGATCCACATACTAAAAGCATGGCTAACGTTGGATGTTGCGCACAAATTATAAAACATCAAACTGCAGAGGATGGGAGAAGTAATATTATCACTCTCGGACAACAAAGATTTCAAGTTTTAGAAATCACACGTTCTACGCCATTTTGTTCGGCGATGGTTAGTTGGATTAGTGATGATAATATTAATGACTTTCAAAAATTAGATTCTCTAAAAGACTCAGTAAAAGAAGCACTTAGTGATGTTATAAACTTAACAAGTAAATTGACTAATACCAAGAAAAATCTACCTGACAAATTACCTGATAACCCATTGGATTTATCATTTTGGATTGGAGCTCATTTGGGCGGGCCTGTTGCTGAGGAACAGCAAAGACTTCTTGAAGAGAGAAATACTTTTACCCGTTTGCAAAGAGAATATGAAATGCTTGATCATACAAGAAAACAACTTGCAGCAAGAACAGCATTGAAAGAAAGTTTTCCTGATATAAAAGAAAATTAAATGTTTGAATTATTATTCCCTTTTTTTTTACTAGTTTTATTATTTCTATTGCTATCTATAATTTGGAGAATTAAAGCTAGAAAATATATTTCTTCCAACACAGTTGCTACTGCATATGATGCTTGGACCCAGGATAAATTACTTGAGAGATTGTGGGGAGAACATATACATTTGGGTTTTTACCCCCCAGGAAGAAATATTGATTTTAGAAAGGCTAAAGTTAAGTTTGTTCATGAATTAGTCAAATGGAGTGGTTTAGATAAATTGCCAAAGGGATCCAGAATTCTCGACGTAGGTTGCGGAATAGGGGGAAGTTCCAGGATTCTTGCGGGATATTATGGGTTTAATGTCACTGGGATTACAATTAGTCCGGCTCAAGTTAAAAGAGCTAGAGAACTTACTCCTAATGGACTAAATTGCCATTTCCAAGTTATGGATGCTTTGGATTTGAAATTTGCAGATGGATCATTTGATGCAGTCTGGAGTGTTGAGGCTGGTGCACACATGAATGATAAAACTAGGTTTGCAGATGAAATTCTCAGAACTCTAAGACCTAATGGTTATTTGGCATTGGCTGATTGGAACTCAAGAGACCTTGAGGTATACCCCCCATCATTTTTTGAAAAGTTAGTTCTTAAACAATTACTCGAACAGTGGGTACATCCTAATTTTATTAGCATTAATGAATTCGGTAACATTCTTAGATCTAACAAAAATAGTTCAGGAAGAGTTATTACTGAAAATTGGAATTCCTATACAAATCCCTCATGGTATGACTCAATTATTGAAGGTATTCGAAGGCCTTTCGCAATTTTTTCACTTGGCCCATTTGCCATATTGAAGTCGATTAGAGAGGTCCCAACAATACTTCTTATGAATTGGGCATTTAGAAAAGGTTTAATGGAGTTTGGAGTTTATAAATGTAGAGGATAAATTAATTTAGTTCAATATTTTCAGAAAAATAACTACCAAAATCTACAAAATTATTACAAAGTGGTTTTAGCTTATTTTGCAATTCAAGAAACTTTTCAATATTGTGTTTATTATTTATTTCTAAATCAATATAAATTATATATTCGCCTAATTCTCTTTTTGAAGGTCTAGATTCAATTTTACTCATATTAAACCCAAAATCTGCAATATAGTTGATTGCTTTAAGCAAAGCACCAGGTTTATTTGATATTAATGAGAAGGCGAAACTCGCAATATTAGCTAAATTTGAATTTGATTCCTTACTCAATAAGACAAATCTAGTGCAATTACCTGGAACATCATTTATGGGGAAGGCTAATTCTTTAAGGCCTTCGATTTGAATTAATGATTTTGAACCGATAGCAGCTCTGAATTTACTCCCCTTAACCATATTGACAGCTTCTGATGTTGAATTTGTTGGAAGAGGTATTGCATTTGGAAGATTTTCAGATAACCATTCTGAACATTGAGCTAGTGCTTGAGGATGAGATAATACTTCTGAAATATTTGAAAGTTCACCATCACTAATTAATGCATGTTTTATAGGTAAAACAATTGCTTGATTTATAAAAATTTCAGGAAATTTCCAAAGGGAATCTAGAGTAGCTGTAACGCCCCCTTCTACGGAATTTTCTATAGGGACTACAGCAGCATCACAAATGTTGTACGCTAACGATTTAATGACCGAATGTAACCCATTACATGGTACAAATATAGGTGTCTGAAAATTGGCAAGCTTTGATAATATATGAGCTGCTTTTTCTGCGTATGTTCCTTTTGGACCTAAATATGCAACTTGTTTGCGCATGATTAATCGTAAAAAAAAAAGTGATCAAATAAGCATTGGAGGAATATAGAAAATGCTATTGTCTTTTGATGCTAAACAGAAACTAAAGCTTTCTGTAACGCGTAATAAAGATTATCTTTCTAAATATCTTTTGGAAGAAGAAAGAGTTGTTGGAGCAATGCTTGACTCCAAAAAATTAGTACCAGAAGGAGAAGGTAGATATAAGTATACAGTAACAAGTTTTAAGGTTTTTCAATTAGATATTAATCCTGTTGTCTCAATTGCGGTAGAAAATAAAGATGGAATTTTAAAAATGAGTGCCCTTGAAAGTACATTGGATGGCTTGGGTATCATAGATGATTTTAATCTTATTTTGAAAGCGAATTTGGAAGCAACTGATTTTGGGTTAGAAGGTGAGGCGCTTCTTGGAGTGTCCGTTAGCCAACCCCCTCTGCTCAAGTTGGTACCAAAGAAAATTTTGGAATCTACTGGTCATTCGGTATTAAATGGAATTCTGTTGGGCATAAAGTCAAGGGTTCAACAGCAACTCGTAAAAGATTTTTTAGATTGGTGTAAATTAAATAAGATTTGATTTCTTTAAAAAACTTTTCCTATGAAGTTTAGTTATTCCATTTTTTTTTATTAATGAAAGGTGCTCTCTGGTTCCATAACCTTTATTTTTAAATAGCAAGTACCCTGAATATTTTTTTTCTAACCTCTCCATTAGATTGTCGCGAGAAACTTTTGCAACTATGCTTGCTGAAGCTATCGAGATAAACTTTGAGTCTCCAGATACTATGTTTTTCTGAATTCCGTCCCATGGCCTTAATAATAAGGGGCCATCAATTATTAATTCAGATGGCTTTTCTTTTAATTTTTTTAAAGCTCTTATCATTGAAAGTTCTGTCGCACTTCTGATACCTAACTTATCTATTTCTCTAGCCGAAGATTGCCCAATTCCATAATCTGAAGAGAGTAATAAAATTTTTGGTAAAAGTAATTTTCTTTTTTTGGGAGTGAGTTTTTTACTATCTGTTACTCCAAATTGTTTTAAGGTGAATTTATTTTTTTCAGATAATACTACGGCTGCTGCAAAAACTGGACCAAAAATTGCTCCCCTTCCAACTTCATCCATCCCAACTTCGAATACTTTATTCAATGCTTGCTGAAGATCTTCTTCTCTTTTTTCTTGCATTGTTTAGCTCATCTATAATTTCAATGTCATCATTTTTATCTGTAAATACAACTTCATTATTTTCATTAGTTTTATTTGTTGATTGATTTTGAGAATTTGCATTTGCTTCAATTTTAATTTTTTCTTCT
>CACGHD010000031.1 GCA_902572825.1 uncultured Prochlorococcus sp. | reverse complement strand
CTTTCATCAAAAAGAAATTTAAAAAATAAAACTATTTATCAAGAAAATGATTCTGATAAAGATTATCTTGCTGCATAGAGATGCCTTATATTAATCTTTCGACTTCAGCAAAAGTAAATGATAAAGATAAATTACTCGAAGAAATTTCAACTCTAATTTCATCCTTAACTAAAAAATCAAGAAGATTTGTAATGGCGAAAATTGATGATAATTGTCAAATGTATTTTGATGATGTAACCCCTTCTTGCTTTTTGGAAATCAAGTCAATAGGTTCTCTAAATCCTTCAGAAATTGCAAAACCAATATCGGATTTTGTATATGAGAAAATAGGAATCCCAATAGATAAGATTTATATTTCTTTTCAGGATGTACCCGCATCATTGTGGGCTTGGAATGGTAGAACATTTGGTTAAGGATTTTTTTATATAAATAGAATGGAAATAAATAAATTAGTTGATTTAAATAATCTTAGAACTGCGCCTCAATTAAGTGATAGTCAAGTGAAAAAACTTTTGGAGGAACTAGAAGCAAATATTCTTAAAACTAATTGGTTAACAATAGGAATAATGGCACCTTCCGATAATATGGCTATTGAATCATTACAATCAATTTCTAAGAAATATGCCTCAATTAAATTTGGAAATTTAGATTCACTTCATGCTGATGGATGTGTTTTTTTAAAAGCTAATCAAAAAACTGGTAATGTTTTTGTGAGATCTGAAAATGGTCTTGGAGAAGGTATTTTAATAACATGTCAGTCTGACGAAGATGCTAAACCATCTGATACTTTTGGACCACTGCCATTGGATTTCTTCACATAATAAATTTCTAATTTATGTCTTATGAAGAATCTAATTTAATTACAATTTTTTGTTGGATGATATTTTTGAGAACTTGGATTTCAAAATATATTTTATTTTAAAGCTTTGTTATTATGTCTACTGGCATTGATCTAAATTTTCAACTATTTTAATTAAATGTTTTTTCAGGATATAATTCAAAAATTAAATAATTTTTGGTCAGAAGAAGGTTGTTTGATTATGCAGCCCTATGATACCGAAAAGGGTGCTGGAACGATGAATCCGCATACTTTTTTAAGGGCGATTGGACCAGAGCCTTGGAGTGTGGCATATGCAGAGCCATGTAGAAGGCCTACAGATGGACGTTTTGGCGATAATCCAAATAGGGCACAACATTACTTTCAATATCAAGTAATAATTAAACCTTCGCCCGAAGGAATACAGGAAAAATATTTGACATCTCTAGAATCTCTTGGAATTAATCCTAGAAATCATGACATAAGATTTGTGGAAGATAATTGGGAGTCGCCAACACTTGGAGCATGGGGTGTAGGTTGGGAAGTTTGGTTGGACGGAATGGAAGTAACTCAATTCACTTATTTCCAACAATGCGGGGGTATAGATTGTAATCCAATCCCAATTGAAATTACTTACGGACTAGAGAGGATTGCAATGTTTTTGCAGAATAAGGAAAGTATTTGGGACTTAAATTGGAACAAAGATTTGAAATATAGCGATATTTGGCTTCAATTTGAAAAAAGTCAATGCTCATACAATTTCACTGAATCTAGTGCTGAAAATCTCAGGAAATTATTTGAAATTTACCAAGCTGAGGCAAATAATTTAATCCAAAAGAAATTAACTTATCCTGCCCTTGATTTTGTCCTGAAATGTAGTCATACATTCAATCTTCTAGATGCTAGAGGAGTGATCTCAGTTACAGATCGTGCTCAATATATTGAAAAGATTCGAAAATTAGCAAGAGAAGTTGCATCATCATGGATAGAAGAAAGAGAATTCCTAAACTTCCCCTTGGTAAAAAAATAAAATTATAGACACGAAAACCAACAACTGTATAAAAAGTTACACCGCCTTGAAACTTATATTCCTTTCCTTTTTAGTTACCGTCGATACAGTATAGTTACCCTAATTTTTTAGGTTATTTCAGTGTGAGGTAAAATGAAACTCTTCCAACAAATGTTGGTAGCGGGCGCATCATTGAGCTTATTGGCTCCAGTTGCTGCTCAAGCTTCCGATATAGTCAATGTTGAAGAAATGAGTGGCTACGTTCGTAGTCCCAAAAAATCTTCAAGAATTGACAGTAAAACATTCATTAGCGAAGTTAGTGAAGGCATTGCAAATCTTAAGGGCCGTGTAGATGGTCTTGAGGTTAAACAAAATGAATTTGAAGCCGGCGGTTTCTCAGATACAACTACATTAGATGGTAAAGCTGTATTTGCTTTAATGGGAACTAACCACTCATTGGTTCAGACAGATGGTACTGACTCACTAGCAAGTGCTTATCAATACACCATGAATCTCAACTCTAGTTTTTCGGGTGATGATAATCTTTATGTAAGACTAAGATCTGGTAACGGTACTGGTAATTTTACAAGCAAAACATACGGAACATACTTGAGTATGGGTTCTGGTTATGCAGATGCACTTGAGGTTGATAAAATCTGGTATACCTTCCCACTTGGTGACAATAATACAGTTTGGATAGGTCCAAAAATTGAAAACTACTATATGCATGGAACTACACCTTCCATCTATAAGCCAGTAACCAAACAATTTACTCTTGGTGGTAATGGTGATGCATATGGTGCAAGTACGGACTCAGGCTTTGGTTGGGCATATAAAGCTGATAATGGCTTTGCTGTAAGCTCTAACGTTGTTTCCAAGCAAAATGAAACAGCGTTTGGTTTATTTACTGACCAATCTAAACAATCTTGGGCTACTCAGGCAGGTTACACAACTGATCAATGGTCTGTATCTGCGATTGTTAACAATAAATACAACGGTTGGACAGATGGTTACTACGAATCAGCACAACATACCCCTTCTGATTTCGTTACAGATGTAACTAACTTTACTGCAATAGGTTTAAGAGGATGGTGGAGACCAGCTGAGACTGGAACAGCAACCCCTGCAATTTCTCTTGGATATGATTCTACTGACTATGAGGGATCTCCAGAAGCGTCTAATAATTCAACAGCATGGTTTGCTGGATTAACTTGGCAGGATATGTTCCAAGCTGATGACAGAATCGGAATAGCTTTTGGTCAGCCAACTATGAACGAAGATGAAGCTAATGAACCATTCGCTTACGAAGCATATTATGAATTCAAAGCTAATGATTCTATTACTATTACACCTACCATTTTTGGTGGAACTAATAGAAATGGAGCAGATGGTGCTGATGTGTTTGGCACAGTTCTCCAAACAACTTTCAAGTTCTAATTTAATTTAGACAAAATAAAAACGCCCAATAGGGCGTTTTTTTTTGTTTTTTTAAGTATTTACCAGCAGTTTTCACCCTCTCCAATAGGGATACAAGCACTTGATTTTGCTGCCTCATCAGCAATTTTTTGAGCGTTGGCGTCTAATATGAAATCTGCATCTAAAGGCATATCAGTATTCCATTCTTTTAATCCACCTAAATCATTTTCACCTGATTTAACTGAATTACTATCCGCCGTTGAAATAGCTAATGCGCTTGTGGCTGCGATAAAAATTGCAATTGAACTCTTTTTTGGCATTCGATAAATAAGGTTTCTAATATATTAATCAATTTCAAATTAATATTCTTTTTGTTGTATAAAATGATTCTATTTACTCCCCGATATCTCTTAAGAGATTTGAATAAGATTTAAAAATAAGATCAAGTTCGTCAGATCTGCCATGCTTTGCTAGTAAACTTCTTGCACCTGCGTCTAAATCAAATAAATATTCCCTTTTTTCAGTAGATTTTACATAACTTTCTATCCAACCCACGCATACTAATCTTTCACCATTATTTACTTCATTCACTGCATGTAAGTAAGAACTTGGATATAAAATTATCTCTCCAGGATTCAATTTGAATTTCTCTTCTGTGTTCATTGTTTCAATTATTAATTCTCCACCCTCATAAAAATCTTTATCCGTCAATGAAATAGTAAATGATAAATCTGATCTACCAGAGGACATGTATGGATTGTCAATATGTCTCCCATAATGCATATTTTTTGACGATTTTGTAAACATTATTCCATGTATCAATTTTGGTAAAGAAAAACTTTTTATTAATTGGCTGGAAAGGATTTTTTTAGTAACTAATTGAGCGTTTCTTTTTGATACTTCAGTATTTCTTTTTAGTTGTAAGTTATTTTTTACCATTGATGCGTGACTGCCAGCCGTTCTTTTTCCATCTTCCCAATCTTTTTGACTACATTTCTCTAATTCTTTTTTTATTAAATTTATATCTTCATCGTTTAATAACTGATGGATTAAATAATTCATATGAAATATAAAAAATGATACAACACGATGTATAGAAGTTCGCTTTTGAAGCTTGAACTGTTTTTATAGGTATAAAGTAACCATAGATACTAATTTCAAAAAGTGCAAAAACTAAAAAAAATAATTTTTTCAGTATTTACATGTACATTTTTGCTAAATGTTAATATACCTGCTAATTCAACAGAAAAAGAAGTTAAAGTTTATTCGGGTAGACATTACAACACAGATAGAAGTATTTTTAAAAAGTTTGCAGAAGAAACAGGAATTAAAGTTAGGCTTATCGAGGCAGCGGGAATTTCTTTAATCGAAAGAATGAAACGAGAAGGGAAGAATTCTCAAGCAGATTTAATATTGTTAGTAGATGCCGCAAGAATTACCAATGCAGCCAAAGCTGGATTACTTCAATCAATAGAATCTTCTATTTTAGAAAATGATGTTCCTGCTGGATTAAAAGATCCAGGTAAGGAATGGTATGCATTAACAAGAAGAGTGAGAGTAATGATAGCCAATCCAAAAGTTGTCGATGTTAGCAAGATAAATGACTACACTGATTTGGCTGATCCGTCTTTAAAAGGGAAAGTATGTTTAAGAAATAGAAAAAGTCCATATAATCAATCTTTAGTTGCCAATCAACTAATTAACAAAGGTGAATCAGCTACTAAAAATTGGCTAAGCGGAATGATTTCGAACGTTTCAAAACCATTTTTCCCAGGGGATATTGCAATAATTAGAGCAGTTTCTAAGAAAAAATGCGGAGTAGGAATTGTTAATCATTATTATGTCGCAAGAATGTTGGCTGGTGTTAATGGAAGAAGAGATGCTTTATATGCAAAAAAAACAAAGGTTCTTACACCTAATCCTGCTCATGTAAATATTAGTGCTGGAGGTGTTGCAAAATATGCAACAAATAAAAATGAAGCTATTCAGTTGCTTGAATTCTTAGCATCTCCGGAAGGAAGTAAAGGTCTAGCTGCTCCAACTTTTGAACATCCCTTAAAGGAAGTTAATCAAAATCAAATAGTACAGAACTTTGGAGAGTTTACACCTGATAGTGTCACAGTAGAAGAACTTGGAGAAAAAAATTCTTTAGCTATTAGATTGATGAAAGATGCAGGTTGGAATTAAAAATTAAGATTTTTATATAACTCATAATTTTCTATTTATTCCGTGCATACTTATTAAACAGGCGGAGAGGTGGCTGAGTGGTCGAAAGCGAACGATTCGAAATCGTTTAATAGGGAACTATTCGTGGGTTCGAATCCCACCCTCTCCGTTGATTTTTTCTGGGGAAGATTTTTGCTGTGAAAAAGTTATTTATTAGCAATCGTTTTGATAAATTATAGTTACTACGATTTTAAAAGAATTTAATCATATTGATTAAATGTGTTGTTGGATTATGAACTATGAGTTGATTTACCCTTGCTACCTTTCACATAATATTATTTTTCATGAATTTAACCTCTTAACTATCCTTTTCTAAGAATATTTCATTACTTAATATCTATCAGAAACCTATTTTATTAAAACTATAAATAATAAATATTATCTTCTTTTTGATATAGATAACTCTTCAAATTGTTTAAGATCTACTCTTTTTCCGGAAATTTTTAGATAAATTTTTAGATAAATATTTCATCGTTAATACTCATTGCAAATACTAGTTAGTAATGCATCTTCCAATTCATACGACATTCTTTGATTATTCAGATAACTATCGACTAAATTAAATCTTAAACTTTTTTCTGGCGTATAGTTTTCAATATTAAAATATAAAGCAACAGGAGTTTGTTGATAATTGTAAGTGATATTGCCTGTTACTTTTATAAATTCAAAATTATTTTGTTTATAAGCTTCCCAATTCAGATTGCTTATATAGTTTCCAAATAGGTAATAAAGTGATGTCTTTTTACAGTAATCAAAATATGAGTTTTGAAATTCAATTAACATTAGATCATATCTATTTTGTTGAGAATATAATTGCTTTTTTTTAGGAGTTATTTCGGTGGAATAATCATAACTATCTGGTGTTTTATTTCTGCTTAAAATAGACCAAATTGTAGCCATCCCCAATAGAGCTACGGTTATGCCAAAAAGAACAGCAAGAATTGCTAAAGTGTTTTTCTGCCATTTATTTCTAATTTCTTTTATTATCGATCTTGTTTCTTTAAAAGGTATTGTCGAAAATTTATTATATTTTTTTGTTGTTCCAAATGGTATTTTATTTTCTAAACAGAGATCTCTTAATGTTGGTAAGAGGATTTCTTCTAACTCTTTTTTGTTTTTATAACTCAGACCACCAAAACCTCTAAAAAGTTTACCCATTTCCCAATCAACTTTTTTCTTTTCGGGGGAAAAATCAATAACTTTGCCTAGTATTCTTAAGTTGGAATTCCAAATGTTTCCAAAAACAATACCTTTTATATCTTTCCAATAAATATATTTAATTTCGGAAGAAATCATTTCACTACTTCCACTTCCTGAAAATGAAACCCACTTAGTTTGTTTAAAAATAAAACGTTTATTTGAGATGAAACCTATATACGAGACATTATTATTTACAGATCGAAAATTAAAAGAATCTACAATTATTTCTTCATTACCTTCTAATCTAAAAACAAGTCCAGACCTTGTTTTATAGCCAATCAAAATATTTGATGCATTTTTCTTCATCTATATTGTTAATGATTTTATAAATAATACTTTGAGATTTGCAGATTCTCAATTAAAATAATTTTTTTAAAACATCCGATTCTAATATCTTGAAGACTCTACTTAATTTTTTAATAGGATTTTTAGCAATAGCGATATTAATTTCAATATTATCTGGAGATATTGCGACAGGATTTTCAGTGACATTTATTATTGGCATTTATATGTTGCCATCTTGGCTGGCTTCATCAAGGGGGCATCCTAATCAAGGCTCAATATCAACCTTAAACTTATTTTTGGGATGGACATTCATCGGCTGGGTCGCAGCATTGATATGGGCTAATAGTTATATAGATAAAGATAAAAAACAAAAAACAGCTATAGATTATCTAAAAGAATAATTTTATTTTAAATTAAAAGAAAAATAATTGATGATTAGGTAAATTAAAAAATCACGAGTAAAAATACGGGTAAAATGCACATTTCGCTCTCAAGTTTGTGTAAATTAGAGTCAGACAACGCTAACTGGACTTACACCCTCTCCGTTAAAATTGGGAAGTCATTTAGTGACATAATATTATGCCAAAATAGGAATATATATTCCCTAATTCTGGCAAGTCCCATACTCGCAGAAGACATTTATTGACCCAGATATTTCCATGGAATCACCGTATGCTTTTACAGTGATGGGAAGTGTCATTACTGAAATTGCCAATAGTGCTGTTGCTGCAGGTTGAGCAAGTCTGATAAGGGTTTCTTTGTCCATGATGGGTTAAATTTTTCCCTATTCATAGCATAAGAATTAGTTTTGGTCAGAAGAAAAAACACGTATAAAAACACGTATAAAAACACGTATAAATGGACTTTTGAAGACACGTATAAAAACACGTATAAAAATCCCAAAACGATTTAGTTTTTGTGCCAATTTATGCCAAAAAGAGTCAAATGGAATTACACCCTCTCCGTTTTTTAGAGCTACCTTGTAGACCCGTATGGGTCTTTTTTAAGGGATTTTATGGGAACATACTGGTTTTTAAAGTTTCATATAGACCCCATCTTTAAATTATATGCCGAAAATTTATGCCAAAAATGGTGGTGGATATTAGATTATTATTATTTATTTTTTTTTAATGATTTTTTAAAAAATTCCATATTCCTAACTAACCAATAATATTCAATAATTTTTTTGATTTTATATTTTAATCATCCAGTGAATATCAAAAAAAACAAAGACAGTGTAAGTACCTCAGTCAATTGAGATTTTTTCTATTAGATTAACAACATCAGAAACTCCTCACACACTAATTTCTGATCACGAAACGCCCCGATTCGTAAGAATTAGGGTGTTTTTTAATGCAATTAATTCTTAAAAGGTATAACTTGCATATGTTTCGAAGAAGTAACATTACCTAATCCCTTTCACAAAAAAGAAATATGTGTACTACTTTATAGTTGTGTGTAGGAGAGGTATTACTGAAACAATGGAAACAAGGAAACACTTGATTCGGTAAAACCAGAAAAAGACCTCTAGAAATAGGGGTCTTTTTTTTTGCAGTTTTATTGACTTTCCTATAAGTTCCCAATTTGTTTAATTGTTGCCAACTTTTGCCCTTTGTTTATTTAATAGTATTTTTCCAAAATTATCATTCTCTAACTTTTTAATGTATCGAACTTCTCAAGTTTTCATTTGATTTTCTTCTCATTATCCTTGAATGATGATTGCATTTGTCCTGTATTTTCTATTGGATCATCTTTATCTAAACCTCTGATCTTTCTCCATCTTGAATACATATACCCAAGATAGATACCTTGCATAAAATTCTTTGCACCATGCTCTAATAGATTCTTAGAAAATCTGTCGTTGAATCTTTCACTTTCTATGAATTCTTTTTGCCAGTTTATTTTTTCTTTCATTGCTGTTGCTTTTCTTCCTGTTGTTTCTTCAGTCTTTCGTATTCGACGTGAAGGACACCTAGTCGCCAAGCATCTTTCAAACCTTTTACACCTCCCATCAAGAGTTTTGCATCTGAAGGAGAATGAGATTTCATGTTCAAGAAATCTTTCTGCCAAGAATTATCTTCCCACTTGGTCATAACGTTTGTCTTTTTAAAATTTTAAATATCTTGTCAATAAACATCAAAAAGTGTTAGTGGATTTTATCTTAATAATAAATTCCTATAAGGAAGATAACAATAAGAATGATTAGCAAAATTAAACCATATTGTGAGAATTAAAAACGAAAAAAATATAATTGATAAATATACATATTTAGGTGAGATCTTATATATTAATAATTCAGGCAATTTCGATAAGCAGTAGATTTTTATTGGAAGAAAATAAAGTAGAAGTCTGAGCGCCATAACTTTATTAATAAAAATTGGAAATATCATTAAAATGCCGATTATGGAATAATTTATCCAAAATTTATTCGTATCAAAATCTTTAAAAAATTTATAATTTAATATAATTATTGCTGATGGAATTGCAATCATAGTCCAAATTAATAAAGGACTTGCGATTGGTATGGGGTTATAACCAAAATATAGATTTAATTGATATTTAAAATAATTATTTTTTGAAAAAATTACTAAAACTATAAATATTAAAAATACTACATATAATAATTTACGAAATAATTTTAAGTTACCCCTTTTTTTTAAATCGATTAAAAAGGGTAAGAACAAAAAAATTGAACTCGAATAATGAAATAATATTGAAAAAAAGTTAAGTATATAAAAATTTAAAAATTGATATTTTTTTAATTGACCTATACATAATAATAAAAAAGCTATAGCAATTGATTGTCTCATAGTCCCAAGTCCAATAACTGTTATTAAATAGGGATAACTAATTAAAATGGCTAAGTGTGGTCGAGATAAATTTGCACAAAACTTTAGGAGAGGTATTACAAAAAGGAGGGAAGAAACAAAATTTAGAGAATAAAACCCCCCCCCCAAATGTTTTAATAATTAAGAATAATAATCGATATCCAATTCCTTGAGATTTAACATTTTGAATTTGGCCTGGCGTAAGTGAACAAGAATTATCATAAGTACAATTAGAAAAATCAAAAAATAATTTGAAGCTTTCCCAGTCGCATCCTATTGCATATCTCAAACCAATAAAAAATGTAAATAGAATTGTTAGAAATATAAAGGAATAAATAGATAATGGTTTGGGATTATTAGACTCTCTAAAAGCAGTGAAAGATAGAATAGCAAAAATTATAAAGTAAATCAGCACTTTACTTTTCAGATAGAAGATTTTTATATATTTTAAAAATCTTTTTATTAATAAAATTTACCTCAAATCTTTCCTTTACTAGATCTCGTCCTCTTAAACCAAATTCTATTCCCAATTGTGGATTTTGTATAAGTTTTTTTATAGCTTTTTTTAGATAAAATTGATTTTTTAAAGGTACAATAATTCCGCTTTTATTACTTTGGATAATTTCTCGGCATCCTGGAACATTTGTTGTAATTATTGGTAGAGACATTGAGGCTGCCTCAATAAGCGATTTTGATAAGCCTTCTCTCCAAGAAGGCAAAACTACAATATCGTTTTGATCATATATAGATTTCATATCTTTAACTTTTCCATAAAAATTTATATTCTTGTTTAGAGAGATTTTCATTATTTCTTTCCTTGTTAAGGTACTTTTATTTTCACTATCTATATCCCCGGCAATATTTAGTCTAAAATTATATCCCTCTTCCCATAGCGAATTGCAAGCTTCAAATAATTCAATAAAACCTTTCTCTCTTATTACTCTTGCTGGGAAAAGAATTTGAATAGGATCATAATATAATTTTTTTAATTTGTTTCTTTTAAATTTGTTTACATCTACTCCTGAGCCTTGAATGACGCAAGAAGATTCCTTCTTGCAAATTTTTTTATTTTCAAATATATCTTGATCAGATTTATTATGAAAAATTATTTTTGAATTTTGAGAAAAAGAAAATCTATAAATAGGTTTTAGTACAAAAGATAAAAATCTTATTGTTCTGCTAAATCCAAAAAAAGAGGGACCAATTCCAGTTATATGAGAAATAGTGAATTTGTGATTAATTAACCTTGCGGCAATTCCTCCATATAGGCATGGTTTGATAGTAAAATTATGAATTAATTGAGGATTGATTTTTTTGTATAAGAAAATAAGTTTGATAATAGATTTAATTTCTAAAAAAGGATTTATTGAACCTCTTTTTAAATCCCAAACTTTAATTTCATCTACATATTCTTTGACTAAGTTTTTATAAGAATCTAATGGTGCTACAACAATAACTTTATATCCAGCTTCTCTTAAAAGAAGGATGAAATTTAAGCGAAAGTTATAAATGTACCAAAAACAATTCGCAACAATTAAAATGGTTTTCTGTTTTTTAATCATAAATTATTGGACTATTTTATTCTTTATTGAAATGCAATATAAGGACCTTATCTTATCGATACTTTCTATGTACTCAAGAATATTTTCCTGCTTATCCAAAAAAGTCTTATGGGAAAATCTATACTCTTTTGATTTATCAAATACCGAATCTGTTATCAGAATATAA
>CACGHD010000030.1 GCA_902572825.1 uncultured Prochlorococcus sp. | reverse complement strand
CTATATATTTGACTTTTTCCGCCACTATCCTTAATTAATTTTCCCAACTCTATGAGTTGTAAAAATAATTCCTCACCTTTCTTATTCCATTCAAAACAAAACTCGTTCCAATTTAAATAAATAAATTCATTAAAATGATTATTTAAATCAATAATATTATATTTATTATTTATTTGAAATTTACAGATATTTTCTTGGTCTATATTTTTTAAAATTTCTACAAAAAATGACTTATTGATCCTACTTCCAAATCTAGAACTTATTTTTTTTTGGTTGACTATTGAAATAAGCTCATGATTAAGATTCAGAAAATCATCAATCCACAAATTATCGATTACATCTTTATACAAATTATCAATATTATTCTCAATATATGGATCTTGAGTTACACCTATTTCAATACTATATTCTTCAATAATATTATTACAAAAAGCATGGAACGTAGTTACTTTCAACTTATAAAATTGATTTATAAAATTGTCAATTTCGGAAATTATTTTTTCCTTAGATTTATCTTTATCCTTAAAATTTAGGTACCAATCCTTGAGAGTATTATCTATCTTACTTTCATTATGACTTTGCAAATATAATTTTAAATTATGAAATCTCGAGAGTATTTTATCTCTTAATTCGGAACAAGTATTCTTTGTAAAACTTAGCAGGAGTATCTCATCTGGTTTAACTTTTTTCTCCAAAACATTTCTTAAAACTATGTGAGCCAAAGTAAAACTTTTACCAGTTCCTGCACTTGCTTCTACTAATTTAAACTTATTATCTAATTTAATTTGATTAATATCCATTTCTTTATTAAATTAAATTTTGACAACATTTTTATAAAGTAAGTAATTCTTAAATTTATTCATTAAATATTTCTCTTCCAAGGCAATCTTAAATTTAATTATTAAAGCTAAACTTATCGTCAAAAATAAATAATAAATAGATAATTTCATTATAAAAACTCCAATGGAAATAAATATTAAAGAATAGTACATAGGATGACGCGTAAATCTATAAATACCTGTAGTAACTAGATTGCTATCGTTTATAGGTCTTGGGAAAGGGGATAAATTTCTACCTAAGTCTTTAATTGAAACTAACATTATTATGAAAGCGATTATGATAATTAAAATACCCAGGAGATAAGAAAAAGAACTTGCTTGAATTATTTGTTTTTGTGGAAGAAATTCCCATTGAAAAAAAATGAAGACTAATAATAAAGAACTGTAAAAAAACAAGCATTAGATCATAAGCAGCTTTAAAAAAATTTTTTAAATAAAATCTAAACATTTTTATTTCTTTAATGCTTTAATTAGAGGACCATATAATCTGTATGATAATTGATCAAAATTATTATTTCCAAGAAAGAAATCTGGTTCTTTTTCATTACCAAAACAAATTTTCATTTCGATATTATCTCTTTCTCCTTTAGAAAAATTTTTATTACCAATCCATTTATCTGTAAAAGCTTTTTTTTCATTTTTTGATTTTATTTTTGCTTCTACATATTTATAAGCACTTTCTGGAGGAAGAGGTAAACATTTTTCAGAATAATTTTTAAAAATATTTATGTACTCCTCCAAAATTAGATTTGATTCAGTTGCTCCTGGTGATTGAATAATTTGCGATTTATAATTATTTTCTGTTCTAAAAATTACTTTAGTCCTTTTTATATTCCTCTTTAAAGAAGAAATAAAGAGTAATTTTATCCAAGCCTCAGTCAAACGACTTAAACTTAACTTCGCATTAATTAATTCAATTACGGTGTCATCATCGATAAGATATTCTTCCTTATTCGCATTTAACTTGACATAGATTTTATTAATCTTATTATGTTGACTCAAACTTGCACATAGACTGCTTAATAAGTCTTTGATTTCTTTTTCTTTAGTAAAAATACTATTTTTGGCCATAATAATACCATTTTCAACCAATTGATCATTAATATTTAATACATTTAAATCATCAATAATATTATGATTATCAATCTCTACTTGCTGGATAATTTTTGTAATTAGTTGCGTCTTTTGCAGATTGCTTACATACTCCTCATCTGGATGATGAATAAAAATTTCCTTGGGAGAAATATTGTTTTTATTAAGCCAATATTTTTGTGGAGTCTTGAACCAATAAATCAACTCTGATAATTTGAAATTTTTAATATCTGATTTTTTTTCACTCCAATTTATATCTTCTATTAAAGAATAATTACTTTTAATAATCTTAGATTTATCAAGATCAATTATTTTATTTTTATTTAAATCAGAATCTTTAATTATTAGTTCTCTTTGGCTTTGGTTTAAGAAACTATCAAAAAAAGAAATTAACTCTTTTATGGGAAAAGAAACATCTAATTTTTTATTATGTTTATCGTTTTTTACCCAAGTAATTATAAATTTTTCTCTGGAGGCAATTAACAACTCCAGAAATGCATATTTCTCTCTTTCAAAAACAGATGGATCACCCAAATGATATTTGTTTTTTAATAAATTAATGTTTTCACTCTTTGGTAATTTTGGATAATTAACACTATTCATGTCTATTAGGAAGATAACCTTATGTGGAATATGCCTTGAATTCTCAATATCACTTACGAGGATTTTGTTGATTCGTGATTTGCTTTGATATTTAACTTTATTTATGCAAGAAATTAATATTTCTCTAAAAACTTTTAACAAGATAGGATCATCAGGGATTAAAGGTATTGCGTGATTATCAAGAATTCTATTTATTTCACTTATTTCTAAATTGAAATTTGCATTAGACTCAGCAATACTTTTTAATATAAACTTTATTTTTTCAACCCAATTCGAGTAAGGAAAAGATCCTCTTATCAAATTAATATATTTTTTTAAATCAATTAATATTTTAACCCATTTATTCAAATCCAAACTTATATTTTTATAGCTAAATGGTTTTAAATTAAAAGTACTTAAATTTACTTCTTTGTCATAAATTAAGCCTAAAGTAATTCTATTTATACACCAATCTAGAGTATTTTTCTCTTCACCTAATCTTTCTTTATCATCTAATCCCCAATGAAACCCAGCTTGGGTAAGCAAGAAAATAATTTCATCCTTCTCAGTAATATTAAAATCAAAAATGTTCTGAGTTACTTTTTTCGAAAGAATATAATCTATTTTCTCAAGTGTAAATTTTTCACTTGCTATTTCAGTGATGTCAATTAGAAATTCATAAATGCCTGAAGAGTCATGATTATCCTCATCAATAAAAAAATAAGGTATCTTTTCACCATTAATTAACTCATTATTAAAGATATACCTTAGATAAGGTTTAATTAAATTAGTTTGTGGAGATAAAACAGCTATATCACTATATTTAATATTCTCGCAAGAATTTATTATTTCTATAATTTTATTTCTTAAATATTCAAATTGACTATTCTGATTAAAATGCTCACAAAGTAATATTGAATCATCCCTTTCACTTACTATAAAACCAACGTTATTATTATCAATTAGTCTTTTTTGTATTTGATTTAGAAGAGGAATATCTTTCTTATTATAAAAATTAGTTGTTGGATCGAGATAAATAAGATTATTTTTTAAATTTATACCTTCTTTATAAATATTTTCATCAATTAATTTCTGAAAGTTTGCTCCAAATTTACCAAATATTTTCTCTATATTTGTATTATTTAAATTCAATTTACTTTCATTATTATCAAATTCCAACTCACCTTCAAGACAATTTATTCTATTCCATAAATCTTCTCCAGGAGATAATAAATACAAATTTACCTTAATAAATTTTGAAAGTTCTGAATAAAAATTAATATGTAGTTTAGATAAGTTATTATCTGAAAAAATATAAATTTGATTTGGTACTTGAAATTGAAAGTTTTTAATTTTTCTTAAATTCTTTATTACTTCAATCATGTATAAACATGATGGCTTTTCAGATATCTTTTCCTCTAATAATTTATATAAAATAGGTTGCCAAAACTGATCTGAGTTTAAATTCTTAAATAGATTAGATGAATTGATTTCATATCTATTCCATTGACCAATCATTTCAGGCCTAAAAATCAGATAATCAATAAAATTATTCGTGATCTTTTTTGTCAGATTGTATATGTCACCGTCAATTGTCTTTTTATTATCCAAATATTTATTAATCCAATTTCTAAGCGGAAATGATTCTTTAAAGCTATTTAATTCTTCCAAGGAATCAATAATGCCCCACTTAATTGACTCAAAATTCCATGCGCTCATATCAATTGCCGGGAAAAATTTTGTCAATAAAGATTCTGTATAAGTTGATATTGTCTTTAATTCATAAAGAGCACTTATTTTGTTTTTTATAGTTATTTGTTCACGTAACCAATTCCCCAAAAAGTAATTGGGGACTACTATCTCTAATTTCTCATTTATAGGCGGAGGACATATTTTTAATTCCTCTGCTAACAGCTTACTAATTACTTCAATTTTGTTTGACTTATATAGATTGAGCAATTTACTGATTTTTTATGTTACTCAACTTTAAACGGATCAGTTATTTCTGCATTCGGACATTTGAATTCCCCAACAGCAACAAATTCTAAACGCAGCTTTAAGAAAGTTATAAATTTTTTATCCGTCGATAAAATAGCTGCTGGGGGAGATGGAATCTTTGCTTTTAGATCAACAAATTGGGAAGTTTGCAAAAATGATGGATTTTTTAAAAGCCAAAAATCTATTTCCTTATTGTTCTCTTTATAGTTCCTCATCCTCTCTTTCAAAATCTCCTCAATTGGTTCTTCAATTGTTAAAAACTTTTCACTTGCTGCTACAAAGTAATATGTTGTCATTTTGAAATTTAATTTGAGTTAATAAGGGACTTCATTTCACGTACAGACTTTTCTAATCCTACCGCTAAAGCCCTTGCAACAATACTATGACCAATGTTTAACTCGTTCATATTGTTAATTGATGCAATTTTTTTTACATTATTGTAGTTAAGGCCATGACCAGCATTAACAACTAATCCGAGGTCATTTGCTAAATGTGTAGACTCTATAATCCTTTGGAGCTCTTTATACTGCTTGGATCCAGATAGTTCTGCATATTTTCCAGTATGTAATTCTATAAAGTCAAACCCTATTTCTTTGGAATAATTTATCTGGTCACTAAGAGGATCAATAAATGCACTTACTTCAATATTCGAATCATTTAAATTTCCAACAAAATTCTTAAGATATTTCACATTACTTTTTACATCCAACCCGCCTTCAGTAGTAACTTCTTCTCTTTTCTCGGGTACAAGCGTTACATAATCGGGGAGAATTTTTTTGGCAATTTCTAACATTTCATCTGTAGCAGCCATCTCTAAATTGAGTTTTGTTTTTATAGTCTCTTTTAGTAGGAATACGTCTCTATCTTGTATGTGTCTTCTATCTTCTCTAAGATGAACTGTTATGGAGTCTGCCCCTCCTAATTCAGCTAAAAAAGCAAATTGTACAGGGTCAGGCTCCACAGTTTTCCTTGCTTGCCTTACATTTGCAATATGATCAATGTTTACGCCTAAAGTAGCCATAATTTTAAAAATCTTAGTTTCTAGACAATCTAGTAACCGCCCAATATTAGCTAATAAAAAAAGACAAACACTTAGATTATTAATATATAGTTAATAGAACTTGAACAAGAAATCATTAGATATCTGGCATAAAATTAACCCTGTATTGGGATTTATTGCAATGTTCGTTACCCAAGACATAGTTTTGAGGTTCTTTTTTAGAAAAAAGAAAATATTAAATAATGGTTTTTCAATTCAAACAAATTCCTCTATCATTTTGGCTCCAACCCACAGATCAAGATGGGACGGCTTAATACTCACCATGGCAATAGGTAGAAGGGTAACAAAAAAGGATTGTAGATTTATGGTTACTAAATCCGAAATGAAAGGAATACAAGGTTGGTTTTTGAAAAGACTTGGATGTTTTTCGATAAATCAATTATCGCCATCTCTCTCAGCTTTAAGATATGCGATTGATCTTATAGAAAAAGGAGAACAACTCGTTGTTTTCCCTGAGGGAAAGATTAATAAAAATGGGAAAAAATTAGTTCTCAAAGAAGGTCTATATAGATTAGCTAGATTAGCTACCAAAAAAACCACATCCGTTATTGTCGTTCCAATTGGAATTGCCTATAGTAGAGTGCCTCCTAATTTCAGGGGCGGATTTTGTTTATCATTTGGAAAGCCAATAGCAATTAATGATTATTTAAACTTACCTATCAAAAAATTTAATACATTTCTAAATGAAAAAATGACACAAGAGGAACAAAAAGCATTAAAAAATGTAGGTAGATGAATCTGCAATAAGTTACTATGAAATTTAATAATTGAATAAGAAAATGAAATTCTTAAAATTAATCCCAATTTCATTAATATTTTTTGGAAATGTTCCTTACATAAATGAAGTCCATGCAGAAATAAAGAATACAAAAGACTACAGAGTACTCTCAAAAGAAAGTAAAAAGCTTTCAATTTCAAATGTAGAATATTTCATAAAACAAGGTGATAAATATATTAAAAATGGGGATTTCGAAAAAGCTAAAGATTCTTACTTAGACGCTAGAAAATTAGCGAAGCAACTTGCTACTTTTTATTCTGACCTAAATTCATCCTTCAAAGGAGTTGATGCCAGAATACCAAATGAAATGCAAAGAAAAGGAAAGGATATATTACAAATATTGGCAGAAACAAATGAGAGATTAGCATCCATGTATATAAAAACTGAAAAGCCTGAGGTTGCAGTACCCTTACTTGTTGAGACAATTAGAATAATGTCACCTAATAGTCCAGAAGGTAAAGAAGCTTATGAAAGATTGATCCAACTAGGATTTGTTGAGACAAAATACAAAGGTTAATTAAAATTAATTATGATTACGAAAGCAGAGGTCATTAATTTAATCACTAAAAAAATTCCAAGTTCCAAAGTTTTTGTTGAAAACCTTAAGGGAAATGATCATTTACAAGTGACTGTAATTGCACAAGAATTCAATGGATTATCATTAGTTAAACAACACCAGCTAGTCTATTCTGCTTTGAAAGAAGAATTAGCTTCAGAGGCTATCCATGCACTGGCATTAAAAACAGAAACTCCAAATTAAATTATGGACAAACTAACAAAAGATAAAATACAAAAATTGATTGATTCTAATCCATTAATGGTTTTCATGAAAGGGACAAAATTAATGCCTCAATGCGGTTTTTCCAACAATGTAGTGCAAATACTAAATTCCCTGGGAGTAGAATTTGAGACGTTTGATGTTTTAAGTGATTTTGCTATTCGAGAAGGTATTAAAGAATATTCAAATTGGCCAACAATTCCGCAAGTTTACCTAAAAGGAGAGTTTCTTGGAGGCTCAGACATTCTTATTGAGATGTACAACTCAGGATCTCTTAAAGAAAAAATAGACATTGAATTAGCGTCTTAAGACAATTAGTAAGTATAAATACTGAATTGATTAATAAAAATTAATATTTTAAATCCTTTTTTTATCAAAAAAGCCTTTATTTCCATCCCCCTCTGGATCAATAAAACTTGACGGATCTAGAATCCATCTTTCAATTAATCTTTCTAATTTTTCTTGATCATTTTGCTCTAAACCACTGCAATTCCTTAAGGCTTGGAGATAACCATCACTATATAATTTAAGATCAGATGGTGTATGAAAACGAGTAACTAAGTCCTGGAGATTATCGCAAATTGATTGAAAATGACGAATTGCTTTAGGATTTTCAAATGATGTCATAATTCGATAGATTCTGATTTTTATTTAGCATTTGTTATACCTTATTAAGGATGACAAAAAATTGCCCGGCCAAACAGTAATTAAGAATGCAATCAACTGAGCAAATCTTAGCTTCAACTCCTGGCAGTTCACAATTGCCTCAGAGCTCTCAAACTCCCTCAAGAGTTCTTGTTGTTGAACCTCACCCCACACTTAGAACGGTCCTTGTCCAAAGGCTTCGCCAAGATGGCCATTTAGCTGCGGCAGTAGGCACAGCTGCAGAAGCTGTTGACTTATGCAGAGAACAATCACCTGACCTATTAGTTAGCGCAGAAATTCTCGATCAAAATACTGCTATGAGACTTGCCCAACAATTGGGATCCTCTGTCATAGTTTTAACGGCAAGATCAGGTGTTGAAGCATTAGTAAATCTTTTAGATGAAGGGGCAGATGATGTTCTCAGAAAACCTTTTGGACTCGAAGAGCTTGCAGCACGATGTAGAACACTTTTAAAAAGAGGAAGGATTGGATTACAAGAAAAAGTAGAGGTTGGACCTCTAGAGGTTCATCTTCTTTTAAGACAAGTTACACTTAGTGAGAAGCCCGTAGAATTGAGTCCTAGGGAGTTTGCACTACTTTGTGCTCTTTTGATGCCACCGGGAATGGTAAGGAGTCGTCAAGAGCTCTTAAGGATGGCGTGGCCGCCCTTCAGTGGAGGTCCTAGGTCTGTAGATACTCAGGTGTTAACTCTTCGGAGGAAATTAGAACAGGCTGGATTGGGAGAAGGTGGGGGAATAACAACTGTTAGACAACAAGGTTATCGATTTAGTATTGATAATATTTAAATTATAAAAGCAAAAAGTTCACCAACAATCATTAAAACTGATAGTAATGTCAGTAATTTATACGTCCATAGTGGTGATATGTAAGATAATTCATTAATAGAAATGCCAGTATTCCTCGAAACAATTAATAAAAATTTTTCAAAATTTTCTACTCTTTGTGGGACAAGAAAATTATCACCTTGATAAGTATTAAAGTAATAAACTTTACTACCCTGACTAGTTGGTAAAGATTTGATTAACTTAATATCTTTCCAAGAAATCTCCCAATTTTTTTTTCCTAGGGTTTTAGAAATAAAGCTTGTTTTATATGAAATTTTATTATTAGAAGTTTCTACATAATCACTTGTGATATTTATTATTAAATAAAGGCCTAAAAAGAAAATAATAATAGAGGGAATTTTTAAATTATCAATTGAGATAAATGGAATAGGAACTGTAAGCGCTAGATATAAAGAAATTAATGAACTTTTCACAAAAAAAAGAGTTTTAAACTTTTCTATCATTTAAAGGGATCCGTTTAGTCTGGTAATTTAAAACTGTTTAAGTTTAATTTTGCGCCTATTTTATGAGCGCATGCGTATCCACTAAAAGCGACTGCATTTAAGCCTTGACCAGGGAAGCATGAATCCCCCACACAATAAAGGTTTTTAACTTTTGTAGTATTGAAAGGCATTGGCAAAAGTCCAAGCAACTTTTTACTAGGAATTGGCCCATAACTACCTTCATATCTTCCAAGAAACTTTTTATGAGTTTTGGGCGTACCAATTTCTTTGTGATCGATATTTTGTTCAAGATTAGGAAGAATAGTTGATATTTTTTCAACAAGAAACGAAAAGTATTTTTCTTTCTTTTGCAAATATTCTTTCCTTGATAGGCCTTCCCATTCACTCATTGATGAAGGAGTAAATGCATGTACGATATGTTTACCTTCTGGAGCTAAAGATGAGTCAAGCAAAGTAGGTATAGAGACAAAAACAACTCCCTTTTCACTTTCTAATTCGTCCCAATCTTCAACGATTATATGATGGCAATTAAAATTATTGGTTATTAGATTTTTTTCTACCCCAAGGTGAATCGAAACAAAAGAAGGTGAGGGTTTATATGTTTCTGACCACTTATATTCACTTTTTGGCACGTTTTCACTAGAAATTAAACCTTTTTTATTATCTTTCAATCCAAATGTATCCCATCTAGTGGAGTTGGATACAATAATATTTGAATAAATCTCTTCCCCATTTGAAAGTTTAACTCCTACTGCTTTCTCATCCTTCAAAAGGATTTCAGTCACATTGGCTTTATATCTAACTTTTCCTCCTAATTTTTCAATACCAGAAACAAACTTCTCTGCTATCGTTCCAACACCCCCTTTTGGATAATTTATCCCCCCAGCATGCCTATCTGTAAATACCATTCCCGCATTAATCATAGGGGTTTTTAGAGCTGGCATTACAGACCAACAAAAACATTCGATATCGATAAATTTTAAAAGTTCAGGATCTTTTATAAACTTTCTCGCAACATCTCCTGCATTTGCAGGTAACCATCTAGCTAAACCTAAACAGGATAATGGAGATTTAAAGAAAACTTTAAAAAGATAACTTGGATCCTCTATTGATAAAAGAGGCATTGAATCTAAACATTTAAATACACTTGCACAAGTATCATAGAATTTCTTGATACCTTTTTTTTCCTTGGGGAAACTAGCTGATAATTTGCTTATAAATTGCTCATAATTTTTATCTACAGAAATATTAAAGTTATGTGGTAAGTGATATTCCAGTTGAACAGGATCGGGAATAGTTTCACATTTTTCATTCACGTCTTTCAAAGCACGAGTTAATAAATTGGTATAACCTTTCTCTCCAAATCCAAAAATCATTGAAGCCCCTACATCAAAGGTATAACCTTTTCTCTTAAAAGAGCCTCCACTCCCGCCTGGAATAATATATTTCTCAAGAACCAATACTTGAGCTCCTTTTGCCGCCAATTGTGAAGCAGTTACTAACCCTCCAATTCCTGAGCCAATAATAATTGCATCGAAGTTTTCCTTATTTAGTTCCATTTTTTGGATCTTTGATAATTAATCTTAGTAAATTTTGCTAAGTAAGTGGTCTTTATCAAAACAAGAATCTAGTTTATTTTTAAATTCATTTAAGGCTTCAGTAGATCTTTCTTGATAAGCTTTGTACCTTAATCTTTTATCTTTTATTCTTTTAGTTAGTTCTGGAACTAATCCAAATGATGCAGGCATTGGTTGGAATTTATTCTTTTTCTGATTAGATAATATTTGATTTTTGTTACTGATAAAATTCATTAGAGAACCAATCATTGATTGATTAGGAAAACTTACGGGTTTTTTACCCTTAGCTAATAAGGATGCATTTATTCCTGCAAGCAAGCCCCCTGCAGCGGCTGCTGCATAACCTTCCGTCCCCGTTATTTGACCCGCAGCAAAAAGGTTCTGTCTTTTCATAAATTGCAAGGTAGGTAAAAGTAATTTTGGAGATTCTAAAAAAGTATTTCTATGCATTACTCCAAAACGTACAAACTCAGCCTTTTCTAAACCAGGAATCATCCTAAATATTCTTTTTTGTTCTGACCATTTGAGGTTAGTTTGAAAACCCACCATATTCAGTAATTTACCTTCTAAATCTTCCTTCCTTAATTGGACAATTGCATGAGGTCTCTTTTTCAATCTATTTTCCCTATCAAATAAATCTCCCCATTTTGGATTCCACAACCCAATTGATTTCAATGGTCCATACCTCATTGTATCAACACCTCTTCTAGCAATTTCTTCAATTGGTAAGCAAGCTTCAAAGAAATTGGCTGATTCTTTCTCAAAGTCTTTTAAATTAGCTTGTTCTCCTTCTATAAGTTCGTTTCTGAAATGGACGTAATCATTTTTATCCATAGGGCAATTCAGATATGCAGGATCTCCTTTGTCGTATCTACTAGCTTTAAATACGATCTCTTGATCAATAGAATCTCCATAAATTATAGGACTAGCGGCATCAAAAAAATGACACTCATCGATACCAGTAAAATCTTGAATTTTATAGGACAACTCATCGGCAGTTAAGGGTCCAGTAGCAAGGATAGTTATATTTTCTTCGCTTGGGAGATCCAATTGTTCAAATCTCTTAATCTCGATTAAAGGATGATTTGATAATACTTCAGTCAAAGCGTTACTAAACTTAGATCTATCAACGGCCAAAGCACCTCCTGCGGGAACAGCAAATTTATCGGCTGTTTGAACTATCAATGATTTAAAAATTCTAAGTTCTTTTTGCAATAAACCTGCAGCTCTATCAGGACTTAAAGCACCAAAACTATTACTACAAACCAATTCTCCAAACTCACTCGAATGATGAGCTGGAGTTGATTTGATAGGTCTCATTTCAACTAATTTAACTGGTATGCCAGAACTCGCTACTTGCCAAGCGGCTTCAGATCCTGCGAGGCCAGCTCCAATAACTATTACCTCTTTATCTATCAAATTGGATTAATCCTTACCTAAAAAGTCCCTATTAAATTGCTCTCTTGCTGGTTTTTGTATATTAAATACAACCCAAGCCAAAGCTGCGATGATTGGGGCAAAAACTACGATTGTTCTTAGCATTTTTTAAATCCTGTTATTTATTAGAATATTTTAACTTTTAACTGTAAATTTAGAGAGAAATTTTAATTTTTTATTTCATAAGTTAAGAATTGTTTTTCTATTGTTCAACTTGAGATAAAAAGTTGTTTTTTTTACCTTAAAAAGGGATAATTTCATATGTACTCGATTTTACAAAATGGGTCGCTAGCTCAGCGGTAGAGCATCCGGCTTTTAACCGGCTGGTCCTGAGTTCGAATCTCAGGCGACCCACATTTTTTAATTGAGTTCAATATTTAGAATCTTATTAAATAAAAAAAATATTAACTTCAATCAATCAAACTTCTTTAAAAATTTAATTTTCAGGCATTTATCAATAATATTTGGCGTAAAAACATTATTTACAACCTAAGAGAACTTTAATCACTTAAAAGGAAAAAGCGAAAATTTGTATAGCCCTAAATTCTTCAGTGGCTGTAATGCTACTAAATTAAATTCAAAGCAATCCAAGCATTTAATTTTTGAAACATGCAATAACTGATTAATAATTATTGAATGTAACCTTTAAATGACTTAAAAAATGATTACATTGCGCAAAAGTGATCCATTTTTGTAGCATAAAAGACATTAAAAATAATTAAAGCTAGGCTAATCAACAATATTCCAAAAATACTTTACAAAGCTTCATAATACCTGTTACAATCATTTACATAAATTACTATTTTTATTATGACTCCTGAAGCAGAACGTTTTAATGGTTGGGCAGCAATGTTAGGTTTTGTTGCAGCTGTTGGTGCTTATGTAACAACTGGACAAATTATCCCAGGTTGGTTCTAAACCAAACAAGATTCTAATTAATTAGCGTGAGAGTTCTTTAATTTAAAGACTCTCATTTTTTTATTATCAATTAAAAACCGACCAATTAAATTATATAAAACTACATTAATAAAAAACCTATTGGTTATGCTAGAAAAACCTCAAAACTTGAGAAGATTTTAACAATGGTAAAATTTATATCTTTAATTTTTAATAATGTCTTGAGTTCCCATATTGAAATTACTTTAATCTAGAAAAATATTATTTTTATCCAAGAATTTAATATAAATACTTCAAGGTATCTATTTAGTTGATTTTTTTTCAATATTATCTAAACATGATGAACATAATAAATGTCCTTTCTTTTTCCAGAATGTTTTAGTTGATCTTTCTATATCTTTACGACAAATTAAACATTTAAATATGGGTGTCACAATACCTCCAAAGTTAGTTGTTTTATTTAATAATAAATACTTTTATAGTTTCAAACTTCAACTATTTTT
>CACGHD010000029.1 GCA_902572825.1 uncultured Prochlorococcus sp. | reverse complement strand
TTAGCAGATAAAGCTCTAGCAATTGCTACTCTCTGTTTCTGCCCGCCAGATAAGTCATTTGGCAATTTTTTATGATGTTCTTCTAATCCTACTGCTGACAACCAATTCCGTGCTATCTCACGTCTTTGCAAATATGTTAAACCTTTTATTAAATCGGCGCCCATCTGGACATTTTGTTCTGCTGTTAAACATCTAAGAAGATTGTGACCTTGAAAAATCATTCCAATACTTCTTCTAAGAATCTGACGAGTTTTCCTTGATGCTCCATTTAACTGATTATTTAATACAGTTAAATCTCCACTTTGACAGGTTCTCAAAGCACCAATTAATGTTAAAAGAGTTGTTTTACCACATCCAGAAGGTCCTTTCAAAAGAACCAACTCTCCTTTATCAATATTTAAATTAACGTCATTAAGAACTTGTTTTTTATTCTCATTTTTTCCATAAAAGTGACTCAAATTATTTATTGAGACCGTTTTAAGGTTTTTAACATTATTTTTTAATTTATTAGCTTTAACCATTAATCTTTAATTGTTAAAAAATTTCGGCAGGATCAGCGTCAACTAATTTGCGCATCGCTACAGCGGCGGACCCCATACACATAACTAAAACTAATACGAAAATTAAAACAGTTTTATCTGCATCCATTATTATTGGAAGTTTAGTAGAACTTCTTATAACTGAGTAAAGTATTTGGCCAGAGAAATAAGCAGGTAAATAACCAAACAAAGCCAACAAAAAACCTTCTCTAGCTACAACAAAGAAAAGGGACTTAAGTCTATACCCCATTGCCAATAAGGTGGCGTACTCTGGGAGGTGATCTGTAACGTCACTATAAAGTATTTGATAAACAACCACACACCCTACAACGAAACCCATCAATGCTCCCAAACTAAATATAAAACCTATTGCAGTACTATTTTTCCAATAATTCTTCTCAAATTCTATAAATTTATTTTTTGTAAGAACCCTAACATCATTTGGGAGTGAGTTATTTAATATCATTGAAATCAATTCAGGATCAGATCCTTTTTTTAGCTTCACCAAACCAATTTCAATACTTCCAGGAGGATTAGCAGGAAAAAGTCTTAAGAAAGTTTCTCGACTAGTTATCAAATTACCATCTGCACCAAAAGATGGTCCCAACTCCACAAGGCCCTCAACAATTACTCTTTTTCCAGCAACCTCAGTCTCAACTTTTTTTTCAGATAAGAACCACTCTTCAATCGGTCCAAATTCAGGTCTAGATAGTTTGTCAAAAAGAACTCTTGATGGATTTCTCAATTTATAAGCTTTTTTTGAGAATCCCTCATCTAAAAGGAGTGAATCGGAGGGATTAAAACCTAATGCAAGTATTGATCTAGTTTTAAGATTTTCGGGATTTCTCCAAAGTAAATAATTTAGATTAACGGGAGCAGTTTTTTCAACATCTTCTACTGCGAGAGCTTGAATTAATCTTCTTTTTGGAAATCCACTCATACTTATAGAACTTTTTGATCTGGGACTTATCAAAACAAGATCGGCATCTAGAAGTTTATGAATAGTTACGCTTGTGTCAAATAAACCATCCCTAAAACCTAATTGCATAAACATCAAAATCCCTGCAAAACTGATTCCAGCTATGGCAACAGCTAGCCTTAATGGTTGCCTAGTTAATAACAACCAAGCTAACGGTATTTTTCTAAATTTAAAAAAAGAAAAACTCATTAGGGAATAAATTTTGCAATCACTTTCATTCCTGCATAGTTTTGAACGATATCTATGGAATCTTGCTCTAGTTTTACTAGTACCTCGATAATTCGTGAATCAGCATCCCCTGTCGGATCAGTAGATAGAACTTTTCTTTGTTTTACCTGAGGACTAATCCTAATCACCTTTCCCTTAAGTTTTTTTTGGAAGCCTCCATTCTCACTGCTCAATTCAACATTCTGAGAGATAAAGACTCTATCAATATCAGATTCATAAACCTCTATCAAAGCTTCCATCTTTTGACTAGAACCAATATCCAAAATCCCCTCATTTTGCGGTCTTTCACCAACTCTCGTGTTTATTCCAAGGATAAAACCATCGATTGGACTCCTTAGTTTTGAATTAAATAGATCTATCTTGATATTTTTTTGATCTCCGATAAGGTTAATCTTCTGTTTTTGCAATTTTAATAATTCATCTTTTCTCTGTGAAAACTCTACAAAAGAATATACATCTTTGCTCAAAGCTAATTCATACCTTTGAATTTGATCTCTCTTCAAGGTAATTTCTTCATTGATAGTATTAATTAGATTTTCGTTTCTTTCAAGATCTGCAATTAATTTTTCTTCATTTTCAAAGATTGCGAGGATATCACCTTTTTTTACGAAATCTCCTTCATCTACTAAAATTTCGACAATTCGGGGGGAAGAGCCGAACTGACTTATGGGAGCTGCCAGTTTTCTAATCTCCCCAGAAGGAGAAAGTTGACCTAGTGCAGCAACAGCTGTAATGGGAGGTATGAAATCTGAAGTTATTTCCTCTTTAAATTTTGAATTAGATTTATTATTTCCAGAACAAGAAATAATCCCAAGAGATATTGGTGTAAATAATAAAAAATAAATAAATAAATTTTTAAATATTTTTAATTTCATTAAAAATCGAAGAGTACTGTTTTTATATAGTTATTGACCCATTTTTCATCAAAATATTTTAAAAGAACCATGCTAGTCTTCTCATTTTTCATTTGTTGAACACAATAATTTTTTTGAAAATCTATTCTCTCTTGGATAATTTCCTCATTAACTTCAGGTTTAGCTTTCTTACTTAATTTGATCAAAATAGTGAGGTATTGATCCACAACTCTACAAAAATCATTTTTTTCAGATTTCCTTTTTAAGGAAGCAAAAAATACATTATTAGAAAAAATCCCCCCCCATTTAGGAATCTCTCTCAAAGATGAAAAAGAACTTTTATCAACTTCAGAAAGCGATTTTTCGTATTTCAAGCCTTGGTTTTGTGATGCTGGGGATAAATCAACAATGGCTGCAGAAACAATATCATTTATTTTTACTAAATCCATTCCAAAAATTGGGATATCAAACTTTGGATCGGGAAAAAAAACGCAGTGTAATATTTTAAGATTCTTTGAAAATTCTGCTACTTCAATATGTAACTTTCTAAAACCTTTTGCTTTATGAAATTCATTTTCAATATAAAGTTCTCTGCCTATTTCTTCAGATATTATATTAGTTAGTTTTGGATCAATTTTTATACTCTTAAGGTCCTCAAGCATGGATCTATGCTCTCTAATATTTTGTAATAAATCCAAAATAAGAGGGTCAGTTAATTTTGTTTTAGTTAAAGATTCAGACAACAAGGCTAAAAAGTACCAAAATAGAATTTAAAGAGAGAACCTAAATGAACGTAGGAGAAGTTAACTACTACACCCATTCAAGCAAAACTAGATGTGTGTTTGTGGATAATAAAGAATTGCCACTTATCAGCATTGATATTTGGTGCAAAGCAGGTTCTTCATTTGAGGATGTTGATAAAAACGGCACTGCTCATTTTCTTGAACATATGATTTTTAAAGGATCTAACAAAATAATGCCAGGTGAGTTTGACCATAAAATTGAATCACTAGGCGGATTAAGTAACGCTTCAACTGGTTATGATGATGTACATTACCATGTCTTAGTTCCACCAAGTAACTTTAGAGAATCACTTGCTCTTTTGACAAATATTGTAGTTGCTCCAGATTTTAATCCTGATGAATTTATAAAAGAAAAAGGGGTAGTTATTGATGAAATAAAACAACAAAATGATCAGCCTGAAGAAAGACTATTCAATTATTTTTTGAAAAGGGTTTGGTTAAGTCCGAATTATGCCAATTCGATTCTGGGAACTGAAGATAGTATTAGAAACTTAGAGATAAATGACCTTGTGAAATTTCATAGCAAACATTACACTACCGAAAAAATGTGTATTGCAATAGCGGGGAATCTCTCTGAAGAATTTTATAAAATTTTTGAAAAAAGTGATCTATCTGGCATAAAAGAAAGTCCAAATTTAATAAATCTAAAAAATAAACCTTCTTTAAAAATTAGAAATGGTAGAGAGTTAGTTAAGTTTGATAATTTAGAGTTTTCAAGAATATTTATGGCTTGGTTTATCCCAAACCTAAATGATCAAAAAAATATTATTGGACTTGAAATACTAGCATCAATACTCTCTGTTGGAAGAAACAGCAGATTAGTTAAAATTTTAAAGGAAGATAGTAATCTTGTTGAATCGGTTTATGTAGATGTAAATGCTGGAGAATTAGGAGGATTATTTATACTTGAAGCAAGTTGTGAGTCCAAAGATATTGATTTAGTAGAAAAGCAAATTAATAAAACAATCGATGATGTCTCAAATTGTAAATCCTTGGATTTGGATGAAATAAAAAAAGCAATAAATATTGTGAAAAGTAATTATATCTTTAATTTGGAGACATCTACACAACTCTCTTCATTCTTTGGAAATGAACTTCTTTGGGGGAGAAAATCCTCAATAAATAATTTAGAAAGTCATTTAAAATATTGGAATGACTTGGATAACTTCAAAGAGATTACAGAATATATCCTTGGAGAGAAATTCACTTTAGTTGTATCCCCTGATAAATGTTAAAAAGATATTTTTTAAATAATAAAAAAAGGAATTTTTCAACTGCTTCAATTTGGATTAAAGGGGGGAGTGATATGGATAGTACTGGCAAAAAAGGGGTAAACAAGATCCTTTCTTCATTACTTACCAGAGGATGTAAAGGTTTTAACAATTTCGCACTCTCTGAGTATATTGAGTCCTATGGTGCAGAATTAAATCAAGAAATATTTGAAGATGGTATTTCAATAAGTATTAAATCCCTAAATGAACATTTCAGCAAATTATTCCCTTTATTAGAATTAATAATCAATAAGCCAATCCTCTCGGAAACTGAATTTAAAAAAGTAAAAAAATCTTCTATTGATCACATTAAAAAAGACAAAGAGAATCCATTCAATATCTGTTTTGAAAAATGGAGAAAAATTGTTTACACAAATCATCCTTATGCTTTCAATACAATTGGCAATGTTAATGATGTCTTAAAGATTAGCTATGAAGATGTTTTGCTTGAGTTTAAAAATTTAAAAAAAAGAGAAAAGTATTTAATTTCAAATAATCCCAAAATAAATGGAGAAAATTTTGGAACATTAGAGAAAAAAATCTTAATAGAAAATTCACATCCTTCAAATCTAAATTTAAATACTAATAATAGATTTGATTACAGTAGTAATGATTCAAATCAATTAATAATAATGATGGGGAACCAAACTTGCTCGCGAAGAAGTATTGAATATTTTCCTCTTAAGGTTTTGGAGTCATATTTATCTTATGGAATGAGCGCTGCTTTATTTAAAATTTTTAGAGAAAAGCATGGTATCACTTACGATTTAGGTGTTTATTATCCAATCAGGAGTGGAAATGCCCCATTTTTAATTTATTTATCCGTATCTAATGAGCAAGCACTTTTTGCTTTTGAACTTTTATCAACACTATGGGAAAATTTACTTTTTAATCCGTTGAATGATGCTGAATTATTTTTAGCGAAAGAAAAACTAAAAGGTTCTTTTCTATTAGGAAATCAATCACTAGATGAAATTTTACAGAGAAAGATACAGTTAGTTAGTTATGGTATTTCACCAATTTCTGAGAACGATTTAAATTCAAAAATAGATGAAATTTCTTCGTTAGATATTTTGAAATTAACTAATAAGTATTTTTCAAAACCTTTTCTGAGTATTTCTGGAAATAAAAATATATGTTTAAAAATTTCTAATAGGTGGAAAAAAAACTTTTAGATTAGTTTTTCTCAATCTTATCAATATCTATTAAAAACGAACCTCTCCTAAACTTTACTTCAACAGTATCTGGAGATTTAATTGAAAGAATTTCCCCAATTTCGTCTATTGCCACTAGATCAGGTGGTCTTAACATCGGCATATTATCTGAAGTCTTCAAGTAAGAGACTGGCGCAATCAACTTAACCTTATCGTTGATCTCAAATTTCATTTATAAATTAGAAACATTTAAAGAGTAGTATAAGCATAAAGTTAGAGAAAATATCAACGAAATGCACTGATTCATTCTAGAATCCTAGAATTGACTTTCTACAAATTAATGAATCAAAAATTTAAAACATTAATTTTATGGGCTTTACCTATACTTTTAGTAATAGCACTTTCCTACCAATTTTTATCTTCAAGCAATGTTGATTCACTTAAATCTAATGGGACTACTATTGCTCCAAGAAATTCAGCGGTAGCAAGAGTTAGTTACGGCAGATTTTTAGATTACATTAATTCAGGAAGGGTTACATCAGTTGATATTTTTGAGGGAGGCAGAAATGCAGTTATAGAGACAATAGATTCGGATTTAGATAATAAAGTTCAAAGGTTGCGTGTAGATCTTCCCGGCTTAACACCAGAACTTATAAATATTTTAAAAAATGAGGGAATCAGTTTTGATGTTCATCCAGTAAAAACAGCTCCTGCTTCATTAGGAATTTTAGGTAATTTACTATTCCCAGCTATCTTAATTGGAGGTTTAATTTTGTTAGCGAGGAGGTCGAATGGCATGCCTGGAGGACCTGGTCAAGCAATGCAGTTTGGGAAAACAAAGGCAAGATTTGCAATGGAAGCTGAAACAGGAGTTGTTTTCAATGACGTTGCAGGTGTTAATGAAGCCAAGCAGGATTTGCAAGAAGTCGTCACTTTTCTGAAAAAACCAGAAAAATTTACTTCTGTAGGAGCAAGGATTCCAAAAGGTGTTCTATTGGTAGGCCCTCCTGGTACTGGTAAAACCCTTTTAGCAAAAGCAATCGCAGGTGAAGCAGGTGTACCATTTTTCTCTCTATCAGGTTCTGAATTTGTCGAAATGTTTGTTGGTGTTGGTGCCAGTAGAGTTAGAGACTTATTCAAAAGAGCTAAAGAAAATAGTCCTTGTTTAATTTTTATTGATGAAATCGATGCTGTCGGAAGACAAAGAGGTGCAGGTATTGGTGGAGGCAATGATGAGAGAGAACAAACTCTCAACCAACTACTTACTGAAATGGATGGCTTCGAAGGTAATAGTGGGATAATAATAATTGCAGCAACAAACAGGCCCGATGTTCTAGATTCAGCTCTAATGAGACCAGGCAGATTTGATAGACAAGTAACTGTAGACGCACCTGATATTAAGGGCAGACTATCAATATTGGAAGTACATGCAAGGAATAAGAAACTTCAAGAGGATTTAACACTTGAAAGCATTGCTAGAAGAACTCCAGGGTTTACTGGAGCTGATTTAGCAAATTTATTAAATGAGGCTGCCATTTTAACCGCTAGGAGGAGAAAAGACTCCATTAGTATTTCAGAAATTGATGACTCCGTAGATAGGATTGTTGCAGGGATGGAAGGTTCTCCTTTAACAGATGGAAGAAGTAAGAGATTAATTGCTTATCACGAAGTTGGTCATGCTCTTATTGGCTCACTTGTCAAAGCACATGATCCTGTTCAAAAGGTGACCGTCATTCCAAGAGGTCAAGCTAAAGGATTAACTTGGTTTACCCCAGATGATGAACAAACCCTTGTTAGCAGGGCGCAATTAAAAGCTAGGATAATGGGTGCTTTAGGAGGAAGAGCTGCTGAAGATGTAGTTTTTGGAGAAGGTGAGATTACAACAGGAGCTGGAGGTGATTTCCAACAAGTTGCTTCAATGGCCCGCCAAATGGTTACTAGATTTGGAATGAGTAATTTAGGTCCGATAGCTTTAGAAAGTGGTAATCAAGAAGTGTTTGTTGGGAGAGATTTAATGACTAGAAGTGAAATTTCTGATTCAATCTCTAAACAAATAGATGAAAGTGTAAGAATAATGGTGAAAGAATGTTACAAAGAAACCTACGATATAGTTAGCAAAAATAGAGAAGCTATGGATAAGATAGTTGACCTTTTAATCGAAAAAGAAACATTAGATGGTGATGAATTTGTAAGTATTCTCTCAAAATTCACCAAGATTCCTGAGAAAGAGAGAACACCTCAATTATTAAGCTAAACTTTTATTGGTTTCTTATCTAACACTAGATCAATTAGACCGTACTCAACAGCTTCGTTTGGGGACATATAAAAATCTCTATCAGTATCTTCTTTGATAGTTTCATAATCCTTTCCAGTTCTTTCTGATAATTCAGTATTTAGTCTTTCTTTTAAGAACAAAATTTCATCTGCTTGAATTCTTATATCACTGGCTTGCCCTCTAGCACCTCCAAGTGGTTGATGAATCATTATTCTTGAATGTCTAAGGCTGCTTCTTTTTCCTTTAGTACCTGCCGCAAGCAAAAATGCACCCATACTAGCTGCTAAGCCAACACAAACTGTATGAATGTCAGGCTTTACATGTTGCATTGTGTCAAAGATACCCAATCCGTCATATACTGACCCGCCAGGTGAATTTATGTACATATAAATGTCCTTATCTGGATCCTCTGCCTCGAGGAACAATAATTGAGCAACAATTCTATTAGCAGTTTCACTAGTAACTTGTTCTCCCAAAAAGATTATTCTCTCTCTTAATAGTCTCGAATAAATATCAAAGACTCTTTCGCTACCGCCCGATTCTTCTAAAACTAAAGGGATCATAATAATATTTATCTGTTTATTAGATATTAACGATATTGAGTCAACATACGCTAACCTTATTAAGGTTTACATATAAAAAATTGAAAGAAAAATTGACTGTTTCAGATAGCAAAAAGTTATTTCATGAAAAATTTCCTTACGTCATTCCAGGTTTATATAAAAGAATAGTTGATGAAATGCTTGTCGAGCTTAACCTTTTGAACCATCAAAATGAATTTACGCAAGATTATCTCTTTTGTATCGGCCTCACCGAAACATTCAAAGTATTAATGAAAGGATATCAACCTGAAAAACACTTGGATCTACTTTTTGAATCTTTATGCAGTTCTACAAATTTTGAGGCGAAGGAAATAAATGAAATATCTAAAAAGTCTCAAAAAGAATTAAAGGATATAACGTCAAAAGATATTTTAAAATTATTATTAGAAAAAAGTAATTCTAAACTTTATCCTTCAAGGATTTTGAACTTAGGGATATATATATTAATTTCAAACTCCCAAGATTTCAAAGAGAAAAATGAATCAGATAAAAATAAGATGATCTCTGATATTTTTGAGAAGTTAAGCTTATCTGCTAATAAAGCAGAAAAAGATATTGGGATCTACAAAAGCAGCATATCAAAAATGGAACAAGCAAAAGAATTAATTGAAGAGCTCAGAATTAAGGATAAGGAAAAATCAAAAAAATAAAAACTATTTTTTTAGTCTTTTTTTATCTTTCCAAGAGACATAGGATATATAAATTACAGCTATTGTTATGAATATGAGCAAAACAAACGATGTTAAGATAAGAAATTTACTTAAATAGACTTCATAAGTTAAAAATGAAATCATATGTCAATGGATCCATCTCCATTTCTTCCCCAAACAACCATGGCAATTGAAAAAGTAAAAATAGCAGCCAATGCTGCCCAGCCTATTTGAAAGATCATTAGAATTTAATCGTTTTTATAAATATAACAGAACTTCAAAATTTTTTAATCATTTTAAAGCTAAAGTTAATTTCTCAGAAACTAAAATTTCCCAATAGAATCATAATAAAATTAAATTGGGAAGGTTAGTTTTAAATCATAGTACAAATATAGAAGGTCTAATTCCAATACTTCAAAAATTAGCATTGGAAAATAATATCAAAACAATAACTCCAGCTGTTATTTCGAGAGCCAGGGGAAGATCCTCTAAATTGATAATTAGATTATCAGTGAAAACTATAAACGGATATAAAGCAATCGCAAGAAAGGGTAATACAGCTCAAGAAGTTTTTATTTCAACAGAGTTAAGTAAAGATGAATTAAAAGAAGTAATAGATCTTTATAATAAAAAATAACTAGATTACAGGGTATTAGAAAATAGTTAGGAGAGAACAAATGAAATTGGTATTAAATTTTTTTATGTTTTTATTGGCCTTTTTTTCATTTAGTAATAAATCATTATCACTTACTGATTACCAAATAAAAAGATTTTGCGCAAAGGAGAAAAGAGTATCTTTATGTATCAAAAATTTAAAAGAGAAAAGATCTGATCTCCAAGAAGGAAAGCTTATTGAAATACCTGTAACTCCTTACAAACGGTAATTAGAAATTGAATTTAAATTTCAAATTCTGATTCGAAAAGATTAAATGCATTTTTATAGCTTGTGAGAAGTTCTTCAGAATTATCAGAAAATCCTTGTCTTTCGTAATCATCTTTTAATTCATCATATAAGTAAACCACTTTGTTAAAGGCGCTCATATATTCTTTTTGTATGTCTTCATCATCGATATCATAGATTTTTGCCAGTACTAATTCGACATTTTTTTTTGATGAATATATTTTTCTCTCAAAATCTTTATTTAACTTCCTTCTTTTTTTTGCCATTTAAAATTTCTAAATATAGATTAACAATACTCAAATTCATAGATAAATTAAATTAAAACTTATAAAATAAAGATATAGTTTCCAAATCAAAATAAAACCTCTACATTCCAAATAAATCATTGGATGATATGAATAAAAAAGAAACAACTAATCCTAAAGAACTGAAAAACCAAAACTATGAAGCCAAGAAAATGAATACTTCCTCAAACTTAAAGAAAAAGAAAGATAAGGAGCTTCCATGGTGGGTAGAGTTATTATTTGTTCAAATAGGATTACCAGATAAATTACTAATAAAAATATTAAAAGCCAAAAAAACATCTAAAGAATTTATTAAAAATGAAAAAAAATCAATAATAATATTTTTGTTTGTAATTACTACATTGGCATATTTTTATCCAGTTATTAAACATGCCAAAAATAAATTAGATTGTGAAGCGATTGCTAAAAATTATATTTTTAAAAATAAAAATACAAACGGAATTAACAATAGAGAAATAAAAATGTTATCTACAAATTTTTGTTATGGTGGCGAAGAAATCTATGAAATAGAAAATTTAAAAAATTAAATTTTGAATTATTCTCTATAAATAAGCATCTCAATATTATGATATAAACTTTAAGTTTAATAAAGTTTAAATTTTATTCCTATGACTGATATAAAACAAAAGAAGGAAAACGTAAAAATGCATTTAAAAGACTTGAGGCAAAACTTAAAGAAAATGCATTTACAAGTTACGGAAGAATTAATATTACCCAATCCAGATGATGTAAAAGACTTGATGGATAAAATGGATAAACTACTAAAATTAATAGAATCAAAATAAACTATAATTTAAATAATTTAGAATCGTCAAAAGTTAAAACAATGAAAATAATAAAACAAGTTCCTATGTTAATTCTAATCGCAATTTTCTTAATTTCTTGTAGGACATCCACTAATAAAGAGTATCCCACAAATAATTTGGAAAAAAATGTTGAGAATAATCCTAATTCAGAAAAGAAAAGAATGGAAATAAAGTTTTCTTGTGGAGAGGATGGTATTTCAGAATACTTAGATGATGGATGGAATATTTTAAAAGAAGAATCCCAAGAAAAAATTTGTACTTGGAAATCTGTTCCTGCCACAAAAGATTGCAATATGGAAAAAGATAAAGGATGTAAAATAACAAAGCCAGATAAAATAGGTGAAGAGAAAATTTATTTATTGGAAAAATAAATTTTATATATGAATCCAAAATCAGAACACTTAGTTGATTTAATTTTCAAGAAATTAAAGACCTATAAGAAGAAAAAATTATTTCTAGAAAAAGAAAGTTTGAATAAATTTATTCTTTCACTTTTCAAAGAAAACTGAATGCAGTACTTATTAACTTAACTGCTATAGTTAAATTAATTTTTTAATTAATAAATGTATGGATAATTTTTCTTCATTAACTATTACCTTAGCAATAATTTTTATAGTAAGCCTTTATTTTTTATTTAGGGTTACCTCGAGTACAAAGAATTAGAAAATATTTTTAAATCATTTTTATATAATCGGATCATCTCTCAATAGTAAAACTGTATGTTTATTTAAACCATCATTAAGCCATTCCCTATATTCTTCCATAACGCATTTTTTATTGGAGTTTTCTAGTAAATTAATTCTTTTTTTTGCATTATCTAAAGTCAACCTAATACACAATTCATAATCATTGGAGTTTTCTTGCATGAGTTTTTATTGAATATTAGTAAAATTAGTCACTTGTTTTGTATTGATAATTACAATAATAAGGGTTGATTTGATAAGAGTATCAAGCAATACGGAAGAATTTTTAATATATTTGAGATACTTGTTTTTTTATTAATCCTATGTCTTACGAAGCTGGCAGTAAAGAATGTAGACATTTAATTGAAGCCAAGGAAAGCCTTCTTTCCGCATTAGATGCCTTAAGCAATATAAATTCAACTGATCTAATACAAATCCAAATTAAAGAAATTTATAATAAATTAGAAAAAATGCATGATAATCGTAAAAAAATAGAATCAGCTACAAATTATCTTTAAACATATTAAAAAAAAATAATTTTAAAATTGGCTTTTTATCTTCTTTACTCTTTTTTCTGATAATAAATTCAATAAAGCATCAAGTTGTGCATGAACTTCCTTTGCTTCATTAAGATCTGGCATTAAATCTTCTTTGATAAGCATTTGATGCATCTCTCTAAGCTCTAACCTTATATATCGTAGGTGAGAACATACTTCCTCTCTCTTAGTTGCACTCATATTAGCTTTAAAGCCTTTATATTATACAACACGGTCTTTTTTTGATTCCAGCATTAATTTTATTAAATTGAAAAATTATTTCGAACTTTTTAACAAATCAGAATCTTTTAAAGTTTCTTTATAGTAATATACCATTCATGAAAAAGAAAAAATCAAAAAAAATTCAAACTAATTCAAACTTTAAAGATCAAAAATTAGGTCAAACAAAAAATTCTGCAAAATTAGTTCTTTTTGTTTTTGGGATAGGTCCAATTATTGGCATAATAATATTTTTGTACAGTAAAGGATTTTTTAATTCACCAACTATTTAAATCTTCTATAGTTGAGATAAATCTTAAATAAGATACTTTAATAAAATTTAAAAATAATTATTGAAATTTTTTTAATGAAAATATCCTAAATTCTGCAATTTTTCTTGCATTTTCAGGATTAGATATCAAAAAAGGGTGATCTGATAAAAGTTCTAATACCTTATCTATCTTTAATCGCATATCATCACAATCAACATTTTCCCATTCCTCGTCAAATGACATTGCAAAGCTATCAGCATTATCATATAATTTATCTTTCATAATATTTGGAATTTTATTTTAGAAAATTTCAAAAATCAGAACCAAACTGAAAAAGTAATTAGAAGAAGTATTTAAAACTATCCCCATGAGTATTTGAGAAATAACTTTGAATGAATGTTCTTTGAAATTATACTTTAATACTACTATTTAAATTTATACATAAGTGCTATTAATCAAAATCTGACTTGATTTGACAGAAGTGTTACAATATTGACATATGTTAAGAATTATGGAAAATAAAGTTAAAAGGATAGGATATCTTCCTAGAAAAAGAGTACTTGAAATTATTGATGAAATATCCAAGAGCGAATCTATAAGTAGATCTAAAGTAGTCGGAATATTAGTTGAGGAAGCATTAGATGCCAGAGGAATTGCGAATTTTGGATATAGTAATATCAGCAAGTCAAATATATTCAAGTCAGATAATTTTAAGGATCTCCAAAATGAAAATGCCTACTTAAAAGATGGGGAAGACGAATTTGTTGATGACAGTGGTTACACAGTTTCATCTCACAAAACTTTAGACCGTTCAATATCTTCTGCAGATATAGAATTAGCAAATAAAATAAACATTCTTAAGGAATCAGGATTAATATAACTTTTATTGAGTAATTACTTTATTTTTTAATGCATAATATTGGTTCATTGTTTATCCTTAGTCAAGAATAATATTCTTTTTACATAATTCGAATATTAAATTCTTTCTAATATTAATTTTGTAATTAAAAAATGAAAGATATTAAATGTCCTTCATGCGGTAAAACTTTCCGAATTGATCCCAGCAGCTTTGAAGAAATACTTCTTCAGATAAAAGACGAAGAATTTAATAAACAAGTAAAACAAAGACTTGTCTTGGCTGAAGAAGATAATAAAAAAGCTTTGGAAATTTTAAAACGTGAGTTAAAAATAGAGTTAATAGAGCAGAATCGGATTAAAGATTCTGAGATCCAAACTCTTGAATCTAAATTAAAAATAGCTGAAGAAAAGAAAACTAATGCCCTTAATGATTTAAAAAATCAAGCAACAAATAAAATTAATTCAATGAATAATGAATTATTCAAGTTGAAAGACGAAATTAAAAACCAGTCTTTAATTTCAGAATTATCTTTAAAAAACAAAATTAGTGAAGCTGTTACTAATTTAGAAAAAGAAAACTCATCTTTAACAAATTCAATTGAAAAGATGAAGCTTGAACATTCAATTAATGAAAAATTAATTGAAGAAAAGTTTAAAAGCAAAATTAGTGAAAGGGACCTGACTATTCAGGAGTTAAGAGAAATGAAATCTAGATTATCTACAAAGATGGTAGGAGAAACATTAGAAATCCATTGCGAAACTCAATTTAATCTGAATCGTTCCTCTGCATTTAAAAACTCATATTTCGAAAAGGATAATGATGCCACTTCAGGAAGTAAAGGTGACTACATATTTAGAGAATTTGATGAAAATAAAACCGAAGTCGTATCCATAATGTTTGAGATGAAGAATGAAAGTTTAAATGGAACTAATAAAAGAAAAAACGAAGATTTTTTAAAAGAATTAGACAAAGATAGAAGACAAAAATCTTGTGAATATGCAGTTCTCGTATCCCTTCTAGAACCAGATAGTGAATTATATAATGCTGGCATAGTAGATGTTTCTCATAGATTCCCAAAAATGTATGTCATAAGACCTCAATTTTTCTTGCCCATTATTTCTCTGCTAAGAAATGCATCTATGGAAACCTTAAAATACAAATCACAAATTGATTTAATGAAACGTGAGAATTTTGACATAACTAATTTTGAAAGTACTCTTGAGCAATTCAAAAATGCAGTTGGAAAAAATGTTTCACTTGCCCAGGATAGATTTAATGATGCAATTTCAGAAATTGATAAATCAATAACTCATCTACAAAAAACTAAAGAGGCTTTAGTTCTCTCTAAAAAACATCTTTTATCTGCTGACAGCAAATCTCAAGATTTGACAGTAAAGAAATTAACAAGAAATAATCCAACCATGAAGAAGAAGTTTAATGATTTAAATAATTTTGAAGATGAGGTAGCCTAATTAAAAAAAGTTTTTAAAATTAATAATAATTAAAAATATATTTAATTTCTAATTTATAAATATACTATAAATAATAAATTTCATAGTAAAGAAAATAATGTCTATCAACACTCCAATTTTCAGCATAGCCAAAGACCTTAATGTCGATAGTCATAGAATATTATTAGCCTGCAAGAAACTTGGAATCAATGCTAAAGGTGCAA
>CACGHD010000028.1 GCA_902572825.1 uncultured Prochlorococcus sp. | reverse complement strand
TTCTTAAATTCTTCATCATTTGGAGGACTAACTGCAGGCCCACTGTGAATAACTAGATCTCTATAGTTTGATTCATTAACACTAATATCAAAAAATCTTACATCTTTTGTATCGCGAAATTTTTCATAACTTATCAATTCAAACATTTTCGATTTGTTTGATTTGATAACTGGAATTTCTAAACTTGAGTTCAATTTTCTTTAAAGATTAAACAAATGAAAACAGATATATATATCCAAGAACGTATCAATTAACACTAAAAAAGAAACATATTATTATTTATATTTTTTTCTTATTTAAAAAGATTAAAAATTTAGTGTTTAGTTAATTTCAAGAGGTTTGATTTCCCAGGATAAAGTATTTTCTAAATTATTTTTTCCTATAAAGTTTCCTGAAATTACAGAGGTTAAATTAGATTTTGAAGAGGATACCAATGTTAAATATCTATCATCTATTAATCCTTTCCCGCTTGGATCAAAACCTCTCCAACCAGCACCTGGAATATATAATTCAGCCCAAGCGTGTAAATCCAACTCAGAGGGTAAGGGATCTTCAAAATGATAACCACTTACAAACCTACTTGGGATACCTATAGACCTGCAAGCTTCAACCATTAGCATTGCTAAATCTCTGCATGAACCTATACGTTCTCTAAGCGTTCTGCTAGCCGGCCATGCTGGACCAGTATGTCTTTTGGTATATTTAACCCGATCTTGAATAATTTCTATTAGTTGGTATGTAAATGATAATGCGTTATTAATGCTTCCTGCTAAGGCTTCTTGGGCAAGTTCTACTGCAGACGGATCGTGTTGTCCATTTGGCATCCATCCCTCTAATGCTCCCTGTAAATCTCTGTTAATAATGCTTCTACAAAAAGGTAATGATAAATCTCTATTTTTAACTCCATCAATAATGTTTGGATATTTAATAGTTTCAACTTCGCTGATTGATTCAATAGTTAAATTATCTGTTAATCCATTGAATCTGATTCTATTAATCTCTTCTCCGCTGGCAGCAAGTAATGGATAAATAATTTCTGGTTCTGGAGTTATTTTTAATTCAAAATTCTTTAGCTTTTGGAATCCATTTGACCTTGGCTTTATACATAATCTATGCTCGCCTAATTGAACAGGATCTTCGTATTTATATTCAAGTTTGTGAATGTATTTAATTCTCATTAATAAACTTATTAATTAATAAAATATTTTTCTTGAATGAGATCATTTAATTTATTTAAATCCATTTGCAATGAATCGATTGCCTCATGTAAACCATCATTGATTATATCTTCAATTCTGATATAACTCCACTTTGCTTTAAGCAAACCTCTCATACATTCTAATTCTGAAGGATTTTCAGTAGATGGTGAGGTATCTATCGTTTTAAGTGTATTGCTTATCCCATCAAGACAGTATCTTACTGATCTAGGAAAAATTGGATCAAGTAAAAGAAATCTCGCAACTGAATTAGGCTTTATAGAATTTTGCACTGCTTTCCTAAACATTTGATAAGCTCCAGCTGAACGTAAAAGTGCTATCCATTGCAGCTCATCAAGAACTCCTCCAAGTTCATCTAAGCTGGGTAGGAGTAAATAATATTTAACATCTAAAATTCTTGATGTTTTGTCAGCTCTTTCGATTAATCTTCCAAGAATGCTAAATCTCCAGGCAAGATCTTTGCTTAGAGTCGCATCTGTAATTCCATAAAAAAGCTGACATTCCCTCCTTATTTCACTTAATTGTTCTTGTCTTGGTTTATTCCATATTGTTTCTCCTTCTTGCATATTCCAATATAAAATATTAATCTGTTCCCACATTTCTGTGGTCATGACATCTCTGATTTGTCTTGCATTTTCTCTTGCCATTTGAATGCAAGAAATTATACTATTTGGGTTTAAACGATCTCTTATTAAAAAATTAATAACGTCATCTGGTTTTTTCTCTGGGAATCTCTTATCAAAAGATTCTCTGTCACTCGAAGCATCAATTAAAGGGAGCCAAGGTTCGGCACTTCCTGGTGGACAATCTAATGACATAGCTTCGCTTACTTCCACGAAACGAGATATGTTTTCCGCACGTTCTAAATAACGATTGATCCAATAAAGAGATTCTGCTACACGACTTAAAAGCATATTATTTACCTACAACCCATGTATCTTTGCATCCTCCACCTTGAGAAGAATTAACGACTAATGATCCTTTTTTTAATGCTACTCTCGTAAGCCCGCCTGGGCTAACCCATGAATCTTTTCCTCTTAAGATATATGGTCTTAAATCAACATGACATGGATATAGTTCTCCATCACATAACGAGGGCACAGTAGATAATTCTAATGTTGGTTGTGCTATGAAATTTCTAGGATTATTTTTAATTTTATTAGCGAATTCTTCTATTTCAGATGTTGTTGAGTGAGGGCCAATTAACATTCCATAACCGCCAGCTTCTGCAACAGACTTAACAACAAGTTTTGATAAATTTTCTAGAACATATTCTCGATCCTTTTGATAATGACAAATATAAGTTTCTACATTTTTAATAATAATTTCTTCATCAAGATAATATTTAATCATTTTTGGAACAAAAGAATAAATCATTTTGTCATCTGCTATTCCAGTTCCAGGTGCATTTGCTAAAGCAACATGACCTGCCTTAAAAACATCAAGTAATCCGCTAACACCCAGGCAGGAATCTTTTCTGAAATTAAGTGGGTCTAAATAATTATCATCAATTCGTCTGTAAATGACATCTACTCTTTTTAATCCAGAGGTAGTTTTTAAATATACATAATCATCATTACAAACTAAGTCATGACCCTGAACTAGTTGTATGCCCATTTCTTGAGCTAAATAACTATGTTCAAAATAAGCACTATTAAAAATTCCTGGAGTTAGTAGAACTATCTTGGGAGTGTCAGTCCAAACAGCTAGTTCTTGAAGAGTTTTTAAAAGATATGACGGATATTCATCAATTGGTTTAACTATTCTTCCTGAGAAAAGATTAGGGAAAATATTCTTCATGACCAATCTATTTTCTAAAAAATAAGCAACGCCAGAAGGGCACCTTAAATTATCTTCTAAAACATGCCAATCTCCTTTTCTATCTCTTATTAAATCAAGTCCTGAAATTTGACACCATTTATTTAGTGGAGGTTTGAAACCTATCATCTGAGGTCTCCAACCTTCTGAAGTCTCTATTAATTCTCTTGGAATTATTCCATCATTAATTATTTTTTGAGAATTATAAATATCATCTAGGAATAAATCAATCGCTTCAAGCCTTTGCTTTAGTCCTTTTTCTAAAGTTACCCAATCATCTTTACTAATTATTCTAGGAAGTGGATCAAAAGGTAATATTCTCTCAGTACCTTTTAAACCAGTATCATTTAATCTAAAAGTTGCACCATGCCTTAGTAATAATTTTTTTGCGGCTGAATGATTCCTGTTTAATTCCTCAAGTCCCATATTATCTAAGGATGAAAGAAGTGGAATCAATATTTCTCTAGCAGAGTTAACATTATCTTTAAAATATTCATCAAAACTATTTTTAGGCTGATAACTTGAAAACATATATTTCATCGTTTAGTAACTTTTACTTTAGCTTTATATCTTTATTCGTATTTATGGCTACCAAAAATAATATCTCTTGACTCGATCTATATCATTATTTTGATCATTGAAGTATATTTTTTAAAAATCTAAAGGGCATGAATTCTAGTAATTGGCAATTTGTTTTTTTTAGATATTTTGCAAGCTTTCTTTTTATCCTCTCTCACAGTTTGCTGGTTCTTGATCATCTACCAGTAGGGGCGGCACTTCATGGACTTGGAGAAGTTTTTATTGCGCCTTGGGCTTTTAGGGAAAGAGCATGGGATCTTGTTGTAATTGCAGTTTTATTTTTCTTCTTCGATATCTGGGGACTGATAAACACTCCTTGGAGTTAACTGATATTATTTATTTAATAATTTTGGGAAAATCATATTAATATGAAGCCTTATTTTTATCAAATTTATAAAATAATTTTTCTTTTATTACTTTCGAGTATTTCAAATTTATATGCACATAACTTATTTAATGGTGGTTGCAAAGAACATTGTGGGCAAAAAGTTAAAGTAACAAGTAATAAAAACAAATTAAAAAATATTGATGATCAAATAAATATTGAGAGCGAAAATTCTTGTTTAAATAAATCACTTTGTAGAGGTTGACCTCTCGAGATTTTTTAAATTGTTTTATGAATGTGTTTCTTTGGTAATTAACATTAAAGTACTATTTGCTTGATAATTTTTATTAGGAGGATTTATTTGATTTTTAATTAAAAAAATAAAAGTATATATCAACGGAAGTAGTAATGATGACGCTGCAACTAAAGCAATTATCTGGTTCAACCTAATAAATGGTTTTTTTACAAGATCCTCTCCGCACAAGCCACAAATCAAATTACCTTTTGAGGATTGTTTTTGAAATTGATATTTAGGATTGCAATATGGACAATAATATCGAACCATTTTAAAATTTTATTGCTTTAATCATTATCTATAAAACTAGAATAAAGTCATCTTATAGAAAAAAGAGGGCTTATTTAGGCCCTCTTTTTCTCTTACTTATATTTTTTACTGAAGTTAATAACGCACCTAAATCATGGATCCTTGTTGCTAACTTCTATTAAGCTAATGCTCACCAAAATTAACTAATTGTCTTTAACTGGGGCAAAAACTCTAGAATTAAGCTTGTTTCTTAAAGGGCACCTAAACGATGCAGAAGAAGGAAGCTTAGACATTAATAAAAAATAATTGGAGCAGTTAATTAAATTAGTTCGGTTTATTCCGAAATTTCAGGCAGGCTATCGATCATTTTGAAAGACCTCCTAGAACTCAACAATATAAAATTAGGAAAATATTTCTCTAAAGACAATCCGTTTTTATACGCATTGCTTTTTAATTAAAAATGTCCGAGAGTAGTAATGATCTTTGCTAATTTTTCTCAGATATTTTTAGTAAGTTTTGCTCATTTCCTTTGATATTTAATTCGTCTATCTTAATTTTAAATAATTGAGGAAATCTTTCATGAATCATTCGAAAGAAGTTAGTAAAACTGATAAATCAAATCCCATAGACGAATATTTTCAATGTCTCTCATATTGCGATATTCACCCAAAAGGTATAGATAATGACTGTGAGGTCATTTGTATGGAAAGACATTTAAAAGCTAACTATTGGTAATTAATAAATTTCTCCTTTTTACTTAAATCCCTTTGAAAAAAGGTTAGTACGAACTTTAAATTTCCATACATTTACAACACCTTTTGCATTGACTGCTGCAAGTGCACAATCATCAGGTCTCCAAGATATTGCCCCTACTAAATCTCCTGCGAATGCAGCCCCAACAGGATCTCCATTGCCGTCATTTTTGAGGAAACTTGCGACAACAGAACCATCCCTAGATCCTGAGGCTACAAGCATACCTTTATTTGAAAAGGCTAGGCTCGAAATAGGTTCTGTATGGTGACATAGCTCTCCTGGCATAGTCCCTTCTGGACCATTGCCTATAAAGCTCCATACTGTTATTCTTTCACTGCCGCTAGTCGCTAATAATTTTCCGCTGTCATCAAAAGAAAGGTGACTTGGTTTCCCTGGGTATCCAGTCATTTCAGCATCCATTCCGGTTGATCTTCTCCAAAAATGAACTGAATTGTCTTGACTCCCACAGGCAACTATATCTCCATCAGGACTTAATTCCATTGATACCAATGAACCTTGCCACTCAAGTTTTTGATTCGTTTTATTATTAACTATGTCAAAGAATGTCACTCTTCCGTAGCAAGCAGTAGCTAGTTCATTTTTATTTGACCACGTTATTGCACTTACAGTGCTTGGGTGGTCTTCTGAGATCCATTTCTCTTCACCAACTTCATTAAAAACATATACCTTTTTTGATGAAGCTATGGCTAGAAATAAACCGTCATTAGACCACTTGAGGTGTTCTACCCAACCCTTACCAAGATCAAGAGTTTTAATTACTTTACCTTCGTGGCAATTACAAATTTGAACATTTCCATCTTGACCTGATGTTGCATAAATTTCACCCTCTGGATGAATGGCCATTGCTAGTAAACCACCAGAGTGTGTATTTTCTTTTTTCCAAATAATTTTTCCAGTATCTCCTTCGAATCCAAAAAGACCTCCTGCCACGTCGCCAACAATAAATTGTTTACCTTTAAGAGCCCAGCCACATGCAATGGCGTAATCGTTAACTTCTGCTGTCCATCCTTCATGGAACATCCCTCTTGGGCTAAATGGTTCTATATCAGGCATTTATCAAAGCCTTCTTGCATCTCTTTCTCATTTAGATTTCTACCGATAAAAACAAGTTGATTTCTACGAGGTTCGTTACCCCATTCTTTATCAGGTTGTGCAGTAAATAACATGTGCACCCCCTGGAAAACTATTCGCCTTGGGTTGCCTGAGTAACTTATGAAACCTTTAGTTCTGAATATATCCACCCCTTTTTCTGAGAGAAGCCTTCCCATCCAAGTATTTAGTTTTTCTGGGTCAACATCTCCAAAACGCTCTATAGCAATTGAGCCTACCTCATCATCATGTTCATGCTCTGCTTGCCAGAACCTTTCAGTATTAAATGGAATCTCTTTATTTTCGTCACTTTTAATGACTTTCATATTAAATTCTTCAGCAGTGTGCTGTGTAAACAAACCTATTTTTGTTGGCTTTTCTATGTTAAGGATGAAGGATTTATTTCCTTTATCCTCCAATTTTAGATTTACATGTTCTCCATATGGGACAGTATTTCCAGGCTCCAAAGTATTAGCATTTTCTGCATAAAGTCTTACGGAGGATTCAGCACCATCTTTAAGTTCTTCCTCACTCTCACCTTGGTTAACGAGAGCTACTAGGGACATTTCTGGATCGGGTCCCTCTTCTAGCATCAATTCATATTTACCTGCATCTAGATCGTAAACACCCGTCCATTCAAAAGGATATTCTGGTTCAAGAAATGTTGGTCTGCGTTTAAGGATCTGATCGAGATCAAATGCACTTAGATTTAAGACTGTTTCAATTGATACTTTGGCATTCTCGGCTCTAATAATGCGAGTCATTCGATTCATATCTCTCAATCTTGATTCAAGGGTATCTAATGCATCATCAGAGACTAAATCAGTTTTATTAAGGACAAGAACATCTGCAAATGCCACTTGTTCTGAACTTTCGTCACTCCTACCTAGCTGTTGATCAATATGTGCAGCATCAACTAAAGTCACAATTCCATCAAGAGTAAACTCAGAACTAATTTCTTCATCCATGAAAAAAGTCTGAGCAACTGGGCCTGGATCTGCTAATCCTGTTGTTTCTACTAAAACATAGTCAAACTTATCTCTTCTTTTCATAAGGTTGCCAAGGACTCTTATTAAATCACCGCGAACAGTACAACAAATACACCCGTTTGACATCTCAAATACTTCTTCATCGGCATTAATTACGAGACCTTGATCTATACCTACTTCACCGTATTCATTCTCAATTACGGCTATTCTTTTCCCGTGCTCTTCACTTAAAATTCTATTAAGCAAAGTAGTCTTCCCTGAACCTAAGAATCCAGTGAGGATGGTTACGGGAACTTTATCTTTGATGCTCATTTACTGATTTTTACTAAATAAACCATAGACTAATAATAGTAATAATAAGAAATGAAAACCGTTTTTATTAGAAAAATTTAATCTGAAAGTTTGTACCATTCAGACTCAAGATTGGAGCCAGATTCTTTATCACAGCTTCCACCTAATGAATCAACAATTGTACAAGTATTGTGAACAGCTACTGAAACCGTATTACCATCCATCATCAATCCATCAACGAATATTTGATTAGAAGCTAAAGGAACTGAACTTTGTCTACTTAAGTTCCTTAATAACTTAGATGCTGGAATTTGTTCAGGAAATATTGCCTGAACTTTCTCTTCATCTAACATTTTTAAAGTAGAACTTATGTTGTCTGGCCTTAAGCTTGAGGAGTCTCCAAGAAAGTCAAGTAAACTAATGGTTTCAAAACCAAATGCATCCCCGTAGTATTCCAATGCTTTGTGTTTAGAGACAATTACTCTGTTTTCCTCAGGAATAGAACTTACTTGTTCGACGATCCAACTATCTAAGCCTTCTAAGAGAGAATCAGCTTTTTCGAATCTTTCATTAATTAGTTTTCTGTCACCTCTATTAAAAACTGAAATATCTTTCTTTAAACTTTTGCTTATAAGATCTCCCATTTTTATGATGTTATGCGGATCATGCCATACATGTGGATCTAGACCTCCATGGTCATGATGATGATGCCCCTCACCTTCGTCTGGAACTTGTGCTATTGGTTCTACATCACTATTTGAAACATCTTTAAAAAAGTGTTGAGTTGCTTCAAACTCAAAAGGCATGTGTTCAGTAAAAAATATATATTGACCATCTTCTTTGATATCCACGTTAAAAACAGTACTTTCTTTTCTTTGATCAAAGTTAAGAACAAAAGCTTTATTACTTGCTATCAAAGTACCATCATTTTTTCTGCTTATTGAGTCCTTAGATCCTAATAATTCTTTAGCTAAACCTTCAGACCCTTCTATGTCATTAGATTTGAGAATCACCATCTTCATTGCAGGATCTGCATATTCGCCATCGACTTTTTCAAATGACCATTTGTAAGTACCCTTAGAAAGTTGAAATTTGCCTGCCCATTCGAAAGCACCTTCAGCATGATCATCATGACCTCCATGATCAGCATGATCATCTACTTTAGCTGAATGTTCAGCATGATCATCATGTCCACCATGGTCTGAGTGATCATCATGATCATCTACTTTAGCTGAATGTTCAGCATGATCATCATGTCCACCATGGTCTGAGTGATCATCATGATCATCTACTTTAGCTGAATGTTCAGCATGATCATCATGTCCACCATGGTCTGAGTGATCATCATGACCTCCATGATCAGAATGATCATCTACGTCTATTGCACTAACACCTACAACAACAGTATTCTTTTTATTTTCCCAATTTCTCATACTTGGAGTCATTTCTTTACCAAGAGTAAATACTTTATCTGCGCTATTTAGTAATTGAGCTTGCCTTGGATTGATCTTTAAGTCATGAACATCTTGTTTTCTATCTACTAAGCATGTAACTTCGTCAGATGGTAATGCAATTGATTTAACTAAATCACAAACTAGTGGTTCTACTGCTACATATGACTTTCCTTTAGCCATAACATCCTGCCCAAAACCAGAAAATATAATTGTTCCTGCGATTACGGAATTTTTAATAATTGACTTACTCGAACCTTTTTTATTTGTTAAAAGTCTTTTAAAAATTGACATGAAAAATAATTATATACTTAAAAATGATAATCATTTTCATTATCTCTGACAAGTGAAGGTATAAATGTTATGAAAATAATACGCAACTTGTATTATTGGTAAGCTTGTAAAGTGACTTTTTAAAAGATTAAATAATGGCTACTTTAGTCGCTGAAAATTTAACCTTTGCATACGCAAAAAAAAGTAAGCCAGTTTTGAATAAGGTATCGGTTGAGATTAAACCTGGAACTCTAACAGCGTTAGTTGGCCCAAATGGCGCAGGTAAATCAACTCTTTTGAGAATTTTGCAAGGACAAAATACTCCAGATAAAGGCGAAATAAAAATTGATGGTGAAAATTTATATAGATCTAGAGCTCTTGTGGCACTTATGCCTCAAAGAAGTTCTATGAATTGGAAGTTCCCCATCACAGTTGAAAAATTGGTATCTCTTGGTCAAATAAAGTATTCAAAATCAAGAAGTAATAACCCATTTCAAATTAAGACTCTTTTAGCATATCCAAATTCTTGGATTAATAAATGTTGTGAATTAGAGGCGACAATGCAGAGAGTAGGCATTGCAAGTTTGGCGAACAGAAGACTCGATTCTCTTTCGGGAGGACAGCAGCAAAGAGCTCTATTAGCAAAAACTCTTATGTCCCCGGCAAAAATATTTCTCTTAGATGAACCTTTTGCAGCTTTGGACCCACCTGCAAAGGAGGATTTTCTTAAAATTGTTCGTCAACTTGCCGATGCCGGACTTTCTTTGCTCGTAAGTAGCCATGATTGGGGTGATTCTTTAAATAACTATGATCAAGTAATCGTTCTTGATAAAAGTGTTTTGGCAGTTGGTAGTCCTGACCAAATACAAGATAAATTAGCGGCAATAAACATTAGCTCTATAAACGAAAATAATTTCTGTGATTAAAGAATGTTCCTTTTTAATTCTGAGCTTGATAACAGTTTTGGCAAACCCCAAAATATTCGAGGGTATGAAACAACAATTGGAATTTCTTTGGATTTGTTTTGGGTGTATGAATATCTTTTACCGGGCATCCTTCCATTTTTGATGTCTCACCACATTGAACACAGGTCAAATGATGAATATCTCTATCTACGGGAGTGTACAGAACCTCTCCAGTTGGAAGATGTCTAGAACGTATTAAGCCATGCTTCATCAGAACTTGAAGATTCCTGTAAACAGTCGTAAGTCCCATAGCCTTTCCGCTTTCTATCAATTGTCTATGCAACTCTTGACCAGTCAATTCATCCTCGCATTTATTAAGTACTTCAAGAAGTTGTTCTTGTCTTTTGGTAATGTCAGACTTAGTTACCATTGTTTCCGAAATCTTTTTTTGTCCCGTATTTTTGATCATACCGAATCATTCGAATAATGTCTTTTATTAATAACAACTGGTGGCTGGTTCCACTAATAATAACTATATTCTCCGGGATTTTATGCCCAGCTATGGGAACTGTATTAATCACTCATAAGAGATTATTACAAGTTAATTTAATCTCTCATTGTGTGTTGCCTGGACTTGCTTTAGCCTTAGCGCTTGGAATTCATCCTTCAATTGGTGGTGTTATAAGTGGTCTTCTGGGCTCAGTAATTGCTGAAAGTTTAACTAATAGAAAAAGTGAAAATTATGAAGCAGTTATGAATACTATTCTCGCTGGAATGCTTGGATTTGGGGTCCTTATAATCCCTTTACTAGGAATAAGGATTGATTTGGAGGCAGTATTATTTGGCGATTTATTGACAGCAAATTTTGGAGATTTACTTAGAACAATAATTGCCTTTTTAGTATTTCTACTCTTGATGACTTTTGGATATGAAAAGGTTGTTTATGTGGGATTGGATCCAGAAGGTGCATCCGCGAGCGGTATAAACGTTTCTTTATTAAATCTTGCTTTGAGTTTTACAACGGCATTAGTAATTGTTAGTTCAATGTCAGCAGTGGGAGTAATTCTTGTAATTGCTCTTCTTTCTACGCCAACTTTGTTAGGGCTAAATAAGGCTCATAGTTTAAGAATTGCAATGATGAGGTCTTCATTTTTTGGATTATGTATCTCACTTCTTGGATTTATTCTCTCTATAGTCTTTAATCTTTCGCCTGGACCTGCAATTAGCGTTATTTGTGTTGCGTCCCTTTTAATTCCTAAGCTTCGCAAATAATTAAATCTTAAATGTCCAATCAGAATTTAATGCTTGAGCTTCTGGATTATTTTTTAAAGCTACTTCCATTGCTTCTTTTTTATTATTAGCTATAACAACTTCATCAAATTCCTTTCCATTTTTTTTGAGACTTACTTTGAAACGCATAAAAATTATTTTATTAATCAAAAGTTAACCACTAAGCAACTAGATTGAAATACTTTTAAAAGTTAATTGATGAAATAGAAACTTTAGTTATTCTGAAGTTTTTCTACTACAGATTCTTTCTCAATTTTAGCTACATCCTGTAATCCATTAGCATCAAACCAAGGAGCGTTTTCCCAATTAAATCCTTCCCCAAACGTATTATCGGGAGCAGCTACGTACCAGTGACATGATGAATCGGGTACATCTACAGCACATTTTGACCAGTCAGCTTCCCACTGTGGAACTTGTACCCACATCACAGAAGCTAATAAAAAAGAAAAAATGAAATTCATAATTATCGGTTAGCAAAATTTTGAAAGATTTTTTTCACATTCTTTCTTTCTTTTCTTCCAGTAATTCTCAAGTATTTGATATTTATGCTTATTTTTGAATTGACTTAAATCAATATTATTCTGATTAAGAACTGAAGTATTTTTGATTTTCATGACTCAAGCTGTCTATGTAGAACATATTTAAGACACTTTATAGATTTTTTGAAGTGAATTTATACTTAATTTTTGTCTTACTTTTGTGTAGGTAAGTATTTTTCGGGATTATTTTCAATATAAGTAAGCGAATATTTGACAACACTGACTATTACTGAAAAAAGAGCAATTGCCGAAATAATAAAAATGAATTTTTTGTAAATGCTTTTCATGAATTTTTTATGTTTTTGAATATTTTTTCATCAACACCCAATTTTATGAAAGATTTAAATAATTAGTAATTTATACTGTAGCCTTTTAAATTACCTACGGAGTAGATTAAATACATCAGAAACTCCTCACACACTTTTTTCTGATAACTTTAAAAGTACTCCAACCTCGATGCTTGAGTACTTTTTATATTTTTTGCCATGTGACAGTTAAGATAGAGGTCTATTAAGCATTACATATTTTGAATTTAGGTGTGATATTAGGTATGTGTGTAGGAGGAATTGATTTATTTCAGTGGAAACAAGGAAACACTTGATTTAAATCAATTTTAAAAAGATCTCTCTTTGAGAGGTCTTTTTTTTTGGGGATTATTAAAAATACATATTAAATTCTGTATATAAAAACATATATGCTTTCTTCCAAAATAATTAGATCTTCATTACAAATTAGTGATTTAATTCGTTAGATTAAAAGTCATTAAATTCTTCAGTTAATGCAAATACTTTTTTTATCAATTTTAATTTGTTTAAGCTTTTTATTCCCTTCTTCATCATTTGCCTCACATATAGAACTAAAACCTTGTGTAGAGATTGCACATTGTGTACGAGAAGAATGGGAGGTAAACAATATTGAGAAACCTTTTGAAGAGATTAAAGCATTTATCGAAAACACTCCAAGAACTGAGATCGTTGAAATTAATGGCGATTATCTTCATGCTGAGGCAACCAGTAAATGGATGAAGTATGTAGATGACTTAGAAGTATCCTTTCTCCCTGAATCAAGCATCTTATCAATAAGATCAGAATCAAGAGTTGGAGAAAGTGATTTGGGAGTGAATCAAAAAAGAGTTGATTTACTAAAATCGAAAATGTTTTAAAATAAAAAGTAAAAAATATATTTGTATTTATTGTTTTTTGTATAACTTTTCTATTTTTAAAAAAAATTAGCAGATAAAAAAGTGATAATTGTCATCATGCCTTGATAATGGCAAATTTATTAGATTTTCTCTAAAAAGATGATCATAAATTTTATATATTTATTTTTATCTAGTTTTGTTTTTTTCTGGTTTTATATAAACATTAAAAAAAATGGACTTAAATGGATAATCAAAGGTCTTTTTCAAATTGGAATATTGGTATTATTTATTGGAGGGTTTTTCAAAATATTTTTAACTTTACCCCCTAATTTATTTATAAAAATATTTTTTCTTATTATTTATACATGGTGCACTGTTGGAATAAATGTAAATTTCATGATTCCCTTGATTAGTTTGATTGACCAAAAAATAGTGAAAAAATAAAAATAAAATATGCCTTAATTGTCAGTACATAAATCTATTCCTTATTCTGCAATATTAAAATTTACAAGATTTATTTTTTTCCTTTTGAAAGTCTTTTTCTTGTATACCTAGTCTTTAATGCCAAGTCTGTCATTACATATATTCCAAATAAAAGAATGACTATTCCAATAAAGTATTTCATTATTTTTTATGTAATTACTATGTTTGAGATTTATTCATTATGCCAACTAATTTTAATATCTATTTCTTGAGATAAATTTCTTGTAACTGGACATTCATTGGAAGCTTTTTTCAAAAAATCAATAGTTTCATTAGAAGTGCTCTCTGGTATAAAAATATCTATTATTAGTTCTTTTATCTTCCTCTCGCTATTTTGTGTCATTACTTTTTCAATATTTAAAAATAAACCTTCCAAATCAAATCCTTTCGATTTAGCTTTGATTGCCATAATGGTTAGTAGGCACGTACCTAGAGATGTTGCTAATAAATCAGTTGGGGAAAAACTTTCACCTTTACCGCAGTGATCTAAAGGTGCATCTGTTCTAATAAGACTTCCAGATTGTAGATGAATAGCCTCACAGTTTAAATTTCCTAAATAAGAACATTTAACTTTAGTCATTTTAAAAAATTAAATTAGGAAAATATCATTAATAAAAAATTATGGAACATAACAAGATTATTTATGAGAAATTTTTTATTTGCATATTAGTGGAGTATTAAGGAAATTCATCATTCAAGTTTTGAAATCAGTTTTTATATCCATATTCCTTTAAGCAATACTCAATTAATTCAATTGATTTATTAAGAGTTCTTTTATTTTTATTTTCTAGATCGAAACATTCATTTAAAACACGAATAGATTCATTTAAAAATGATTCTTCTTTATTTTTTATATCTTTAACTTGATTTATATAAATTAGTTTTTTAATTTCAATAAGGGAAAATATGATTATTAATAATGTAAAAATTGCTATTTTGAATTTATTCATATAATTGGTTATTACAAATATTTTAATTTATTTAATATCTAGAAACTTTACATAGCTTATAGAACTAAGTAATTACAAATGTAGCTGTTGTTATTGCTATAGCAGTAATTGAAATGAAGATGTAGGGAACAACCTTTAAAGGTATATATAGATTATTTTTAGACATAACTAGAAGCTTTATAAAAATTCTTACATTTTCTTTAAACTTCATAAGTCTTCAAATATACAAATTAATTTTCTTTGCAAAAATTCAATTCTTTTAAAAGATTAAAAAATTTATATTCATTGAATTTTCATTAAATAAAGTATTTCTAAATCCTGTCTTGAGTCCGATATTTTTCTTTTTAAGAAGATTAATTCTTCTTGGCTCATTTTTGATTCTTTTATCATCAATTCTGCTTGTTCAATAGCATGTTCTATATTTCTAATTTTAATTTCTCTTATTGATGGATCATTTTTACATGCTTTTTTAGTATTCGCGTCTAACATATTTACTAAAAAAAATCACCTTGAATTTAATCTAAATTAAAACTTCATATTGCTACAACCGCAAACTTAATCAAAATAAATTATTATATGTATATAAGAACTTTAATCTTAACTAACCCTCTCTTCAATTGATCGAGTGGGTTTTTTTTATGGTGTAATATACTCCTAGCATTTACTATCAATTTGGAAGATTCAAAACTTAATCCTAAAGAAAATAATTCAATCGAATCGTCTCCTAATTTGAATGAAGACAATAAAGATCTTAATGAGGGGAATAAAAAAGAAGAAAATGTTAAGGCATTTTCAGAATTTCTAGAGAAAGCAAGTAATCAAGATTCTTCAGAAGAAAAAGTAAAACTTGATTCTGAGCAACAAAAACTAAAAATTGACAAATCACTTTTTAAAAGATTTCTTAATAATGGATTTGATGGAATTTCAACTAATCCAAACTATAAAATGTTGGCATTATTAATAGTCCTTTTAATAAATCTGTCTCTATTTTTTGTAATTGGCAATATGGGTAAAGCGTTTTTAAGAAATGCAGGAATTATGGGTTAAAAATTATTTATTTCTTTTTGGATATTCATCTTTACAATTTTGATTCTTCAAATGAAACTGTGATATTTTCTTGTCAAATTAATATTTAAATAAAATTTGGATAATAAAGAGCCAGAAAATCCAGTAGTTTATCTTTCTAATTTAGTCAAGAAATTAGATGTAAAAAACAGAAATGGTTTAGTAGCCTTAGCAATACTAAACCTTTTAGTGATTCTTTTATTTAAATTTTATTTGAAAGGATCTGGATTATTATCTTGAAATTAACTGCTGGTAGTATTTTCAGTATTTTAATTAATCATTAGAGATTGAATTTGAATTCAACAAGGAAATTGAAGGCCTTATATAAATAAAAATAGACCCATACATATCCTGCATAATTCTCATTTCATCGTCTAAATATACAATTGAAACCTGACAATTTGGAGATTCTTTATTCCAAGGTAACTTATTCCATACCTCTTTAACCGGATACCATCTATCCATAAGTAATTCACTAAATAATGGAATCTTATTAAGTCCATCAACTTTGGAAACTTTTGTTTTTTGTAAGTTCATATCAAGTAAATTATTTCTTAAAATTAAATCACTTGCGAGGGTTATTACTCTGCCACCAAAAGTAGGCAATAGTTTGAACCAACCTAAGATAGGAATAGTTGTAAGCCCAAATATTGTAGTGTCAAAAGTAGATATAAATTCTTTTTTTTCAAAATCAATCTTTTGAGCAATTCTCCCAATAGTTGATATGCCAAAGGATCCTACTTGCAATTGATGTAATTTAAAAAAAAGATTACTTTTAAATTCATCATTTAATGCCTTTTCAATAGCAAGGAAGAAAGGAGAACTTCGAAATAATTCAACATTAGAAAAAATCAATTCCCACTCTCCAGACAATAATTTTTCTGATATTTCAAAACTAAAGTCTTTAAGAGCATCAATCAATTCATCCATTTCATTAGCTTTTTCCTCATACATAGGAGAAATTAATTTATTTAATCTTTGCCCTCTATCTGTAACAGCAGCTATTTTATATATATTTGACT
>CACGHD010000027.1 GCA_902572825.1 uncultured Prochlorococcus sp. | reverse complement strand
GCCCATCTCAAAGGATGTTTATAAATTGACCGTCCAATCATAACCCCATCAAAATCACTCAAGGCTTTTAGTGATTCATCGATATTTGTTAAACCTCCATTGATTTCTATTAATAATTCTGGATTTGATTTTTTCAATTTTTTTACTACATCATAATTTAGTGGTGGTATGGTCCTATTTTGTTTTGGATTTAGACCTTTTAATATGGCTTTCCTTGCATGAACTGTAAATCTGTCTGCACCAGCATTTGCGATAATTCTTACAAAATTATTCAAATTAACGAAACTATCATTATTGTCTACACCGATTCTGTGTTTGATCGTAACCGGTAAGTTGCAATTATTTTTTAAGGATTCAATACATTTTGCTGCTTTTTCAGGTTCTTTCATAAGTGAAGCCCCAAAATTTCCAGAACAGACCCTTGGACTAGGACAACCAACATTAAAGTTTATTTCGTCATAACCCCAATCCTGTGCCATTTGGGCTGCCTCTTTAAGGATTTTAGGATCGTCCCCTCCAAACTGAATTGATATCGGGTGTTCTTCATCATTAAAATCTAGAAAAATTTCTTTTTTATTTGTAAAAACTAAACTCTGAGCCACAATCATTTCCGTATACAAAAGAGCTTTAGAACTTATTTTTCTCATTATCATTCTGAAGTGCTTATCAGTACAATCCATCATTGGAGCAATACTTAATTTATGAATATTTTTAATAGAATTAGGCTTAATGAAATCCATTATTTTTTTGTGATTTAAATATATGAATCAATTTCTATCAAGAAGAACTTTTATTCTAATTCCTACCATGTCAATCTTAAAAAAAATCTTTAATCCCATGCAAGTATTAGCATCTTCACAGCCTTCTAAGGAAGAGTGGAATTTATCAAAAGATGAATGGAAGGCTAGGCTGAGTCCAGAATCATATTATATTTTGAGGGAGGAAGGGACTGAAAGGGCTTTTAGCAGCCAATTAAATAATGAGAAGAGGAAAGGGACTTTTCACTGCGCAGGATGCGATTTGCCGCTTTTTTCCTCAGATAAAAAATTTGATAGTGGTACAGGATGGCCAAGTTTTTGGGACTCAATTCAAGGATCAGTAGAAACAAAAGTTGATTTCAAGTTAATTGTTCCTAGAACCGAATATCATTGCTCTAGGTGTGGAGGTCATCAGGGACATGTTTTCAATGATGGGCCACTTCCCACTGGCAAAAGATACTGTAACAATGGATTAGCATTAAGGTTTATTCCTGAATAAATATTTGTGCGGCCTTCCGCAACTTGTTTTGTGCATCACTTTATTGGACAATAGTTCTATTAAATTTTAGAAAAATGATTGAAAATCAATCAGACAATATTGATAATAAAGAAAATGATGATTCTAATCAGGATAATGCTCCTGATGATAGATCATCTACCCAAAATTCAACTACCGAAATTGACGAATTATCTACTCAAAAAACAGAAGAAATAAATACTGAAGAATTAAAAAATACTATCTCAAATAATGATGCAAGATTAGAACAATTAGAAAAAGAGCATGAAACATTAAAAAATCAATATGTAAGGATTTCGGCAGATTTTGATAATTTCAGAAAAAGGCAGTCTAGGGATCAGGACGATCTAAAAATCCAACTTGTTTCAAAGACTTTGACTGCAATTCTACCTATTGTTGACAATTTTGATAGAGCAAGACAACAACTTAAACCAGAAAGTGAAGAAGCTCAAGCTCTTCATAAAAGTTATCAAGGATTGTATAAACAACTAGTAGAAGTTTTAAAACAACAAGGAGTTTCACCCATGAGAGTTATTGGTCAGCAATTTGATCCAAACTTGCATGAAGCTGTATTAAGAGAACCTAGTGAAGAGTTTGAAGAGGATTTTATCATTGAAGAATTGCAGCGAGGATATCATCTAGAAGGTAAGGTTTTGAGACATGCATTGGTTAAGGTTTCTATGGGACCTGGCAAACAAAATTCACAACAGGAAGTAGAAAAGGATAGAGTTGAAGTGGATGTTAATTCAGAGGCAAATACTTCTGAAGATGTATAAATTCCAAATTCTTATTTGAGCATTATCTAATGGCTGATTTTTACCAAATACTTGGAGTTTCAAGAGATGCAGATGCGGATACCTTAAAAAGGGCTTATAGAAAATTAGCACGACAATACCATCCTGATGTTAATAAAGAACCTGGTGCGGAAGATAAATTTAAAGAAATTGGTAAAGCTTATGAAGCATTAGCTGATCCTGAAACTAGAGCAAGATATGACCAATTTGGAGAGGCTGGCCTTGGGGGTGCAGCTGGAATGCCTGATATGGGAGATATGGGTGGCTTTGCAGATTTATTTGAAACTTTTTTTAATGGTTTTGGGGGGCAAAATCCACAAGGAGGAAGAACACAAAGAAGAGGTCCTCAGCAAGGAGATGATCTAAGGTATGACCTTAATGTTGACTTTAAAGATGCAATTTTTGGCCAACAAAAAGAAATAAAAATTCCTCATTTGGAGACATGTGAAGTCTGTAGGGGAACAGGTGCAAAACCAGGAACCGGTCCCAAAACTTGTTCAACATGTGGTGGAAGTGGACAAGTTAGAAGAGCTACAAGAACACCTTTTGGTAATTTCACACAAGTAGCTGAATGTCCTTCATGTAACGGTGCTGGCCAGATAATTGCAGATCCATGTGTAACTTGCGGCGGTAATGGCGTAAAGCAAGTCAGAAAAAAATTAAGAATTAATATTCCTGCAGGAGTTGATACTGGGACTAAATTAAGGGTTTCAGGCGAAGGAAATGTTGGTTTGAAAGGGGGCCCACCTGGAGATCTTTATGTTTTTATAAAGGTTAAGAATGATTTAAAACTTAAAAGAGATGGTGTAACTATTTACTCAGAAATAGCAGTGAGTTATTTACAGGCTATTTTAGGCGACACTGTAAAAATCACTACAGTTGATGGAGATGTTGATTTAAAAATTCCAAGTGGTATTCAGCCAAATTCAACTCTTTCACTTGAGAATAAAGGGGTGCCTAGACTTGGAAATCCGGTTGCGAGAGGAAATCATGAAGTCTTAGTAAAAGTAAAATTACCAACTCGTATAACCGACGCAGAACGTGAGCTTTTAGAGGGTTTAGCTTCTCAATATTCAGATAAAAATATTAATTCCAGTAGTGGACTGTTTAGTAAATTATTTGGTAAAGAATCTCAATGACTTCTTTAAAGCATTTGGATCTTAAATCTGTTCCATGTCCTTTAAATGTTGTCAAAATTAAATTGGCTTTGGAGAAGTTATCTAAAAATGAGCAACTTATTGTTGAACTAGATAAAGGTGAACCAGAAGAAATGGTATTAAACAATTTAAAAGAGATGGGATGTTTGTTTAAACAAATCAAAGAAAATGAAAAATTTATAAAAATAAAAATATTGAATGAAAACTAATAGTAAATACTTAGGTTTAGTTACGAAAAAATTTAATGATTTTTTTTTAGTTGATTTAAAAAATCAAGAAAACTCTGGAAGCAGCAAGAAATTTTTATGTAAGGTTAAGAAGTCTATAAATTTCAAGGATCAATTAATTTATGTTGGAGACGAAGTAGCGATTGAAAAAATTGACTTTAAAAGTAAACGCGCAATAATAACAAGTCTAAAAAAAAGAAAAAATCTTTTAGTTAGACCCTCAGTTGCAAATATTTCTAACATATACGTTACTTTTTCCGTTGAAGAACCAAAGTTAAATTTATCTCAAGTAAATAGGTTTTTGATATCAGCCGAATCAATGGGAGTGGAAGTCTCATTAGTTTTGACAAAGTGTGATTTAATTTCTGATAAAAGAAGATCATATCTACTTGATAAATTTGAGAAATGGGGTTACCAAGTAATAACTTTAAATTTACAGAAATCTGATTGCTTTAAAAATTTATTAGCCGAGGTAAAGCAAAAAGAATGTTCAATTTTTATGGGGCCATCCGGAGTTGGCAAAACTACTTTGCTAAATATGTTTATTCCAGGTCTTCAAAATAGTACTTCTCCAGTTTCCAATAAAATTAAAAGAGGAAAAAATACTACTCGAAATGTTGAGTTATTTTCTATGTCTAATCAAAGTTACATTGTGGATACTCCTGGTTTTAATATGCAACCTCTAGAGGTTGATATTAAGTTGTTACCAAATCTTTATTCAGAAATATACAAACAGGTAATCGAAGAAGGAATTAAGTGTAAATTTCGTAACTGCTTACATTTAAACGATGAGGGATGTAATTTAAATAAATCCTTCGAAAGATATTCTTTTTATAAAGAAATGATTGAGTCTGCTAAGAGTCACTATTATCAAAACCAGGAAGATTGAGATTTAATCCACCAGTCAAATCATTCATCCTTTCTTTCATAGTTGTAGTTGATAATTCATGAGCTTTTTGAATAGCTTGTAGAATATTTTGCTCTATTTGTTCTTTATTTGCATTTAAGATATTTTCTTGTACTTCTACTTTTAAAGGAAGTTGGTTTCCACTAATCCAAACTTTTATCATCTCATCATCACTTTTGCCTTCAATCTCCATATTTTCAAGTTCATCTTGTAATTTTTGAGCATCTTGCTGAATTTGTTTAGCTTTTTTAAAAGCTTCTGTAAGTTGTCCAAAGTTAGGAAGTCCAAAACCAGCCATTTTGTAAAAACGTTTCTTTAGTTAGGATAGTCAAAACCAATCATTCTTACTTCGGGTTGCAAATAAATCCCTTTGTTTTGTAGTACTTTTTGTTGAATTACTGTTATTAATTCAAAAATATCTTTTGAACTTGCTGAAGAAGTGTTGATTATAAAATTTGAATGCATTGTAGAAATTTCAGCACCACCAATTTTAAATCCCTTTAAACCCATATCATCAATTAATTTTGCTGCATAATTATTTTCAGGATTTTTAAAAACACTACCAAAACTTGGTTGATGATATGGTTGTGTTTCTGTTTTTAATTTAAGGTTGTTTTTGGTTGTTTGAATTAATTTTTCTGAATTTCCATTAGGTTCAAAGTGTAATCTTGCACTAATAATTGTTAAATCATTTTTTTGAAAAGAGCTATATCTATACTCAAAATTGATATCTTTTTTTTCAATTTCAAGTTTTTCAAGAGTTTTATTATTAATAACTTTTACGGTAATAAGATTTTTTGCTAGCGATAAATTACCTGTGCCAGCGTTCATATAAATTGCTCCTCCTAATGTTCCTGGAATTCCGACAGCCCATTCCCCTCCTTGTAATCCATTTTTAGCGAGAGAATTAGATAATGTTGGGAGCATTACACCTGCTTCCGCTTCAATAATTCCTGAATTTGGTTCTATCTTTAGTGATTTCAATTTTTTTGTACAAACAACTAAGCCTTTTATGAAAATATTATTTATTAAAAGATTTGAACCTGCACCAATTATTTGACATCTTTGTTTATTTAAATTAGCCCATTTTACTAGATATGAAAGTTCTTCAACGCTTCTTGGCTCAGCAAAATATTCAGCCACTCCTCCCACTTTTATAGTTGTATAACTACTTAAATTACAGTTTTCAGAAAATTTTTTTTTATTCATAAATTAGTTATCTATTTTAATTATTTTTTTCATTTAAAATTGACCAGAAATTATGACAATCACCAGCTCCCATATTCAAAATTAAATCCCCTTTTTGAGTTAATTCGTAAAAATTCTTTGAAACTTCATAATAATTATTTATGTAACTAACATTTTTATTTTTTTTATAAATCAGATCAGTAATAATTTTCGAAGTAATTTTTTCTTCGTTTCCTTCTCCTGCTCCATAAATACTTGTTACATAAATAACATCTGCTTTTGATAATTCTTCAGCGAATTCTTTATTAAATTTCTTTACTCGAGAATATCTATGAGGTTGAAATAAAGCAATTAATCTATTTTTTTGAAATTCATTATTATTTTTTTGCTTAATAAATAATCTTCCTAATTTAATCGTCTCTTTTATTTCGTTTGGGTGATGTGCATAATCATCATATAAACTTCTTTCATCTATTTGGCCTCTAAATTCAAATCTTTTTTTTGGCAGTTTCAAATATTTTAAATTTTTCTTAATTTCTATAAAATCTACTCCTATCATTCTGGAAGCTGCTATTGTTGCGGTGATATTGGATAGATTGTGTAGTCCTGGAATTGGAATATTTAAATTACTGATAAAATTTCCATTTTCATAATATTTTCCAATTGTATACTTTGAATTAATTTCAGTCGGTATTATTGCATATGTTACGTTTTTAGCCGTAGAGTTTGACCACTTATATTTAGAATAAAAATTTTTTCTTGAGGTTTCACAGTCAAAATTAAGTAATAATTTTTTAGAGTTTTTAGCAAAACTTTTAAAAGAAGATATGACTTCACTTAAATTAGAAAAGTGATCGCAATGATCAAAATCAATGTTATTGATTATTCCAATATCAGATTGATATTTGTCAATAGTCCCATCAGATTCATCAACTTCAGCTACTAAGTATTTTGTATTTTCTAAATGACAATTAGAGTTGTAAATAGGAATTATTCCTCCAGTTATTGAAGAAGAATTATGTGTACATAACTCAAGTATCGTAGAAAGAAATGTACTAGTTGATGTTTTTCCGTGGCTGCCAGCTATTGCCAATGCAGTATAGGTGCGCATTAGCATTGCAAGTATCTCTGATCGATGTTTTATTGATAAATTTTTTTCTTTGCAATACGAAAATTCTTCATTTTCTGGCATGATCGCGGAGCTTACAACAAAATTAATCAATCTGTTGGTAAATTTTGAAGTTACAAATTCAATATTTTGTCTAACTTGAGAAGTAAAGATTAGTGCACCTAGTTTCTCCAATTTATTAGTTTCATTGTTTTTAACTAAATCAGATCCTGAAACTGAACAACCTTTTTTAAGTAAACCCATTGCTAATGCTGACATCCCTATACCTCCAATCCCAATAAAATGAAAATGACTTTTCAAAAGTAATTTTTTATCCAATGTTTATCTTTTACTTAAATCAAAATAACTTCTAGGTAAAATTTTGCTATTTTTTCTTAAAAAAAATGTTTTTTTTTCTTGAATTAATACAAAACTGGACTTATTTGCTTAATAAATCAAAAAAACCTTACGTTATTGCACAAAATTCAGTATGATCAGCAACTTAGGTTAATCATTTAGAAATTATTAGTTATGACTTTGCGTGTTGCAATTAACGGCTTTGGCAGAATTGGTCGAAACTTTATGCGTTGTTGGCTTAGTAGAGGGGCTTACACCAATATTGAAGTAGTTGGAATTAACGTTACCTCCGATCCTAAGACAAATGCTCATCTATTAAAATATGATTCAGTCCTAGGTCAACTTGATGGTGTTGATATTCAATATACTGATGATACTTTTGTAATTAATAACAAGAAGATTAAGTGTTTCTCCGATAGAAACCCATTAAACCTCCCTTGGAAAGACTGGGGTGTGGATTTGGTTATCGAATCTACTGGAGTTTTTAATACAGACGTAGGTGCAAGTAAGCACTTAGAGGTAGGAGCAAAAAAAGTTATTTTAACTGCTCCCGGTAAAGGTGATGGCGTTGGTACTTATGTAGTTGGAGTTAATGCTGATACATATAAGCACACAGATTACGATATTTTGAGTAATGCTAGTTGTACAACGAACTGTTTAGCTCCAGTAGTTAAAGTTTTAGACCAAACTTTTGGGATTAACAAAGGTTTGATGACTACAATTCATAGTTATACAGGCGATCAAAGAATTTTAGATAATAGTCATAGAGATTTAAGAAGGGCTAGAGCTGCTGCTACAAACATCGTTCCTACTTCTACAGGTGCTGCAAAAGCAGTCGCACTGGTATACCCAGAAATGAAAGGCAAATTAACAGGAATTGCAATGAGAGTTCCAACTCCTAATGTTTCAGCGGTAGATTTCGTTTTTGAATCTTCTAAATCTGTGACAGCGGAAGAAGTCAATAATGCTCTCAAAGAAGCATCTCTAAGCTCAATGAACGGTATTATTAAGTATGGAGATGAACCATTAGTGTCAAGTGATTATGCAGGTACTAATGAATCATCAATTGTAGATAGTGACCTTACTATGTGTATCGGAGATAACCTTGTAAAGGTCCTTGCATGGTATGACAATGAGTGGGGTTATAGTCAGAGAGTTGTAGATTTAGCGGAGATTGTCGCTAAGAATTGGGAGTAATTAAAAGTGTTTGAAAGTTGTGTTTTGAAATAATTTGTTTTTTTTATTATTATTAAATTCTATTGATGGTTCTCCATCAGTAAAGAAACCAATTTCGTTAATATCTTTATCAAGTTTAGATAAATTTTTTGCCCATTTTTTTGGCAATGAGAAAACTAATTCATAATCTTCACCTCCAAAAAAATAATATTCATCCCATTTATCACCATTAGGCCAATCCTTATCTTTAGGTATTTTTTCATAATCTATTATCGCTTTACAGTTGCTAGCTATTGCTAAATCTTGTAATGCTTGAAATAAGCCATCACTGCTATCAGTGCATCCTATTCTCTTAATTTTTTTATTGGAGCGAGTTTTGAGGAGATTATTTAGAAAATTAGGATAAACTCTAGGCCGACAAAAATGTTCAATGGACTTAATGATTAATCTTTCATTAAGAGAAAATTTATTATCGAAATTAATTTTATTTTGCATCAAAAATCCTAGTTTGCTCAGACCATGAATTCCTGTAGTTAAAATTATCTCTCCTGATTTACATGCGTTTCTTCTTAATTCAAGTTCACCTTGTATTCCAAAGGCCGTAATGGAGATGATTCTTTCATCCCCCTTTGAGCAATCTCCCCCTAGAATCAGCCCGCCATATTCTTTTAATGCTTTATTTATTCCTTTGTATAACTCTTCAACCCAAATCCACTCAGTTCTTGGAGGTAGAACTAGGCTTATTGTAATACCAATAGTTTTCTTGCTTCCACTAGATAATAAGTCAGAGATGTTGCTTACAACTGCTTTCCACCCAAGGTCCTCAGGACAAATAGTAATGTCATTGAAATGAACATTTTCTACCAAACAATCAGAATTAACAAGTAAATTTTCATTTTTAGTTTTTATTAAAGCGCAATCATCTGAAATTTGGTTTTTAGGCATAAATTTTCCTAGCCTATTGATTAATTCTTTTTCCCCTATATCTTCTAATATTTCTTTATGCATTTAATTTGAGGTTTTCAATCCCATCTAAAACATCAATTGAAATGATTGTGTCATCTTTAGTAAGCTCTTCTAATACATCAAATCCATCTATAACGTAGCCAAAGGCAGCATTTCTCCCGTCAATTAAATTGCGACCTGCTGGATTTAATTCTGCTTCGTATAAAAAGAAGAAAAATTGCGATGAGCCATCATCAACTGCTGTATTTGAATGGGACCATCCTAGAGTTCCAAGTGTGGCAAAAGGTAATGTTGGCGTCTCTGTGTAAAGACCTAAATCTTCAAAAGTTTGATTATAAAAAGTATCTTTTTCATTAGGAATTCTAATTTCTAAGGGAACGTGACGTTCTACGTTTGTTTCAGGATCTAAATAACCAATTTCTTCACCAATTGGATCACCTGTTTGCAGTACAAAAAATTCTTCTGCTCTATTTATAGGTAAATCTTTGTAAAAGTTTTTTGAAGATAAATCAACAAATGCTCCTGCAGTAAGTGGCGCGTTAAATCCATCAACAATAGCTTGCATATCTCCTTTGGAGGTTTTTATATTGACTTTTGCCCTGCCCAATAATCTTGGTAAATTATCAAATTCGTGAGGAATAGAGTATGGAAATTCAGTTGGTAGAAAATATTCTTCTAATCCACCTATTTTATCTAAGGCATCTCTTCGGGTCGCTATAAATGAGTATTTATCCTTTGATTTAGAGTAGTCTTGAAGACCATCAAAATTTTCTTTGAGTTCTAAAAATGTTTTTTCAGCAATTTTCTTTTTATCATTTGGTAATTCTTGAATAATTTTACTCTGGTATTTTTTTAGTAAAGATTGACATTTTGTAACAGTTTTCGAAAGAGCGGGCCATCTTCCTCCTCTTACAAGATCACTAGTTTCTTCCAGTTTATGTTGAATTTCTTGCAACTCGACTTGCTTGATAGGAAGGGCGTTTCTGAGGATTGCACTGGGGTCTTTTACTGCATTTCCAGTAGGTAAATCAGCTAGTACTTGAATCGGTTTCAAGAGAAAAACCTGTAAAATTACAATCGATATGATTAAGAAAAGTTTGTTCTGATTTGATAAGAATTTTTGCATAGCACTCTTGCAGGTTTATGATCCTTGGGGATGTAATACAGGAATGATTTCCAGTAACGATTTTCGCACAGGTACTACCATCGAATTGGATGGACAAGTTTGGCGTGTTGTAGAATTTCTACATGTCAAGCCTGGTAAGGGTTCTGCTTTCGTGCGAACAAAATTAAAATCAGTTCAAAGCGGCAACGTGGTTGAAAAAACTTTTCGAGCCGGAGAATCAGTACAGCAGGCTATCCTTGAGAAGTCTAACCTGCAGCACACTTATGTGGAGTCTGGTGATTATGTTTTTATGGATATGACAAGTTTTGAAGAAACAAGACTCTCCTCTGAACAAATCGGTAAAGGCGCAAAGTATTTGAAAGAGGGAATGGAGGTTAATGTAATTTTCCATAATGGTAAAGTTTTAGAGGTAGAACTTCCAATATCTATCACTTTGAAAGTTACAGAGACTGATCCTGGAGTAAAAGGTGATACTGCTAGTGGGGGGACGAAACCAGCTATTCTAGAAACAGGTGCTCAAGTTATGGTTCCTTTATTTATTTCTGTGGGAGAAATGATTAAAGTTGATACTCGTAATGACAGTTATCTTGGACGTGAAAATTAATGGCTATGAAATTAGATCATGAAGACTTAAATCACTTAATAGATAAGATTTCTAAAAGTGACATACAAGAGTTCTCGCTAGAAGGAGAAGATTTTAAACTAGAAATAAAAAGGAATTTATTTGATCAGAACCAAGTTTTTAATAATTTAGTTTCTAATACTTCATTTGATAAGCAAACAATTGCTAATCAAAAACCCATCAACGATAATATTCCTGTCGTTAATGAGCCTGAAGTACCTCAGGTAGCACCCCCAGGACGTTCTGACCTAACTGAAATTACTTCTCCTATGGTTGGGACATTTTATAGGGCTGCAGCGCCTGGTGAGGAGCCATTTGTCGAAGTAGGAAATAATATTAAGGTCGGTCAAACTATTTGTATTTTGGAAGCAATGAAGTTAATGAATGAAATTGAATCCGAATTTAATGCTGAAATTGTAGAGATTCTCGTTGAAAATGGAACACCAGTTGAATTTGGTCAAGTTTTAATGCGTGTTAAGCAGTCTTGAATTGTTAGTCATCTCTACTGCAGCCTTAATAGCCTCAATCATGCTTTGAGATTGAGCAATTCCTTTGCCAGCAATATCAAATCCCGTTCCATGATCTGGAGATGTTCTTATAAAAGGTAAACCAATTGTGGTATTAACTGAGTAATTAAGGGCTATCACTTTCATTGGTATTAACCCTTGATCATGATACATAGCAAGAATGCCATCATGTTTTTCAGCATTTTTGTCATTCCATGCTTTTACCGAAGAATTCCAGCAACTATCTGGTGATAAAGGGCCAAATAATTTAATATCTTTATTCTTCTCATTCCAAGTAATTAATGCATCATTGAGCCAATCCTTTTCTTCATGGCCTAAAAGGCCTTCTTCGCCGGCATGAGGGTTTAATCCTGCGACTTTTAAAGTAGGTTTATCAATATAGGAATTACAAAAGTCTTTGAAAAGATCCAATTTAGAGTGGATTAATTCTGTATTTAATTTCTTGGGAACCTCAGAAAGGGATATGTGGGTTGTAGCTAGTAAAGTATTAAATCTCCAACCCGTAATTGGTGATTTTGCTGTAAATAACATTCCAACGTTTTTTACTCCACATGCTTTTGCTAATACTTCAGTTTGACCAGAGAAGTAATGACCTGCCAGAGACCAAGATTTCTTGCAAATTGGTCCAGTTACAAGTGCTGAATTGGGATATTGTTTTACAATTTCTATTGCTTTCGTTAAATATTGGAAACTTGAATTACCGTAACTTGATTTAGGATCATTATCTAATGAAGAAATTTCGAGATCATGTATCTTGAAATTTTTTGGATTTGCAAGGTTTTCTAATCCTAATGATCTAAGATATTCGTATGTATTTTGTAGATTTTTTTTTGATCCAACTAATATAAAATCAATATTTCTTGGTATCTGATTAGAATAAAGTGCTTTTAAAATTATTTCAGGTCCAATCCCTGACTCATCTCCAACGCTTAATACTACCTTTAATATTTTGTTTTTATTTTGAAAATTCATAAAAAAGTTTAATTTATTTTTAACTGTTTAGATAGCAATTTTTTAAGCCTAATTTATAGTTTTTATAAATTAGTTTATAACCGAGTGTTTCGCATAAAAGTTTGTTTGAAACTCTTCTATTTTCCATCCAAAAAGATTGAGCTATAGGTGATAATTTCTCTTTCGCATCTTCAAATAAAATTGGCTTTGGCATTGTTAAACCAAGTAAATCGTAGCAATATTGAATAACCTCTATCTGTGAGCAGGGTTCATCATCAGCAATATTAATAACTTGGTAAAATTTTAAGGAATTTTTATTTTGTAATAAATAGATAATTGCATTTGCAATATCAGCAACATGAATTCTTGAAAATACCTGATTTTTTTTTGATATAACGCGAATTTTTTTATTTTTTATTGCTTCAAAAGTGGATCTGCCAGGTCCATAAATGCCTGGTAACCTAAAAATTTGTACAGGTAAACCAGATTCAATCCATTCTTTTTCACAATTTAACCTTTTATGACTTCTTTTTTGAAAAGGGTTTGGTTCATCAATTTCAGAAACCCAATTGCCCTTGGTGTTCCCATAAACTCCTGTAGTAGATAAATAGCCAACCCACTCAAGGGACAAACTTTTTAGTTTATTTATAAGACTTTTTAATACTGGATCATTTCCATTTTTATCTGGAGGTATGCAACTAAGAATATGTGTTACTCCATCAAAAATTTTTTCATCAGGAACGACACCGTTTTCACTGTTGAAAACAAAACTATTTGGATCCCTGCTTATAGATCTTGAGCTTGTTAAAACGTTGCAACCAAATTTTTTAATAGTTTTTGCAAAATAACTACCGCTGAAACCACATCCTAAGATTAAAAATTTATTTTTATTACTGAGTACACTTGCAGGTTTCTTCATGCTGGTTTAAAGTAGTACATATGTATTAATTTATGATGAAGACAGCTCTTAAGTCCGATTTAAAATCAAAAACTCTCTTTGTTGCCAAAAGTTATCCCCGTCTTATAGAAAAAGAAGTTATTTTAGTTAATTCTAAATTCTACCAAAAATTATTTGTCTTTCTTCTTGCATTTTCGACAATTTTAATATTTCCAGAATCCCCAAAAGAATTAGAAAATATATGTGAGAGTTATAATTCTAGAAAAATATGTAATGTTTGGTAGTCAAGCTGCTTTATATTCTGATTTATTTTTTTCATAATTTTTATTTTTTACCTTAAAGTTAGGATTAGCCCATTGCAGTAATCTAATAGCTAATCTTAAATCTCCCTCTAACCAAGCTCTTATAGCCATTGCTCTTCGAGGATCATAAAATTTTTGCTTTCTATACCAAGACAAAGCATTTTCATCTGATTTATCCCCATTACAGGAAAGACATGCAGGGACACAGTTTTCTGTTGTACTTAACCCTCCTTGGCATCTTGGTATTACATGGTCAATAGATTCAGATGGTTTTCCGCAATATATACAACTTTTTCCTGTAAACCTATGAATAGATTTTCGCCATTGTCTCAATCTGAACTTAGGACATAAATCCTCTAAAAACACCGCATCATTAATATGCATTCAGAATATTTAGTTAAATAAATAATGGCTTGAATATATTAAAAGTCAATAATTACTAACCTTTTTTAGTCTATATTTGCCATCAAAAATATGTTTTAGTGTGTTTAGATACAAAATAGTATTTAGCAATTTTGAAAAAAAATTATTAGCTTTCTAAAAACTTGATTAATAACTATATCTATCAAGTGTTTCATCAGTAAATTTTTCAGAAATCTCTTTATTAGTTTCTTCTAATTCTTTTTCTAATTTTTTCCTTTTGTTTTCTCTATCTTTTGCTTCTTTTTCTTTTCTTTTTTCTTCTTTTTCTAAATCTCTTATTAGTTGCCTATTTGGATGGAGTTGATCTAAGTACTCAACACAATAGCTGAAAGTTTCTCTATCTCTAATAACTGATTCAGTAATTTGTGCTGCTGCTTGTTTAGGTGAGACTTTGAAAAATCCACCTTTTTGCTTTTTTATATATGTATATGCTGCATCCCAACTACTTTCATGATCATTACCTCCATCTCTCATAGTACAGAAAATTTCAGCTCCAAATGATCCTGCATTTACCTTTAACGTATGAAGTGAAAGAGGAGTTATAACTCCTAGGGTTATAAATATTAATTCTTTTTTAATTCCCTTCATTGTTTATAATCTTTCTATTTAAAAATATCTTTTATTGAGCATATGTCTATAGAAATTTAAGATTTAATTACTCCAAATATATTCAAGCATTTCACAACCAAAGGAAGAATTAGAAGCACAGTAATTAATCTTACTGCGTGTAGAGTTGCGACAGCAGCTCCTACCCCATACTCTGAACCTACAAGACTCATACCGCTAATGCCACCTGGTGCTGCACCAAGAATTGTTGTTATCACATCGATATTAAGTAATCTGCTTGTCCATAATCCAATTGCTAATCCCGTAATAACTAAAGTAAAGGTTATTAAAATAGCAGGTCTCCATAAGGTTTGAAGATCCATTAATGAGTCTTTGGTTAATGATGTACCAATCACTGTTCCAATGCCGATTTCTAAAATTGTTCTTGTTCCTATTGGCCACTCTGCAATATCGACTTTGCCACTGATACTAAGTAGGCTTGCGCCTATTAAGGCACCTGCAAGAGGAGCTGCAGGTATACCTGTTTTTAAAGCTAAAGTTCCAAAAACGCCGCCAGCAAGAAGATAATATATGAGATTTATGTTTGGCATAAAATTTTAGTGATGTTTGGACATAATATTAGAAAAAAATTTATTTGCTTAAATTTATATTCAAATAATATTTTTGATTTCCTCCCGTAATGTCCCCTTTTGTTGGCATAATATTATTTAAAGCATGAATTTTTATGTCTTCACAAATTTCATACAAAGATAATAAAAACCACATAAAGAAAAAATTATCTTTTTTTGAGGGTGGCCACCAGCTCGAAAAATTAGAGTTTGCTCTGGCAATAGCTCAAACTAAGGGTGATGAAAAAAAATCAATCGTCCTTAGAAAAAAAATTGTTGAATTAGGCGGAAATGTTGAAGAGCCAGGAACTTAACTTAATTTTCCTCAAGGTATTTAGATACCACAACTAATGCATCACCAGCCTGTTGGGCTGTAATTTTACCCATATTGACAAGCGTAAAACCTATAGCAGAAATTACTGTAATGATATCTCTATCATTTACATAACCTAAGTGCCCGACTCTAAATATTTCCCCTTTCAGATGATCTTGTCCACCAGCAAGTAAAATATCAAAATTATTCTTTATTGTTTTTCTAAATTCTTCAGCATCCATTCCTTCAGTTTTTATTGCAGTAACTGAGGGGCTTAAGTGTTTTTCATCAGCAAATAATTTTAGATTTAAAGCCTTTGCAGCATTGCTCATTGCTAATTTATGTTTATTGTGTCTGAGAAAAATGTTATCTAAGCCTTCTTCTTTCATCATTTTTAAAGATTCATCTAAAGCAAAAACCAAATTAACTGCTGGAGTATATGGATTACTGTTACTTAAAAGACTTTTTTTGTAAGATTTTAAATTTAAATAAAATTTTGGTAAATTTGATTTTTCTGCAGCTTCCCATGCCTTTTGGCTCATTGTTATAAAACTAAGGCCTGGAGGTATCATATATCCCTTTTGTGATCCTGAAGCAACGATATCTAATCCCCATTCATCTACTGGTACATTGCAAGCTCCAATACTCGTAACGCAGTCAACAATTGATAAGGCTGTATTGTGTTTGCGAATATATGAACTTATAGTTTCTAGATCATTAATGACGCCTGTTGAGGTTTCAGAATGAGTCAAAATAACTGCCTTTATTTCTTTTTGTTTATCTGCCTCTAATACTTTTCTAAATTCTTCTGGGTCAAGCGGATATCCCCATTCCGAATCAATTTTTATTACTTCTAAACCAAATTCTTTAGCAACTTTTACCCATCTTTCGCCAAATTTTCCATTTTCTCCGCAAATTACTTTATCTCCTTTACTTAAGGTATTTATTATTCCAGCCTCCATTGCGGCTGTCCCACTACCAGTGATTGTTAGAACATCATTTTGAGTTTGATGAAGCCACTGTAAATTTTTAGTAGTACTTTGTACGAGATCTTGGAATTCTTTACTGCGATGGCCTATTGGATGCTTACTTAATGCTTGTAAAACTTTTTCTGGAACTGGTGTGGGTCCAGGAATCATCAATGATAATTTTTGTTGTATGGCCACTTTTTGTTATATAGGTCATTCTTAGATTAGTTCTCATTATATATTTTTCAATTACTTGATTTGAAAAAAGGATTTTCTTTACCTTTATGGGTTGCTGGAGCTGCTAGGTCAGCATTAAAAAAACTAGTAGGTTTACCATTTGAAAATTATGAACTAATAAAAATTCCTAATGAAAAAAAAGAAATAAAAATCGAGATTCATTCTGTTGGTTTACTTAAAGATGACTCGCATGCGTTAGGAATTACCTTTGCAAAATCAGGCTTAGATCTTGACGTAACACAAAACTTAGAAATATGGGCAATAGCTTCTTTAGAAAAAATTTCTTTTAATAAGCCTATTCCAACAACTCCAATAAATATAATTGCAGGATCTGGTGTAGGTATAAAAGAAGATACATCAGAGATAAGTATTTCTAGTTTTGCAAAAGAAGTGTTACATCAAAATTTATTAGATATTATTCCTGAGGGCTTTAATTTGAAATTAGAAATTATATTCCCAAAGGGGGCTTTTTTAGCAGAAAGAACTAGTAATAAGTCATTTGGTATCGTTAATGGACTATCTATTATTGGTACTTCGGCTGAGACTTATTCGAGTGCTTCACCTGATCAATTAGAAGAGGCCAAAATTAATTTGGCAAAGTTAATTAAAAATGACTTTAAAGGGGAAGTTGTTTTTGTTATTGGTGAAAATGGGTTAAATTTGGCAAAAACTTATAATGTTAATTTACCAATTATTAAAATTGGAAATTGGATAGGACCGTTATTAGTTGAAGCTGCAATAAAAAAAGTTAAAACTGTAATTCTTTTTGGTTATCACGGAAAATTAATTAAATTAGCAGGTGGTATTTTTCATACACATAATCATTTAGCTGATGCAAGAATCGAGATTCTTGTTTATTTAGCCGTTCAAGAAAAGGTACCACCTGAAAAATTATTCGAATTATCTCAGTTAAATAATCTAGAGGATGCATTACTACTTCTTGAAAGATTTAATCAATCTTTAGCTGATAAATTATTCCAGAGTTTATCCAATACGATAGAAAAGCGTTCTTTTGCTTATGCAAATAGGTATGTAAAAACTGATATGGAAATTGCATCCATCATTTTTGATAGAAAAAGGAAAATTAGGTGGGCTGGAATTTACGGTAAGAAGTATATTTCTTATTTCCAATAGGATGAATTAGTGATTCATTATGCTTTTGTAAATAAATTGAGCTAACTTTTATACATGAGTCAAATATCTTTCAAAAAAGAACGAGATCCTTCAATATTAATTTTAGATTTCGGTTCTCAATATTCTGAATTGATTGCAAGACGAATTAGAGAAACTAATGTTTTTTCTCTTGTAGTAAGTAATTGTATTTCAATTAAAGACATCAATGATATTAATCCTAAAGGGATCATTTTAAGTGGAGGCCCAAATTCTGTATATGAACAAAATGCTCCGAAATGTGATAAAAAAATTTTTAATTTAGGAATTCCTATTCTTGGCATATGCTATGGAATGCAATTAATGGTCAAAGAACTTGGAGGGTCAGTTATTTCAGCAACCAACAAAGCTGAATATGGAAGAGCACCAATAAATATAGATCAAGAATCTGACCTCCTTTGTGATGTAGAAGATAAATCCATAATGTGGATGAGTCATGGTGATTCAATTAATTGTTTGCCTGAT
>CACGHD010000026.1 GCA_902572825.1 uncultured Prochlorococcus sp. | reverse complement strand
AATTAATTTTTGAAAAAAGTCAAAGTTCGGTAACTCCCGGACAAGCTGCAGTTTTTTATAAAGGAGAAATTTTATTAGGTGGTGGATTAATTAGTTAATTTTCCAAAATAAATTTAATCCTACAAATAATATAAACAAAAACAAAATAGGTTTATCTCCAAATTTTGTATAGAAAGTCTTTTCGGATGAGAAAGTAGGGAACACTATTTCATTTTGCTCAACATCATAATCTAAAAGTTTAATTATTTTTCCATCATCTTGAACTAAGCCCGAAGGGCCGGTATTTGATACTAGTAAATTATTTTTCTTATTTTCAATACTTCTTAATCTAGCCAAAGATAAGAATTGATTATAAAGCTTAGCTGGATATGGATCTAAATTTGCTGCAGTTATTATTAGTTTTGCACCGCTATTAAAAGCCTTTCTTATTTCTTGTCCATTACTAATTTCGTAACATATAGCTACTGCTAGTGGGGGTGAAAATTTAGGATCAAAAAATCGTGAATCAGAACCTGGCTGAATTCCTCCTACTGCAGATAATCCTCTTGAAAAATTATCTAGAAATCTAGGTATTTTTTCACCTATTGGAACAAGTCTATTTTTATCTATAAATGAGGTAAAAGATTTATCTCCAATTTGAAATCCGAGTAAAGAACTTCTTAACTCATTATTTGAATTTCTAAAACCTCCTGACAAGGTATTAACCATAATGCCTTTAGAAAAATAAAAATTATTAGATAGAGTTCCTTCAGGAGCAACAAGAAGTTTCGATTTGTTTGATAAAGCATATTTTTGAGCAATAGATAGCTTTTCTTCAATAAATTCATCATTTATTTTTAATTTTTCTCTTGTTGGTATATTAGTTTGCCAAATAGCTACTGGATATTCATAATTTCTTTTTATTGGAGTTGTTAAACCTCCAAATAAATGTAAGAAAATAAAAACCAAAAGTCCTAAAAGAAATATTTTTTTAAAGTAAAGTTTTCTTTCCCATCTACCTTGAATGTAAAAAATCCAAAATCCAATTAATATTTGTAATACGCATAAACCGCTTGCACCAATCCATCTTGCTAAACCAGCAAGATAAATATCACCCGGGATAAGACTCTCTCCTAAACCTATCCAAAAAAAAGGTGTTTGAGAAAGTATCAATTCACCAATACCCCAAGTCAAAGATAAAAAAAATACTTTTACTGTTAAAGATAATATTTTCATTTTGAAAACATCCTCTTTCCAGAGAATAATTTCAACTAACCATCCCCATAAATAAACTAATATCCCACCCAAAAAAGCGCAAAATAATATTATTAGAGTGGCAATAATTAAACTTGCAAGCCATGAAAACCCAAGCCATGTCAATGGATGAAGATCATAAAGCCAAGAATGACTTATCAAGATAAAGAAAAAACCCCAACAAAAATTTGCCATTCTCCTTTCACTTCCCTTCCATAAAATAAATAATGATATCGGCATAAAAATCAGCCAAAAATGAGTTGAAACTGAAATTCCCCCTAAAATCCCTCCTAAACAAGGGTAAAAATATTGTCTTAAACTTTTAATTTGAGTTGGGATTAACAATCTAAAATTACGAAATTAAATTTATAATCACCCATTTATTGTACCTTCATTCTGTAGACTGAGTTATAGTAACTTTCAAAATTTAAGTGAAAGAAGTCTTTATTAGTTTTGCAGTTTTTGTTTTTTGTGTTTCATTAACTCTTTTCAGTCAATTTAATTCACCTCAAATTGTTAATGCTGCCGAATCAGAAACTCAGTCAATTCAAAGAACACCTGTTGCAAAATCATCAAATGTCTCAAATAATAATTTATTTGAACTAGACCCATCAGATCCAAATCCTATACTTTTCGCTATGGCAGAAGAAACACCAATAGACAACAATTCAAGAACTACAGAAAGTGGTCTAATTATTGCAGATATCGTAAACGGGGAAGGAGATGAGGCCAGTGCTGGGCAGAATGTTACTGTAAATTACACAGGAACACTAGAAGACGGGACACAATTTGATACCAGTATCGGTAGAGCTCCATTCAGCTTTCCCTTGGGCGCTGGACGAGTAATAAAAGGTTGGGACGAAGGTGTGGCAGGCATGAGAGTTGGAGGCAAAAGAAAATTAACAATACCTCCTGAACTTGGATACGGATCAAGAGGAGCTGGAAATGTAATACCTTCTAATGCGACTTTAATATTTGAAGTTGAATTATTAAAAGTCAATTAAATTAAGTAAGAAAAATATCTAAGACTTTTCAATTTAGTTAATCTCCAAGTAATATATATACAACACCAAATATTTGAAATGTTAAGTAAATTCATCAATTCTTTTCTAGATAAAAAATCTTCAATGACAGTCCATGCTCACTGCGATGGTCCTTGTGGTGTTTACGACCCAGCATCTACGAGAGTTGCAGCTGAAGCAGTATTATCAATGACAAAAAAACTTATTGCATTAGAAGCTCCTTCTAGCACTGATTCAGCAGAGTGGGCTGCATACAGCAATACATTTTCTAGATATGTTGCAGTTAAAGAAGAGCAAGCAAAAGAAACAAAGAAAGAGATTCTAATTTTGTGGACAGATTACTTTAAACCAGTTCACTTAGAAACTTATCCAGACTTACATGAAACCATTTGGAAGGCGGCCAAATTATGCAGTGCATGCAAAGTTAATATTGATTTAGCCCAAGCTGAAGAACTCATGAGTTATGTAGAAAAAATTCATAATATTTTCTGGGCTTCAAAAGGAAGATCAGACGCTTTTGTAAAAGCTAGTTAATCAGAGTTATTTTCAAAAGTTTTTTTGATTTTATTTTATTTTTTTTAGGTTTAAGAAAAACCGCGATTATTAGTGGCGAATCGATGTCTCCTTACCTAAAAGAAGGTGACATTGTATTTTTTAAAAAATACAAAAAGAATAAATCAATACTTAAAAATCGGCAAATAGTTATTTTTAATCATCCTTTTAAAAATAAAAACTTAATAAAAAGGATAAATTCAGTAAATCAAAACAACGTTGAGGTTATTGGCGACAATATTGAATTTAGCGAAGATAGTAATAAATTTGGATTAATCAATAACGAAAAAATAATTGGGATTGTCACCTCTAAATTAATTCTTCCTAAATTAAAGTATTTTTTAATTCAAAAAAACAGAAGCACTTCTTTGAATCCAAAATAATCCCAAAGAAAAGGAAAGCCCTCCTGTTACAGCTATTAATCTTTTAATAAATTTTTGACTTGCTTTAAAGGTAGTAAAGGATATTAAACAAGTAAAAAGATTCATACTTATGAGTGAACCAATCAAATATGAAATCAAATATAAGCAAGCGCTTGTTAAAGGTAGTGCTAAAGCAGGAAGAACTGCAAGAAAATGTGAACCTCCAGCTATACCGTGAAGCAAGCCTAAACCAGTCAAAGCATGTGAGTGCTTATTATTATTTTTTTGTTCCTTAACATGAAAATGAAAGTGACGATGGGCAATTCCATTCTCATGCTTATGGGAATGCGAATGGATACTTAATTGAAAAGAATTTTTTATAGCAAATACTCCAACAATTAGAAGTGAAATTCCAACTAGGAATTCGGCGATACTAGAAAATTTGTTTAATGGCGTAACATCCTTAATAAAAATCGCTAGAAAAGCTAACAAGAGGACTCCTGAAGAATGTCCCAAGCCCCATGAGAAACTATTTTTAAGAGCTTTTTGGGGATTATTAACCGCTGCTGGTGCCATTGCAATTAGATGATCAGCGCCACTAACTACATGCACAAATCCCGCGACTATACCTGTTAAAATTACAGCCTGCATATATATCCAATACAACTCTGTTTATTTAATTTTATAGCACGATTTGAAGTCAATATTTAATTGAGGTAAATAATTTCTTGAACGATCGTTCAATATCAGTTTCTCTCATAAAAGTTTCACCAATTAATACTCCCTTGATTCCAATAGATCTAAGCGATTCTAAGTCTTCGGCACAATTAATTCCAGATTCACTTATGGGAATAATATTTTGTTTTAAAAATATATCTGCATATGTATGCATCAATTCTATTGATGTTTTTAAATCTGTTTTAAAAGTCTTTAAGTCCCTATTATTTATTCCAATCAAATTAAAAGATTTTAACTTTAGAATCCTTTCTAATTCATTAGCGTTATGGACTTCAACAAGAACACTCATCTTTAAATTATCAGCTATTTTCTTTAAATAAATTAAATCGTCATCACTTAAAATCGCAGCGATTAATAATATTGCATCAGCACCAGATACCCTTGCTTTATAAATCTGATAAGCAGAAATAATAAAATCTTTGCAGAGTAGAGGAAGATTAGTTGATCTTCTTACATTTTCGAGTATTTCATAACTACCTTGAAAGAACCTTTTATCGGTAAGTACTGAGATACATGATGCACCTAATCCTTCATAACAAATTGCTATGTTTTCAGGGTTAAAATCTTTTCTAATAACTCCTTTACTCGGACTAGCTTTTTTTATTTCTGCAATAACTCCTGGTTTTATTTTTGACTCCAAAATATTTTTATAAAAATCTTTGGGAGTAGGAAGTTTTTCAATCTTTTTGATGAGATCTTCTAAAGAGACTATTTTTTTAAAATTCTTAATTTCAATATCTTTGTGCCATACAATTTCTTCCAGAATATTTTTTGCTTGTGCTTCTCTATGAGGTACAGCATATTCTAAATTTTCTACCCTTACTGTTGGATTTGGTGGCCTGCGTCTTATCTCCATTAATTTTAGAAATTATTTTATTTGAGAAGCTGCTTGTTTATATGCGACCTCAACTACTTCACTAAGAGTAGGATGAGTATGAACTTCTTTAGATAATTGAATTACATCTTGGTTCCTTGAAATAGCGTTCGAAATTTCTTGAATTAAATCAGCTGCATGTAACCCAAAAATATGAGCACCTAATACTTTCCCATTATCTTTGTTGAAAATCAACTTTAGCAATCCGTCACTCTCCAATTCAGCCAATGCTTTTGAATTAGCCTTAAAGAAACTTTTGACAACTCCCAAAGTAAAATTTTCTTTTGCAGATATATCCTTAGCTTCAGCTTCAGATAGACCAACTGAACTTATCTCTGGGTGGGTAAAGGTTGCTGCAGGGATACTTTTATAGTTAATTTCCACGTTACCACCGCAAATATTATCAACAGCAACAGTACCCTGCGCTGCAGCTGTATGAGCAAGCATTAGTTTGCCCGTTACATCTCCAACCGCCCAAATGTTGGGTATTATTTCATCACCATTCTTAACTCTCATTTGATCATCTACAGGAATGAAACCTTTTACTGTTTCGATACCAACCGACTCAAGATTTAAGTTATTACTATTAGGACTTCTGCCAGTTGCAACTAGTACAGCGTCAACTTCTAAAGTTTCTACAACTTTCTTAGATTTTGCATCCGTCAGTTCTATTTTTACAGGGCATCCAGGTATTATTTTTGTCGCAAAGACATTTGATTTTGTGTCTATATCTCTTGCTTGAATAAGGTTCTTCTTAGCAATTTTAGTGATGTCCGGATCAAATGTTGGCATAATATTCTCCAAAGCCTCGATCATGGTAACTTCACAACCAAGCGCGGTATAAACATCAGCAAATTCTAGTCCTATATATCCGCTTCCAATAATTGCTATCCATCTTGGAAGCCACTCAAGTTTAACCGCATCATCACTAGTGAATACGGTCCTATTATCCAAAGTTATTCCACGGGGCACAAAAGGAGAAGAGCCTGTTGCTATAACAATATTCTTACATGTAAAAATTTTATCAATTCCGTTTTTATCTCTTACACCTACTTTTTGATTTCCTTCAATTCTTCCAATGCCCAAAATAATTTCAACTCCACTTCTTTTAAGAGTTTTTGTTAAATTTTCTCTAACATTTAAAACTAAATTATTTGCATGATCTGCAATTTTTGATCTCTCGAACCTTACTGGGGAAGCATGAATACCAAATTTAGCTAAATGTTCATAATCAGCTATTTCTCTAACTTTTCCACTTGCAGCTAAAAGAGCTTTAGATGGAACACAACCCTTATTAACACAAGTACCTCCCATATCAGAAGATTCTACTATTGCGACTTTCAGTCCCTTGCCAGCAGCATGTTTAGCGGCATCAAAACCTCCATATCCTGCTCCTATTACAATTAAATCAAAATCAAAACTTGAATCAGTCACTTTTTATTTATTTATTAGAGGTGTATGCGACTCTTTTTCGTTCTAGTAATAATGGAACTGCAACACAAGCCACATTCAATGATTCTACAAGCTCACTATGCGGAATTGTAATTGTTTCATTAAATGCTTCTTGAATTTTTTTATGAATACCTTGACCTTCATTACCCAAAATCAAGACAGTAGACTTGGTCCAGTCAATTTCCCAGTATGGTTTTGAAGGTTTTTTTGAGCTTTTATTAAAGCTGCTAGTGGAAAAAATCTTAAATCCTTCATTTGATAATTCAGATAAAGACTTTAATAAAGAATTTATTATTTCTTCTTCAGTACCCTCATATCTTTGAAATGGGAGATTAAAGACCGCGCCAGTTGATGCTCTTAATACTTTTTGGCTTAATGGGTGCGCACCTCCAGCTAAAAAAATTGCATCAACACCAGCAGCTAAAGCAGTTCTAAAAAGATTACCCATATTCCCAGGATCTTGAATTCTATCAAGAACAAGAATAAAATCATCCTTACTTTTGAATTGATAATTAGGTATTGATGAAATTTCTACTAATGCTGCGATGCCATCTGGATTAACTGTTGAAATCGCGGAAGCTAAAACCTCTTCAGAGACCATAGTTAATAATGATTCATCAAACTGTTTGCTAAGATTTTGGTTCTTTTTTAGCCATTTTTCAGTAACTAAAATTTTGGAGGGAAAATTTCCAGACTTAAGCAATTCTTCAATAAGATGAGTACCTTCTATACAAAAAAAATCTTTATCTTTGCGAGAGGATGCGCTTTTAAATGATCTAAATCTTTTAACTAGATTATTGTTTTTACTAGTTATTTTTAAAAAAGTATTTTCTATGGGTAATTTTAAAAATTCATTATCAACTATATTTTAATTACATAATTATTTTGATCAATTATTTATTAAATTTTTATTTCCCCAAAATTAAAAAAATACATTTTCACTTTTAATTAATATTCAAGACGTTACATAGGGTGGACTTACTAATTTTAGTTTGTCATCATGAATCTAATAAATTAAGTCTTAATGATTTGCGGTAGCAAAAATAAGTCATATCTTAAATCACAAAATTTAAAGATTATTGGCCAAGGCAAATTAAATGGAATCGTTGAAATAAGTGGTGCGAAGAATTCAGCCTTAGTTTTGCTTGCTGCATCATTACTAACTAATGAAAGAGTAGTTCTTCAGAATGTTCCTCGCCTCACTGATATTGAAAAAATGGCTAATATCCTTAGAAATTTAGGGGTTAAAATAGTAGAAAAAAACAATAAATTAGAGATAGATTCACAAAATATTTCTATTAAAGAACTTCCATATGAACTTGTTAATGGACTAAGAGCAAGTTTCTTTTGTATCGGTCCACTATTAAGTAAATTTGGAGAGGCTAAAGTCCCTTTGCCTGGAGGGTGCAATATTGGTTCAAGGCCAATAGATGAGCACATTAACGGGCTTAAGGCACTAGGAGCGGAAATTCTTATTGAAGAAGAAATTGTCAAAGCAAATATAAAAGGAAATAAAAGCAGATTAATTGGTACCCATATCAAATTAAAGTGCCCAAGCGTAGGAGCTACTGAAACTTTAATAATGGCCGCATCATTAGCAGAGGGAAGAACTACTATTGAGAATGCTGCAAGAGAACCTGAAATTCAGGATCTATGCCAAATGCTAAATAAAATGGGGGCAAAAATTTACGACTCTGGCAAAGAAAAAATAATTATTGATGGTGTAAATGAGTTGTGTGGTTGTAGTCATAAAGTAATTCCAGATCGAATAGAGGCTGGCACTTTTTTAATAGCTGCTGCTGCGACTTCCTCTTCGATAACAATTTCTCCTGTAATTCCTAATCATCTTGAAGCTGTCACGAATAAGCTTCAAGAAAGTGGAAGTAAAATTACGATTAAAGGTAATTCAATAACAATCAACTGCAATAAGATCAAAGGGGTAGATATTGAAACAGCTCCTTTCCCGGGATTTCCAACTGATTTGCAAGCACCATTTACAACTTTAATGGCAATCGCAAATGGTGAATCAAAGATAACAGAAACAATTTTCGAAAACAGAATGAATCATGTTCATTTACTTAACAATATGGGGGCGAATATAAAATTAAACAAAAACATAGCTCACATCAAAGGAGTTAAAAAATTTAAGGGGATGGATCTAGTTGGATCTGATTTGAGGTCTTCAGCTGCATTAATAATTGCTGGGATCATAGCTGAAGGAACAAGTACAATCTCTGGTTTAGAGCATTTGGATAGAGGTTATGAAAATTTTGAATCAAAACTCAAAATATTAGGTATAAAAATAACTAGAGAAGTTAACAAAAAAACTTTGAAAAATAAGGAATTCAAGACTAGTTCAGACCCTGCAGATATTCCTCGATATGAAGTGGCCTAAATTTCAAAATACTTGAATACTATTAAATATTCAAATGTAAGCAATATTAATAAGTGAAATGCAGCCTAAAAATATTAGAAACAACGTTAAAAAGCGATTAGACCAGATTTTATTTAAACCATTGATCTTGAGATCATTCATACCCATGTTCCGTTATTAGATCCAAATGCTGTCAAAATTGTGATTGCAATGAAAAAATAGGGAGCGAATCTTAAAGATAATTTTTTTGCTTTAATTTTAGTCATTTTACTTTTCTTTTAAATATAACATAATATTACCGAATATGAAGTTTTCTTTCCGTAGATAGGTTTTAAGCTGGATAACTGTTACATAATTGTATTGCATATGTTAATTAATGCATTTTAATCTTAATTATTGTCAGAAATTCAATAAATGTAATTCTATTTTTTTTAGCCAAAAGGTTAGCTACTAACGAGCGTTATCTTGATAACTGTTCATTGGCAAAAACAATAGTCAATGAGTTGATTTTTGTTATAATAAAAAAGTTCATTTTTGCAAAAACATTGGGAGCGTGGTGGAATTGGTAGACGCACCGCACTCAAAATGCGGCACCTTCGGGTATGTCGGTTCAAGTCCGACCGCTCCCACTTTGATGAATACTTATAGTCGATTCGATATATCTTTCAAAAAAGGAAAAGGTTGTTGGCTATGGGACAAAACAGGTAAAAAGTATCTTGATGCAGTAGCTGGCATAGCAACTTGTAGTCTTGGACATAGCGACAGAGTTTTAAGAAGAAGGTTATCAACTCAACTAAAAAAAGTTCAGCACATTTCAAATCTCTACAACATTGAAGAACAAGAACAATTAAGCAGAACTTTAACGAATATGAGTTGTGCTGAAAGCGTCTTCTTCTGCAATAGTGGTGCGGAAGCAAATGAATCAGCAATTAAATTAATTAAAAAATATGGTAATACAACAAATAAAGGTAAAGAATCAATTATTCTCGCAGCAGAATCCAGCTTTCATGGAAGGACGCTTGCAGCCTTGAGTGCTACTGGACAGCCCAAATATCAAAAAGGTTTCGAACCAATGATTCAAGGGTTCAAATTTTTTAAATTTAACAATTTTGATTCGGTAAAAAAATTATTTAAAGAGTGTGAAAATAATGATCAAAAAATTTCCGGCGTTTTAGTTGAACCAATACAAGGAGAAGGCGGCGTAATTCCTGGAAGTAAAATATTTTTTAAAGGCCTGCGAGAAATATGTGATAAATATAATTCTCTTCTCATTTTAGATGAGGTTCAAAGTGGAGTAGGTCGAACTGGAAAAATGTGGGGTTATGAGAATTTAGGAATTGAACCTGATGGATTTACCCTCGCCAAAGGATTAGGAGGAGGTCATGCAATTGGAGCATTATTAGTAAAAGAAAAAGCCAATATTTTTTATCCAGGAGATCATGCAAGTACATTTGGGGGGAACCCTTTTGCCTGCAAAGCTGCCCTAACTGTATTAGAAGAAATAAATAGAAGAAATCTCATAAATAATGTCTATCTGAGAGGGGAACAATTAAGTGCTGGGTTTGAAGAATTGTCAAAAAAATTTCCAAATATTATTAACGGGAAAAGGGGTTTAGGTTTAATACAAGGTCTTGTTATAAATAAAGATTATGCTGATGCAAAAAAAATTACATTAAAAGCTTTTGATAAAGGATTACTGGTAGTTCCTGCAGGAGGAAACGTCGTAAGGATTGTCCCACCATTAGTTATATCTCGAAGAGAAATTAATATTCTTTTGGATAAGCTAAATTCAATTTTTGAAGAGTTATAGCAATTTAAATTTTGAAAAATGCAAATTTAAAAATTTTTGAATTATTATCACCTGAATATGAAAGGGATAATATCAAGTTAGGTTTATCAAGAATTAAAAAAGCACTTCAAAAACTTGGCAATCCTTGCGAGAATATTCCAGCGATACAAATTATTGGAACCAATGGGAAAGGATCAATCGCGGCATATTTAGAAAGTATACTTTTTGAGGCTAAAAGGAATTTTGGTGTTACGACATCGCCTCATCTTTTGGACGTATGCGAGAGGATTAGAGTTAATAAAAAAAATATTAACAAAACTGATTTTGAAAAAATCTATAACTTAATAGAAAAAAATTTTTCAAAATTTGAATTAACTCCTTTTGAAAAAATCATTTGCTGCGCACTAAATTTTTTTGACAATAAAAAAGTTGAATTGCTAGTTCTTGAAGCTGGCTTAGGGGGAAGATTAGACGCGACAACAGCCCATAAATCTAGACCAATAATTGCTATTGGAAATATTGGCTTAGACCATAAAGAATTTCTTGGAGATACGATTGAAAAAATTGCCAAAGAAAAATTAGAAGTTATTGGAAAAAACTCAATTGTTATCTCATACAGACAAAATAGTGAAGTTGAAAATTTAATAAAAGAAAAAGTTAAAGAGGTTGGAGCGGAAGTCATCTGGAAAAATTCAATTTCAAAAAGCTATGAGCTTGGATTAAAAGGGATTTTCCAAAAGCAAAATGCTTCAGTAGCTGTTGGAGCAATTGAAGCGCTGAATAATTTAGGATTTAATATTTCAGAAAAACACATATCTGAAGGTCTTAAAAAGACAACTTGGAACGGAAGGCTAGAAATAATAAATTATTTGAACAAAGAAATCCTTGTAGATTGTGCGCATAATTATCCGGCTGCAAAAGCACTCTCTCATGAGCGAAGCAATTGGGAGAATGAAGATAAAGGAATTTATTGGATTTTAGGTGTCCAAAGACAAAAAGATATTTACGCAATATTAAAAACACTTCTAAAGGAAAATGATCACTTATTACTTGTCCCGGTGCCAAACCAAACTAGTTGGCAATTAAATGATCTCTCTCAGATTAAAGAAATTGACTTTAAAAAAACAATTGAATTTAAAACATTTGAACTTGCGATTAAATATTTATTTTCTCTAGAAAAATGGCCACCTAATCATCCTGTTTTAACAGGTTCTATTTTTTTAGTTGCTGAATTTATTAAATTTGCAAAAAGTAGAAATGTTAAATATTAAATTGTTCCTTTATTTCCCAACCCGCCAATTTGCCTGGATTTAATAGCCCTTTAGGATCAAATTTTAATTTCGCTTTTACTTGATCTGCATCGACAACTCCTAAGCCTCCGCCTTCGACAGTTAAAACATGGGGATTAAAAATAAACGCACCAAGTTTCTTACAATCTTCCATTATTTGATTTAATTCATCTATCCCATTCCATCTTAATACAGGCAAAGCAGCTAATCGGGGTGATCCTTGTTGAGAAACTGCCTCCAAATGCCAAAGAACTTTTTTACCCCATTTTTTTCTCAAAAAATTAATTAACTCTAATTCATTATTAAGTGGCAAAAGCATCTGCAAATAAGTCCAATTTTTATCCCTTGACCTCATATGAAGAGTTGTATGGTTCCATACGACTTCAGAAATTCCATTGATGAGTTTTTCTTCTTCGCCAAGGAAGGTAGATTCAACTCTGAATTTTTTACAAATTAGCTCGATGGTTTTTATTCCTCCAAGAGTAGATTGAATTAATATTTTGTGACTTCTAGAATTAGATTTAAACCATTTTGGCATTTGATCTGCAATTTCTTCTTCAAGAATTGCTCCTAGTTTCAGATCAATTGCTGCGCTGGTTAGAGTTTTTAATATTTCTATTGTTTTTTCAAATTCAATACAGTCGATAACTATTGAATACCACTTACGTTTGATATCAGTAGCAATTAGTAAAGAAGTAATTATTCCATTAGTCCCATAAGCATGATTTAAAGGTTCGGATTCTTCAGCATTAAACTTTAATAATTCAGGTTTTCCACTCATCGTTACAGCCTCTAAGCCAATAAGATTTCCTGGATCTCTTAAAAATCCCCACCTAATTGAACCAATACCTCCTGATCCACCTGCAATAAAACCTCCAATTGTTGCAGTTTTCCAGGTACTAGGAAGCAACCTCAATTCTCTCCCATATTTCTCTAATTGTTTATTCAAATCCCCCATAACACAGCCAGACTGTACTTTTACAAAACCTGTATCTGGATCAAATTCTTCTAACTTATTAAAGTGACTCATTTGCATTACAACTCCTTTAAACAATGGGACAGCTTGTCCATAATTACCTGTACCTGAACCCCTTAAAGTAAGTGGAATAGAAAATTCCCAACAAATCTCTGCTACTTCCTTTACGGCTTTGTGATCACAAGGTCTTACCACCAAATCAGCAATACATTCGTCTAATTTTTCAGTAAGGATTGGAGAGTAGTTATAAAAATCTTTTGAAAGTCTTTTTATGTCAGATTGGCTTTCAATAATCTCTAAGTTGTTAAGCTCCCTAAATTTGTCTATAAATTTAAAAGTATTTGATGTCATTAAATAAATTTTTATCGTTTTATGTATAAATTAGCCTATTAGCAATATAAATCGCCTTTTATAAACACTTTTCTCTTCAAAGTACTCGAAAAAACATCCGCCCATCTTTGTGCATCTAAAATCACAAAATCAGCAGGACAACCTTTTTTAATTAAACCATCCCATTTTAAATTTAATAATCTGCTTGGAGCTAAAAAAATAGAAGATAGAGTCATCCTCTCCCAAGGATTAAGCTGAAGCATAGGCATCGAGCAAGACAAAGTATAAAAAGGGTCAAAATTACCAAATGGGTACCAAGGGTCTTGAACATTATCACTACCAAGAGATACATCCACATGTGATTTTTGTAATTGCTTTATTGGCGCAACTGGTCTTTTTAATGCAGTAGTTTGATTACTTCGATTGAGCAGCCAATAATTTGTTAGGGGTAAGGCAATAACCTTAATATTTTTCTCAGCCATTTTTTCCCCTAAATTTAAAATCTCTCTATTACTTAGAGAAATAAGACTACTCAAATGACTACAAGTGATCGGAATACTATTAATATTTAAATTTTCGATTGTTTCTAATAAAACTTTTATTCCCGCTCCAGGTTCAATAATTGATTCATCTATATGCAAATCAATTTCTAATTTATATTTACTCGCAAGAAGAAGCATCTTTACTAGAAATTTGCTTGTATTTTTTTTATTGAAAGGGGGTACAATAACACCTCCTAAAATGCCTCCATTAGAGGAAAATATTTTTGCCAAATCTTCTCCTTCAGTTGTGTCCCAGAATTCCAATGGAGCTAGAGCAACGTATTGTAAAGTCAACTCAGATGAAATTTTTTTTTGTAATTTAAAAAGTTCAATCCAAATATCAATAGATAGACCTTTGTATGTATCAATATGACTTCTTATGGCACGGTATCCATTTTGTATGGCAAGTTTTAATGATTTCTCAACTCTTTCAAGAACCTTGTCTATAGTTCTAGTTTTATGTTCTTCAAGATTTACTGATAATGCTCCTCCATAGTTTGATTCCAGATTAGGAAAGTCTGCCCATGTAAAAGATTTATCTATATGCGAATGCGTTTCAACAAATCTTGGGAATAAAATATTTTTTGGTTTTGTAATTTTATTTTTTAAAGGCTTTAACTCAGAAACAAATCCATCCTCCCAACTAATGGAAACTGAACATAAATCCTCTACATCGATAATGAGGTTATCTATATCTTCTATTAAACAAAGGCTTCTGGGAATAAGAACCTCAGCTGTGCCGGGATTACTCAAATTTTTAAATTTTCTTTTATTTTAAATTATAAGGAAACTTTACTAAATTAGAAAATAATTCAAATTTCTCTAAAAGATAAAAATAACTATGAAAAATTACCCTTGAGTTGTTAAATTTATAAATGTGAGGCGGGCGTCGCCAAGTGGTTAAGGCAGCGGCTTGTGGCGCCGCTATTCGGGGGTTCGAATCCCCTCGCTCGCCCTCTAAAATATTGCAGCAAAATTATTTAACTTGTAATTTTGAATCAAAGAATCATAAAAAATTCCTAGCAAAGTGCTAACAAAAACAAAATCAGACGAAAAAAAAACTCAAAAGTATTCAACTACTGGCAGTTATTGGATAACCACATTTGGATGCCAAATGAACAAGGCTGATTCTGAGAGAATGGCTGGGACATTAGAGAAAATGGGATACACCAGAGCAGATAATGAATTAAATGCCGATTTGGTCTTGTACAATACATGCACTATTAGAGATAATGCAGAGCAAAAAGTTTATAGCTTTCTAGGAAGACAAGCAAAAAGAAAGCACAAAATACCTAGCTTAAAACTTGTTGTTGCAGGTTGTCTTGCTCAGCAAGAGGGAGAATCCTTACTAAGAAGAGTCCCAGAACTTGACTTAGTAATGGGCCCTCAACATGTAAATAATCTTGAGAATCTTCTGGGGAAAGTTGATTTAGGAAATCAAGTTGCTGCTACAGAAGAAACTTTCATTTCTGAAGATATAACCAGTGCCAGAAGAGAAAGCTCTATTTGTGGCTGGGTTAATATCATATATGGATGTAATGAAAAATGTTCATATTGTGTAGTCCCCTCTGTCAGAGGAAAAGAGCAATCAAGATATCCAAATGCGATAAAAAGTGAGATCCAAAAATTAGCTGATGATAATTTTAAAGAAATTACTCTTTTGGGTCAGAACATTGATGCTTATGGTAGAGACCTTCCAGGAACTACAAAAGAGGGGAGAAAAGAGAATACCCTAACTGATCTTTTGTATTATATTCATGATGTTAAAGGAATTCGAAGAATAAGATTTGCTACTAGTCATCCAAGATATTTTTCAAAAAGGTTGATTCAAGCTTGTTATGAACTTGATAAAGTTTGTGAACATTTTCATATCCCCTTCCAAAGTGGAAATGATGAAATCTTAAAGCAAATGTCTAGAGGATATTCTATTAAAAAGTATAAAAATATTATCGAAAACATAAGGTCATTAATGCCAAATGCATCAATCACGGCTGACGCGATAGTTGCTTTCCCAGGAGAAACCGAGCAACAATATCAAGATACATTAAAGTTAATATCAGAAATTGGCTTTGATCAGGTGAATACAGCAGCATACTCCCCAAGACCAAACACACCTGCAGCAGTCTGGGCGAATCAACTTTCGGAAGAGGTAAAAAAAGCTAGATTACAAGAAATTAATGATTTGGTCGAGAAAACGGCTAGGAGTAGAAACCAAAGATATATCAATAATATCGAAAGCGTTTTAATTGAGGGTTTAAATCCAAAAAATTCATCTCAAATTATGGGTAGAACTAGAACAAATAGATTAACTTTTGTAGAGATTCCCAAAAACATTAACTTTAATTTTTCGTTGGGAGATGAGATAAATGTCAGAATAAATGAAGCAAGACCATTTTCTTTAACAGGAGAACTTTCTTTATAAATTTTTTTTAAATGATCGGGGGAAAGAAAAAAATGTATTGGATTAATATTTGGCGGGCATTCCAATGAACATGAAGTATCGATATCCTCCGCAAAAACAGTTTTTCAAGCATTTAATGCACAATTAAACAAAGAACGCTTTACAGTTAAACCCTTTTACATAAACAAATATGGAGATTGGCTTGATAGTTATATTTCAGAAAAAATCCTAATTGGTGAAATTGAAAATTATAAAACAAAAAAACAAGAAACTTTTAATCAAGAAAAATTTAACTTCCTTCAAGGAATTGAATTTCAAAATGTTGATGTTTGGTTTCCTCTCTTACATGGATTTAATGGTGAAGACGGATCAATTCATGGCTTACTTAGATTTACAAAGAAACCTTTAGTCGGATGTGGAATTATTGGCTCTGCGCTTGGAATGGATAAAATATTGATGAAAACAATTTTCTCAAATCTTAAACTTCCACAAGTTAATTATCTAGTTTTTCAAAATGAAGATCTCAACGATAAAAGGGTAAGAAATAAAATAATTAATGAAATTTTAAAAAAATTAAATTTTCCTGTTTTTGTTAAACCATCTAACTCTGGATCATCTCTTGGCATCTCCAAAGTTTGTAATGAATCAGAAATTTTACAAGCATTAAAAAAGGCTCAGGAAATAGATCAAAGAATTTTAATAGAGGAAGGTTTAGAAGTAAGGGAGATTGAATGCGGAATAATTGGGAATTCAAAACTCTTAACCTCTGATGTAGGCGAGGTAATTTACGAAAGTGATTGGTATGATTACGATTCAAAATATCACTCAAATAATAAAATAATTATCCCGGCCGACATAGATTCTGAAATAGCAAAAGAAATTAAAGACATTGCTATTAAAAGTTGTAGAGCACTAAATATTTTCGGTTTTGCAAGAGTAGACTTTTTTATAGAAAAATCTTCAAATAAAATTTTGCTAAATGAAATAAATACAATTCCTGGTTTTACAAAAAACAGTATGTTTCCAATGCTTTGGGAAGCTTCAGGTTTAAAAATTGAACAACTTGTGGCTAAACTGGTACAAATATCTCTAGATTTGTAATTTAAATCAAATGTTGCATGGACTACTTTGGTTACCATTACTTTTAATCTTCATTTTATTAACTGCACTTGGATGGTTAGAAAGAAGAAGGCAAAATCTTTTTAGAAGTTGGGCTAGTGATTCTGAACTGTGCAAGTTAGATAGTTCAGGTGCAGCGTCTTTAAAAGATGGGGAGTTAAAGTGGAGCGCATTTGAAGCTGGTAAATTTAAAGAAAAAGATTGTTTCACAATCAAGAAACTGGAATTAGTTGAATTAATGGCACTAACTTCAGGAGAAGCTCCTCTAACAAATGAATCGCAAGGTAAGTGCAGGCTGAGATTAGTAGGGGGTGGTAAAGAGATGGATGTACCATTTTCAGATGCCGAGCAAGCGAGAAAATGGATGGACCAACTGATGGAAAAAGCTCGATGTGATTTGTGAAAAACCAAAAAGGAATCAAAAATAGAAGCTTTTTTTTACTAATTTCATTTTTATTTTTAACAAGCTTATTAAGCATAAAAACCCTCAAAAAAGTTGATACTAAGAATATTAGGATTTCTGGTAATGAATTTTTTTCGCAGAATGATTTGGTAAATAATTCATCTTTGAATTTTCCAATCCGATTAATTTTTGTTGAAACTAATTTGTTAGAAAAAGAGTTAAAACAAAATTTATCTCTCAAGAATGTCTCGGTAAACAGAGAATTATTCCCTTTTGGTTTGAAAGTTCATATTGAGGCAAGAACTCCAATAGCTTACGGTGAGAGAGTTTTAAACGACGAAAAAATATTAGGCTTCATTGATAAAGATGGAATTTTTATCAATAAACAAAATGTGGATGAAAAAAATTTGAATAAATTAACGATACAAGTTTTTGGATGGAAAGAAAAATTTAAAAAATTATTATCTGAAATTTTCATCGCTTTAGAGAATTATGAATTAGAAATAGTTAAAGTAACTTTTTCATCCGGTGGGTTTCTGACTATTGAGGAAAAAGATTTAAAAACGATATTCTTAGGATTTAAGCCAAATTTAATCAACTATCAATTACAAATAATAAATAATCTTAAAAGTGAATTTAAGAAAAATAGCTTCTCAAAAAAAATAGATAATATTGATCTTACTAATCCAGATAAACCAAAAATAAAAGTGTTCAAACCCTAATATTTAAAAAAGGATTCTGAGTAATTTTTTTTAATTATTGTAGTGTTGATATGGGTTTTGCATTCAAACAAAATATTTAATAAATAAATATTTTTAGGATTTTCCTAAACAAATTCCTACAGATGAGCTCAGTAAGTTCATAATGCACCCAATATTAGTATTAGATCCCTATTAAGAGATGAGCTTCGGTAACAATCCAAACTTTGATCAATCGAGAGAAATCCTTCCAAGCCAAAACGCCAAAATAGAAGTTATTGGTGTAGGTGGTGGTGGCAGTAATGCAGTCAATAGAATGATAAATAGTGATTTAGAAGGTGTTTCATTTAGAGTCCTCAATACCGATGCACAAGCCCTTCTACAATCTTCTGCGGAGAGTAGAGTGCAACTTGGACAAAACCTTACAAGAGGTTTAGG
>CACGHD010000025.1 GCA_902572825.1 uncultured Prochlorococcus sp. | reverse complement strand
GTTGTTTTCGCTGGAAGTGGAATAACTGATGGATTATTATTTGACGGAGTTAAATTTGAAAGGGATTGTGTTAGAACAAGTAGTCTAGTTATTAGTACATTAGACAGTACTGCGAGGTTCACAAATACTGTTCATATAAAAGATGGTGCCAAGAGTATCAGCCTTTAAAAATTCACTTTTGATTTTATGCATATCGTTGTCGTCGGACTGAGTCATCGCACGGCACCTGTCGAAGTGCGTGAGAAGTTAAGTATTCCTGACCAATCCATAACAGAGTCGTTGAAAGCGTTAAAAGCTTTCTCTGATGTATTAGAGGTGTCAATTTTAAGTACTTGTAATAGGATGGAAATATATGCGCTTGTAAAGGATAAAAATACTGGAATTTCATCAATTAAAGAATTTATATCAGAATATTCTGGAATTGTTTTTGAAGATTTAAATCCACATCTTTTTTGCTTTAGACAGGAAGAAGCAGTTTTGCATTTGATGAAAGTCTCGGCAGGACTCGATAGCCTCGTTTTAGGGGAAGGACAAATCCTCTCGCAGGTAAAAAAAATGATGAGATTAGGTCAAGAGAATCAATCTACTGGACCAATTCTTAATAGATTATTAACTCAATCAGTTAGTACAGGTAAAAAAGTAAGATCCGAAACGAATTTAGGAACTGGAGCTGTATCAATCAGTTCAGCAGCGGTAGAACTAGCTCAATTAAAAATTGGACAAGAAAAGGGTTTTGATACTCTTATAAGTTTGGAATCAGAGAACGTTCTTGTTGTTGGCGCCGGACGAATGAGTAGGCTTTTAATAACTCATTTAAAATCAAAAGGATGTCATAAACTTATCCTTTTAAATAGAAATATTGATAGAGCATTAAATCTTGCTCAAGACTTCCCTGATTTAGAGATTGTTTGTAAAGGGTTAAACGAATTAGAAGAAAACATATCATTATCTTCGCTTGTTTTTACCAGTACTGCTTCTGAAGAGCCAATTATTGATCTCACAAAAATTGAAAAAATAAATTTGAGTAATAGACTTAAATTTATTGATATTGGTGTTCCGAGAAATATATCTAATGATGTCAAACAACATGAATATGTAAAATCATTTGATGTTGATGACTTACAAGAGGTCGTTTCAAGAAATCAAGAATTTAGACAGAAAATAGCAAAGGAAGCTGAATCTTTAGTAGAAGAAGAAAGGATCATTTTTCTAGAATGGTGGGCAAGTTTAGAGGCCGTTCCAGTAATTAATAAACTTAGATCAGATTTGGAGTTAATTCGAAAAGAGGAATTGCAAAAAGCACTTAGCAGAATGGGACCAGATTTTTCGGCTCGAGAAAGAAAAGTTGTTGAAGCTCTTACTAAAGGAATTATTAATAAAATACTTCACACGCCTGTTACCCAGTTGAGAAGTCCTCAATCAAGAGAAGAAAGACAAGTTTCTTTGAAAATCGTTGAAAAATTGTTTTCTTTGGTAGAGGAGGATAAAAATAACTAATTTTCTTCGATTTATATTAAGTTTTTCCAGTGATTTATCGAAATACCTTTGTAAACTGACCATTTGTATTTCTAAATATGCCCATAATCAGTTACTTTAAGAAGTTGTATATCTACCTCCATTAGATTGAATGAAGCGTGTGTTGGCCATAATCCTCGGAGGAGGAAAAGGTTCTAGACTATATCCTCTAACAAAAATGAGGGCTAAACCTGCTGTGCCATTGGCAGGTAAGTATCGTTTGATAGATATTCCGATTAGTAATTGTATTAATTCAGGCATTGAAAAAATGTACGTTTTGACCCAGTTCAATAGTGCATCTCTGAATAGACATATAGGAAGAACCTATAATTTAAATGGCCCTTTCGGCCAAGGATTTGTAGAGGTTTTAGCGGCACAACAGACTCCTGATAGTCCGAAGTGGTTTGAAGGTACTGCTGATGCAGTTAGAAAATACCAATGGTTATTTCAAGAATGGGATGTTGATGAATATTTAATATTGTCAGGTGATCAACTGTACAGAATGGACTATAGTTTATTTGTTCAACATCATAGAGATAATTGTGCTGATTTAACTGTTGCAGCTTTGCCTGTTGATGAAGCTCAAGCAGAAGGTTTTGGCCTAATGAGAACCGATGAAGCAGGAAATATAAAAGAATTTAGTGAAAAGCCGACTGGAGAGAAGTTGAAGGCTATGGCAGTAGATACTTCAAAATTTGGATTAAGTAACGAGTCAGCTGCCGAAAAACCATATCTAGCCTCTATGGGTATTTACGTTTTTAGCAGAAATACTCTTTTCGATCTTCTAAATAAATTTCCTAATTATACGGATTTTGGTAAGGACATAATTCCAGAAGCCCTCAATAGAGGCGATACTCTTAAAAGTTATGTATTCGATGATTACTGGGAAGATATCGGCACCATTGGGGCATTCTTTGAGTCAAACCTTGCATTGACTGAGCAACCAAAACCTCCATTTAGTTTTTATGATGAAAAATTTCCAATTTATACAAGACCAAGATTTCTTCCGCCTTCTAAACTAGTAGATGCTCAAATTACTGATTCAATAGTTTGTGAAGGTACAATTTTGAAGTCATGTAGTATTTTGCATTGTGTTTTAGGTGTAAGAAGCAGGATTGAAAGTGATTCGGTTCTTGAGGACACTCTTGTTATGGGTGCCGATTTCTTTGAATCGCCTGAAGAGAGGATTGAACTAAAAAAAGGAGGCGGAACACCTCTGGGAGTAGGTGAAGGAACTACTGTAAAAAGAGCAATTCTTGATAAGAATACAAGGATTGGTGATAACGTCGTAATAATTAATAAAGATCGAGTAGAAGAAGCAGATAAGCCAGAATTAGGCTTTTATATCAGAAATGGAATTGTTGTAGTGGTTAAAAATGCAACTATTGCAAACGGAACTGTTATTTAAATCTTTTCAATCATTTTTCGCTGACATAAGTATTTTTTTTGAGCAATTTTGTTGAGTTGCATGCACACTATATTTATTGAGTTTTTTATTTTTTTATGTCCAAGGCACATTTCGGTTTAATAGGTCTTGGTGTTATGGGCGAAAATTTAGTTCTTAACGCAGAGAGAAATGGATTTTCTAGTGTAGTTTTCAATAGGACTTACTCAAAAACCGAAGAATTTTTACAAGGTCGTGGCCTTGGGAAGAATATAGAAGGAGCTGAAACTCTTCAAGAATTTGTTAATAAGCTAGAGAGACCAAGAAGAATTCTAATGATGGTAAAAGCTGGACCCGCAACTGATGCTGTCATAGACAATATTTCTGGCTACCTCGAGGAAGGAGATTTATTAATAGATGGCGGAAATTCTCAATTTAAAGATACAGAAAGAAGGGTAAATACTCTTGAAAGTAAAAGTTTTGGATACATTGGAATGGGGGTTTCAGGTGGTGCCAAAGGAGCTCTAGAAGGACCAAGTATGATGCCTGGTGGTACTAAGGCCTCATATGTTGCAATAGAAAGCTTATTAACAAAAATGGCTGCCAAAGTTGATGACGGTCCATGTGTTGCATATGTTGGACCAGGAGGCTCAGGTCATTTTGTAAAGACTGTTCATAATGGAATTGAATATGGAATTGAACAAATATTGGCAGAAGCTTATGACCTTATGAAGAGAGTCAAAGGAATGAATGGAAACCAGATGTCAGAGGTATTTGGTATTTGGAATAAGACTGATGAATTAGCTTCTTATCTTGTTGAGATAACTGAGATCTGTCTAAATACAAAAGATGAGATAACTGGTGATTATGTTGTCGAAAAAATATTAGATAAAGCTGGCCAGAAAGGTACTGGGTTATGGACTGTTGTAAGTGCCTTAGAACTGGGTGTATCAGTCCCAACTATTTATGCATCTTTGAATGCAAGAGTAATAAGTTCTTTAAAAGAGCAACGTAGTGAGATTGAAAAGACTATTCCATCTAAGGAGATAGAGGATTTTGATTTAGGAAATATATCAGATGGAATGAAACCTTTATTTGATGCTGTAGTCCTTGCCACAATTGCTAGCTATGCACAAGGTATGGATATTTTAAGAGAAGCATCTGCAGTATATAACTATGGTTTGAATATGCCGTCAATTGCTCAAATATGGAAAGGTGGTTGCATAATTAGATCAAAATTATTAAGTAAAATTCAAGATGCTTATAACAAAGATCCTAATCTAAAAAATTTAATTTTTGATGATTGGTTCAATAATGAAATCGCGACAAGATTAGATAACTTAGCTAAAGTAGTTTCTTTATCTACAAAAGCAGGTATACCAGTACCATGCCTATCAAGTACTTTAGATTATTTGAATAGTTATAGAACGAATAGACTCCCTCAGAATCTTGTTCAGGCAATGAGAGACTGTTTTGGCTCTCATACATATGAAAGAATTGATAAGGAAGGTAGTTTTCATACTGAATGGATGAAATGATTGAAAAGATTAAAAATGGATATACACTCTACATTTACAAAGACAAGTTAGAACTATCCTCAGAAGTCTTTAAGTTTATTGAAAGCCAAATTGTTCATACATTAAAGATTAAAGAAAGATTCAAATTTTGTGTCAGTGGAGGTTCAACTCCTAAATCTGTCTATAAGCTTTTATCAAAAAGTGATCTTAGATGGGATATGGTTGATGTCTTTTTAGGGGATGAAAGATGTGTTGATCCAAATTCAGAATTGAGTAACTCTTTAATGTTGAAGAATTCATTGTTAACTAATTTTGGAACTAAAGCTTTTTTTTATGAAATATTCAATGATTTAAATGCTGATGATGAAGCTACAAAAAATCAATTTATTTCCAAATTATTTGAAAAATGCGGATCAAACCCTCCAGCTTTTGATTTAACATTATTAGGTCTTGGAGACGATGGTCATACAGCCTCGCTATTCCCTTATCAAAAAAATAATAATGTAGATGATTTTGTTATTTTTAATGAAGGTAAAGGTTTAAAAAGAATTTCATTAACGCCAAAGGTTCTTTCAGCCTCTTCAAAGATAATATTTTTAGTTAGTGGAGCTTCTAAAAGAATTGCTCTTGAGAGGTTATTAGATGAAAAAGAGCCACCAGATAGAACACCATCAAAATTAATAAAATCTATTAATCAAATTTCAATATTTTGTGATCAGGAATCAGCAAAAGAATTAGAAATTTAGTTAAAGTCTATTAATAATTTAAATTATTTAATGAGTAAGAAAAAATTTTTATTCCAGAAAAAGGAGTTCGATGGTTGGAAAACATTAAATGATACTGTTATGGGCGGATCAAGTTCAGCCCTTTGTGAAATTTCAAATTCTGGTTTGATATTAAAGGGTAATATTGTCGAGAAAGCAGGAGGATTTGTTAGTTGTAGATCTTCTATATATAAACCTTCTTTAAATGTATCTGAGTATTCATCCTTTGAATTAAATATTGATGGACAAGGAAGAACTTTTAAATTTGCTGTTGCTTGTGAAGATGCTTTACTAGGACTAACTGAATTTATTCCAGGTGGTCTAAGGTGGATTAAATCATTCCCAACCAAAAAATTCGGAACAACAAATGTTCAAATTCCTTTTAGTGAGCTAAAACCTTCAGTAAGAGCTAATAAAGTACGATTCCCATTTAAATTCAAGCCATCTAAAATTAAAAGATTGCAACTACTACACTCTAAGTTCGGTGATGATGGATTACTTAATAATGAGTTTAAGCAGGGTTCCATAAAAGTTTTAATTAAATCAATAAGTGTTATCTGAAAATCCACCTAAAAATATAGAGAGCTTAATCGCTAAGTCGGCAGATTTAACAAATAAACCTTTTGTTCATTCTGTCGTAAAAATAAATGGTGAATATGAATTCGAAGAAGAAGATATTGATTTAACAGTTAATATCTTATGTCGAGATAAAGAAGGTAAAAGATTAGAAATTTATGATCTTGAGTTAGAACTTTTTAAATCAAATAAAGAGTTGGTTTTAGTAATTTCTAAGCTTAATTTTCCTGATGAACCAATATTATGGTGTGGAGTTAAAACATTATGGATGGATAGCAATAATGGGAAAAAATGCAACTCACCAAAATACAGTTCTAGATTGGAAAATTTAGCAAATAGGATTAAAAGTTTTATTGACTAATAAAATAAACTTTGAGCTGATTTTATAAATCAGTAACAGCCCCTAAACTTGATGTACTTACGATTCTCGAATATTTTGAAAGAATTCCTCTTTTGTATTTTTGTATAGGTTTTACCCAATCTTTTTTTCTTTTTTCTAATTCTTCGTCTGATAAATCAACTTCGATTAATTGTTTTATAGCATCTACTGTAATTAAATCACCTTGTTTTATTAGAGCAATATTTCCTCCAACAGCAGCCTCTGGAGCTATGTGACCCACAACAAGGCCATAGGTACCACCGCTAAATCTGCCATCGGTAATTAAGGCTACCTTCTCTCCTAGTCCTTGACCAACAATTGCAGATGTTGGAGCTAACATTTCTCTCATGCCTGGACCTCCTACAGGGCCTTCGTTTCTAATAACAACAACATCACCAGCTTTGATTTCGTTATTTAATATCGATTTTAAACAATCCTCTTCACTTTCAAAAATCTTTGCTGGACCTCTTAATACAGGGTTTTTTACTCCGCTAATTTTGGCTACAGAACCTTCGCTTGCTAAGTTACCTTTTAATATCGCTAAATGTCCTTTTTTATAAAGAGGGTCATCTATATCTCTGATGACATTTTGATTTGTTGGAGGCTTATCTGGAATATTCTGTAAGTATTCTGAGATGGTTTTGCCTTCAATGTTTTTGCAATCGCCATGAATTAATCCTGCATTCAAAAGTATTTTCATTACTTGTGGAATCCCACCTGCCTTATGAAGATCTACCGTCACATATTTACCACTCGGTTTAAGGTCACAAATAACGGGTACTTTTTGTCTGATTCTCTCAAAATCATTAATATTAATATCTATTCCTGCAGTATTCGCAATAGCTAAGATATGCAATACCGCATTTGTTGATCCGCCAATTGCCATAATTACTGATATTGCATTTTCAAAAGCTTTCTTAGTCATTAGGTCTAGAGGTCTTATATCTTTTTCTATTGCAGAGACTAATATTTCAGCACTTTTATCTGCACTTAGTTCTTTTTCAAGATCTTCAGCAGCCATAGTGGAACTGTGAGGAAGACTTAAACCTAATACTTCAATAACCGCAGACATTGTATTAGCTGTAAACATCCCTCCACAGCTACCAGCACCAGGAATACAATTTTTCTCAACTTGAATTAGCCTTTCTTCATTAATTTTGCCTGATGTTAATTGTCCAACAGCTTCAAATGCACTAACTACAGTAAGATCTTCTCCATGCAATTTCCCAGGCTTTATTGTCCCTCCATAAATGAAAATTGAGGGAATATTCATTCTTGCAATCGCAATCATGGCACCCGGCATATTTTTATCACATCCACCTATAGCAAGTACTCCATCCATACTCTGAGCATTGCATGCTGTTTCAATTGAATCAGCAATAACTTCTCTTGAAACTAGGGAATATTTCATGCCTTCTGTTCCCATAGAAATGCCATCACTTACTGTTATGGTCCCAAATATCTGAGGCATCCCACCGGATCTTTTTATTGACTCTTCAGCTTTTAGAGCTAACTTATTTAAACCCATATTGCATGGAGTTATGGTGCTGTATCCATTTGCAACTCCAATAATAGGTTTATTAAAATCTTCATCATTAAATCCAACAGCTCTTAACATCGATCTGTTAGGGGATCTTTGCACACCTTGGGTTATTGCAGATGATCTGAGTTTATTCATATTATTTGAGAACCTTTTTTATTCTATTGCCCCAACTCTTCAAGTTGCTTCCTCACATCAGCAATTGCAGAATTAAGTTGCTCAACTTTCTTCTCCAGATTCTCTCCTTCAACTTCATTTATATTTTCAGTTGAATCAATCGCTTCTGAGCCGTCTTGAATTCTGGAGGAATACATCATTGCTTTTTGTTTTTTTTCCTCCTTTCTTTTGTCTGCTTCGGATATTAACCACCAAGCTAGACCTGCTGCTCCAATAAAAGCACCGCTTATTAATGATAAAAGATTATTTGAAGACGAATCTCTGTATTCAGACATTGGTAAAATATTTACTCCTATATTCTATATTAGTTCTTATCTTGAAATATAGTACTTAAACGCGATAGAGGATCCCCAATACCCGGTACTAATAATTGTGTTTTTTCGTCTTCCTCATCTATGCAAGAAGTGTAAATTACCTGATTAGGGAATAATTTCGCAATTTCATTTAACCCTTTATTTGAGCAAATAGCAGTTATTAAAAGGATCCTATTTGAATCAACACCTAATTCCTTTAGTTTAATTAAAGTTTCTAATGTTGCTGATTTTGTTGTTATTTTTTCTGAATAAAATATAACTCCTTCATTTGATTCAATAGTTTTAGGAAGTACTCCTAATGAGAGGGTTGAATTAGGAATTACTTCTTTAGATCCAAACCAAAGAGATAACCCTTCGGGCAACATTGCGAGTACTTTTATTGGATAATCATTATTAATAAAGAATCCATCTGTGTCTCCATTATCAGTATTTACTATCTCTTTTTTATATGGCAGCCAATTACGTAATGCTTCATATGTAAGCCATTTCCCTAATTGCTCATATCCTGTTGAGTACAAAATATTTGGAGTATTTTTTTCTCGCAATATTGAAAGCCAATGTTTTATTAATGGATGAGGAGGAACAATAACCTTTAGTGACATTGCCATATATTTTCCTTTAAGATACTCTTACAAACTTTAAATACTTAAGTTCTAAAATACAGTCTTATTATGATTAAATCAATTGTTTTCCCCTCACTAAAGAATGCATTAATTACTTTGTTATTCGTTGGGATTTTATTTTTTAATTCTGTAAATTCTGCATGGGCTAAAAGACCTCCTGAGATTAGAAACCAGCAAGACCTTAATTTAGAGCCAGATATGCATGGTCAAGACTTAAGCGGCAACGAATACGTTAAGTTTGATTTGAATGGGTTTAATTTCAGTGAAAGTAATTTAGAAGGGGCGGTGTTCAATAATAGTAAATTACAAAACTCAAAGTTTACTGGAGCAAATTTAAGAGATTCACTAGCTTATGCAACAGACTTCACAAATGCTGATCTTTCGGATGTTAATTTTACTAATGCTTTATTAATGGAGAGTAATTTTGAAGGTGCGAAAATAGATGGTGCAGATTTTACTGATGCTGTTCTTAGTCGTACACAACAAAAACAATTATGTGCGATTGCTAATGGCACAAATAGTTCTACAGGAGAAAGTACAGAATATAGCTTAGGTTGTTAATCATCAAAGATGAAAAAAAAAATACCAGTTATAGTTGTTTCGGGATTTCTTGGTTCAGGTAAAACAACTTTTCTAAGATATCTATTAAAAGAGAGTAATAAAAAATTTGGTTTAATTATTAATGAATTTGGTGATGTTGGAATTGACGGTGATTTGATTAAAAGTTGTGATAAATGTGATGAATCTGAAGACGACTGCGTAATTGAATTAAACAATGGATGTTTATGTTGTACTGTTCAAGATGATTTTGTTCCTTCAATAAAAGCTCTCCTAGAATTTAATCCTCCTATCGAATCAATAATTATAGAAACAAGTGGCTTAGCACTACCAATTCCCTTAATTCAAGCGCTTAACTGGCCTGAGATTAGATCTTCCATCTACCTTGATGTTGTTGTTGGCATCGTTAATGGCGAATCAATGCTTAATGGTTCACCAATTAATGATTTAAATAAAATAACAAAACAATATAATGAAACAGATAAGATTGATCACAACGCCACTATAGATGAACTTTTTGAGGAGCAACTAGAAGTTTCTGATATCGTTTTAGTCTCTAGATCAGATATCTTAAATGATGATCAGTTTGACGTTGTAAAAAATAAAATTCAAGGAAGTATAAATTCATCTACACCAGTCCTTAAATCCAAGAATGGCAAAATTGATTTAAATTATCTATTTGATTTTAATTTTAAAAAAGAGAACTATAAAGAATTTTTAACTGAAGAACATGACCATAATCATGTTGAACTTGTATCAGATTCAATTAAATTAAATTATTTCCTTGAAAAAAATGACTTTGAAAAGGAGATGTCAAAAATCTTGGATGAATTAAACATTCTTCGAATAAAAGGACGTATTTGGATACCAAACAAATCATTGCCTTTACAAATACAAATTGTTGGAAAGAAAATTAATACTTGGTTTGAAGAAGCTCCAGACAATTGTTGGAGACCAAATGATAATGCTGGGGTTGAATTAGTAATAATTTCCTTTGATGAAAAATCTATAAAAACTTTCAATAGAAAAATTAAAGAGAAATTTAAGATTTTAAGTGATCCAAAAATAGCAATTTGACTTTATAGTTACCTGTCGGGATACTTACTACAGTAGACAGCCCAATATGGAAAATCCAAAAATTGCTTTAAAACAAATAATCTCTGACGACGTTACATCAATTGATAAAATAAAATGTTCAAAATGTGGAGGGTCAGGAAATTTCAAAACTCATGAAAATTCAAGAAGAACTTGCTTAGTTTGTTTTGGTAGAGGCTTCATAAACTTTTAATATCTCACAAAACCTTAAGGTAAAAATATTTGTTTATTAATCAATAGTACTTTTTATAAAAATTTAAACTAATCTTCTAGTAGAAATTAATTTTTAATTGGACCAATTTGCTGTAAAAGTTTTTGTAAGACTAAGATCCTCAGTTTTAGATCCAGCAGGGGAAGCTACCAAATCTGCTTCTATAAAACTTGGAGCCGAGGGAATTAAATCATTACGTATAGGAAAAATGATTGAGGTAAAAATAGAAGGTAATGGTGAAAACGAAGTAAGAGAAAAAATTGATTTATTGTGTGATAGGTTATTCGCAAATACTGTTATTGAAGATTATGAGTATTCACTAGAAAAATTATAAGATGGATAATTTTACTGTAGGAGTTGTTGTCTTCCCTGGTTCTAATTGTGATCGTGATGTTTCATGGGCATTGGAAGGTTGTTTAGACATAAGAACAAAATACTTGTGGCATGAGTCTTCAGATTTAAGTGATGTAGATGCAATAGTTTTACCCGGAGGATTTAGCTATGGTGATTATTTAAGATGCGGAGCAATTGCGAGATTCTCTCCATTAATAAATGCCTTGGATGAGTTTGTTAAAAGTGGGAAAAGAGTTTTAGGAATTTGTAATGGTTTTCAAATTTTGACAGAATCAGGGTTTTTGCCTGGTGCTCTTGTTACAAATAAAAATCTTAATTTTATCTGTGATGACGTTGAACTGGACATCGTCTCTTCAAAAGGAGGTTGGTTCAATAATGTAGATGAGAAACAAACAATTAAGTTGCCAATAGCGCATGGGGAAGGAAGATATCATTGTGATTCTGATACTCTAAAGAAACTTGTAGATAATGAATTGATCGCTTTAAGATATAAAAATAATCCCAATGGATCCTCATTCGACATTGCAGGCATAACTAATGAGAAGGGAAATGTTCTAGGTTTAATGCCTCATCCAGAGCGAGCATGCGATGAGACAATTGGTGGGACTGATGGTCTCTTTACATTAAAATCATTAATATTGAAATAAAAAAAGACCCCCAATTTTGGAGGTCTTCTTATTCAATTTGGGAAGAAATTAAACAGTAGCTTTTACTTTTGGATCCAGTTCACCTTTTGCGTAAAGATCAGCAAAATAATTAGTGCTGTTTTGTTTGATCTTACTTGCTTGACCTTCGCACCAGAACTGCTTGTATCTATCAAGACAAACTTGCTTCATGTATTTTCTAGCAGGCTTGTTGAAATGTCTTGGGTCGAAGTTTGCCTTATCAGCAAATGCTGCCTCTCTAACCGCGGCAGTGAAAGCAAGTCTGTTATCAGTATCAATGTTGACTTTCCTGACTCCATTTCTTATTCCCTCTTGAATTTCTTCAACAGGAACACCATATGTTTGAGGAATTTCACCGCCATATTTGTTAATGATATCCAACCATTCTTGAGGAACTGAACTAGATCCATGCATTACAAGATGGGTATTTGGAAGTGCTTTATGAATTTCAGCAATTCTGCTTATTGCAAGAACTTCTCCTGTAGGTTTTCTTGTAAATTTATAAGCACCATGACTTGTTCCTATAGCAATAGCTAAAGCATCGACTTTAGTTTTAGCTACAAAATCTGCAGCTTCTTCAGGATCAGTCAAAAGCATATCTGTAGAAAGTTCACCTTCAAATCCATGACCATCTTCCGCTTCACCTTTTCCTGTCTCTAGTGAACCTAAGCAACCCAACTCTCCTTCAACACTAACTCCAACTGAATGAGCAAAATCTACTACTTTTTTAGTAACTGCAACATTATATTCGTAACTAGCGGGTGTTTTTGCATCTGCCTCTAGAGAACCGTCCATCATTACTGATGTGAAACCATTTATTGCTGCTGAATAACATGTTGATGGCTCATTACCGTGGTCTTGGTGCATTACCACTGGAATATTAGGATATGTTTCTGTAGCAGCAAGTATTAGATGACGTAGGAAAATTTCTCCTGCATAATTTCTTGCCCCTCTTGAAGCTTGAAGGATTACAGGACTATCAGTTTCATATGCTGCTTCCATGATTGCTTGAACTTGTTCAAGGTTATTAACATTGAAAGCTGGAATACCGTAACCATTCTCAGCAGCGTGATCTAAAAGTAGTCTTAGTGGAACGAGGGCCATAATTAAAAAAAGTTAAATGCTATATAAAGCACATGATTCCGAGAGTTTAGTATAAAGAGGTATCAAATGTCACGTCATTAGATATACAAAATACTAAATTAAAGAAACTTATTTTATGACCCAGAGTACATTTTTAGGATTTTTTAGTTAATAAGTGTAGCCTGCCACAAATAATTGCTCATCAGATGAAGGTTGAGATCCTGCTACATAGGCACCTTTTGAAGCTTCAGAGTTTGCTTGAGCTCTTGCTATTAATGCTTTTTGACCTCCTTCAACGTCGTTTCCTTTCCAGGCCTTTAAGCATGAGTGCTGTAATGCTCTTCCATAGGAGAATGAAACATTCCATAAAGCTTTCCTGTAAAGAGTGTTCATATTATTTAGATAAACAGAAGCAGCTTCTTCGCTTAACCCTCCTGATAAGAAAACTATTCCAGGAACAGATGCAGGAACGCATCTTTCCATAGTTCTAATTGTCATTTCAGCAACCTTCATAGGATCAGCCTTTGTTGGACAATCTGCTCCATTAACAGTCATAGAAGGTTTTAAAAGAGTGCCTTCTAGAAATACTCCATTTGCTTGACAGGCAATATAAACCTGCTTTATTACATCTTGTTGAACTTCAGCAGTTTTTTCAATAGTATGGTCGCCATCCATTAAGATTTCTGGTTCAATAATTGGTACTAACCCAGATTCTTGAACTGATCTTGCATACCTTGCTAATCCCCAAGCATTCTCTTGAATTGATAGTTTTGAAGGACAACCATCATTTGTAATTTGCAGAACTGCTCTCCACTTTGCAAATCTGGCACCTTGTTCATAATATTTTGCGGCTCTTTCAACTAACCCATCTAGGCCAGAGCAAAAAGTTTCTACATCTCCTCCTCCTGGAAGTGGATTTAGTCCTTTATCGACCTTTATACCTGGAATAATACCTAAATCATTTAGTTTCTTAACCATTGACTCACCATCTTGGTGATTCTGATAAAGAGTTTCTTCGAAGAGGATTGCTCCACTTATATATTTACCAAGACCTTCTGTAGTAAAAAGCATTCCTCTATATGCCTTCCTATTGTCTTCAGTATTCTCAACGCCAATTCCAGCGAGTCTTTTACCTACTGTTTTAGTGGATTCATCTACCGCTAATATTCCTTTCCCTTTAGAAGCTAGTAATTGAGCATTTTCTTTAAGCTCATTTTTGTAATAATTTAAAGCCATTCTTTAATAATTCAGTTCAATTGATTTTTCCAGAATATGAAAAAAAAATAAAATCAATCCAATACTTTTTCGGGTGATAATTGCTACTTATAAATGTATAGTCTTAAATTTTGATACTTAATCCACTTTTGGAGGATTCTCTTATGGCTTCGCAAACTTTATGACTAGCAAGTCCCTCGCCTAAGCCCGGGATTACAGGTGTTCCATTAATTATACTTTGAGCCCATAAATTTTGAATTCTCAAAACTGGAGCTATCCTCCCATCAGTCCATGTTTTTTCAAAATTAAAACTTGAATCTGCAGTTAGATTTTGTATTTTATTTTCGCTGTTTGAATATTTCAAATTAAAACCATGGACATAATCTTTTTGGTTTTCGCTTTTAAGAATTAGTGAACCTTCGCTTCCATATATTTCTAAACTAAATCCTCTACCGTTTTTAGAAATTGATGATAAAGATACCTGACATGGAATAAGATTCGAGCTGTAGTTTGATAGTTCTATATTGGCTAAACACACATCTTCACTCGTAACATCATTTAAATCAGATGAATTAGGTAAAGGTCTTTTTTTAATTGATGTTGCTAAATTGCCAGACACGTTTATTGCTTCTCCAAAAATCCAATTCAACATATCGAATGCATGAGTACCTAAAGCGCCAATAACTCCTCCACCTTTTTCTTCCAAAGAATACCAATTCCAAGATCTTTTGGGGTCGGATCTACTGCCCATTAACCAATCTAATTTGACTAAATATATATCTCCTAAGATATTTTGATCAATAAGTTTTTTTGTCTGAAGGAAAAGAGGTACTGCTCTATATTCAAAGTCAACACATACGCTTAAATTATTAATCAAAGATATTCTCTGAAGCTCCTCAATTTCTGAGGAGGATATTGAAACGGGTTTTTCTAGAAGCAAATTTTTATTATTCTCAAGAGCTTGTTTTGCTAACTTAAATCTTGATTCAGGAGGAGTGGCAATAATAATTCCATCAATTTTTGGAGATTTAACTAAGTCTTCCCAATTATGAAAAAAATCTAAGCCCGTTTCTTTTTCTAATATCGATTTTTGCTTTTTCTCGTAATGATAAATTGCTACAGGAGTTAAGTGATCAGACTGTTTTAATGCCTCTAAATGAACTTTTTTCCCAAACCCTAGTCCAGCAATTGCTATTTTTAATTTTTTATTTTTAGTATTCATTTTTTTTCATTAATAAACTCTGAACAGCTATTTTCAATAACAACATCTATAAGTTCATCATTATTAGAAGTTTGCCATTTTGAATTGAATTGTGGAATTCCATTTATTGATGTATCTTTGAACTTTTTTTCATTGCAATTAATTCTCATTACATAAAGTGATAACTCTCCATCATCATCAGAATTAGTTGGATTCTTAAAGAACTTTGTTAATACATTTATTTCACCATTTGGGAGCGACTTAATACTCCCTTTATCAAGCCATTCTTTACCATCATCATTCTCTTTAAGGAGAACCCAATCAACATTTCCTATCGCATATGAGTAGGAGGCAAAGTTTAAAATAAAAAGTAAAAGGCTTAAAGAAAAATAAAATAAATTAGAAATTATTCTCATTTTATATATTTGCTTCTGCAAGTTCTTTTACACCATGAATTTTTAAAATTTTAGTCAGAGTATCCTTGAGATCTTTCCTTTTCACTATTACATCAACAAAACCATGCTCAAGCAGATATTCAGCTGTTTGAAAATTATCGGGCAATTTTTCTCTTAATGTTTGTTCTATAACCCTTCTTCCAGCAAATCCAATAAGTGCTTTAGGTTCCGCCAAAATTAAATCACCTAACATCGCAAAGCTGGCTGTTACCCCTCCAGTAGTTGGATGAGTTAACAAGGGCATATATAGGAGATTTTTCTCTTTATGTTTTTTTAGTGCTCCAGATATTTTTGCCATTTGCATGAGACTTAACATACCTTCTTGCATCCTTGCTCCTCCAGATGCGCAAACAATAAGAATTGGAAAATTTTCCAAAGTTGCTCTCTCAATTATCCTTGTAATTTTTTCACCAACTACTGAACCCATGGATCCTCCCATAAATCTAAAATCCATAACAGCTAATGCTAAAGGCATTGAATTCACAGAACAGATACCTGTTACGACTCCATCTCTTAAACCTGTACCTGCCTGACTTTCTTTAATTCGATCAGCATAAGCTCTTCTATCTTTAAAACCCAAAGGATCTGTAGGACTTAGTGAACTATCAAATTCTTTGAATGAATTTTTATCAGCAATTATATTTATCCTTTCATCGCTATTAATTCTATTGTGATGTCCACAATTACTACAAACATTGAAATTTGAAATTAGGTCTTTTCTATAGGCTACTTGCGAACACTCAGAACATTTAACCCACAAACCATCTCCTTCGTCAGTATCTTGGGAAACTTTCCCAACAAATTGATCTTTACGCCTTGCGGCAAACCAGTCGATTAATGACACAACTTTTCCTGTTTTTTTCTATTTAAATCCAAATAAGGTACTTTTATCAAGAAAGATATATAAAAATTTGAGATCCTCTAGATTAAAAACTCCTCAAAGTTAAAAATATAAATATTTGAGTTTATAATCGAAATTAATTATTATTTATTTTTCTCCTCAATCATTTTATGAATTATTGGAGTAAGAATTAGTTCCATTGCGAAACCCATTTTCCCACCATTTACAACGATACTTGTTGGACTTGACATAAATGAATCGTTAATCATCCCAAGCAAATATTGAAAATCAATACCCCATTTCTCTCTTGCCCCTTTTCTGAAATGTATGATCACAAAGCTCTCATCAGGAGTTGGGATATTTCTGCATATGAAAGGATTTGAAGTGTCAATTGTGGGAATTCTTTGGAAATTAATATCGGTTTTGCTGAATTGTGGGCAGATGTGATTTATATAATCAGGCATTCTTCTCAATATCGTATCCACAATGGTTTCCGCTGAGTAACCTCTTTCAGCGTTATCTCTATGGATTTTTTGAATCCACTCTAAATTTGTTATTGGAACAACGCCAACAAGTAAATCAGCATAAGATGCAACATTGTAACCATCACCTTCTACCCCGCCATGCAAACCTTCATAAAAAAGTACGTCTGTTCCCTCAGGAATATCTTCCCATGGTGTAAATTGCCCAGGTTCTAGGGATGTCCCAAGTCTTGTATTATGTTCTTCTGCTTCCTCAAGACTATGTAGATAATATCTTTTCTTTCCTCCTCCAGTTTCACCATAAATTTTAAAAAGTTCTTCTAACTTGTCAAAAAGATTAGCCTCTGGACCAAAATGAGAAAAATTTTCACCTTTTGAAAGAGCGTCTGCCATAGCTTTTTTCATAGGCATTCTTTCAAATCTGTGGTAACTATCACCTTCTACAACTGCGGGAACAATATCTTCTCTGGCAAAAATATGCTCAAAGGCTCTTTTTACTGTACTTGTTCCTGCTCCTGAAGATCCTGTTACAGCGACTACTGGGTGACGTTTTGACATTTTTTAAAAACAATATCTAATGATTCTGACAGGTCATATGCCAACTTTATGTTTTACTTAAAAATATTTTTTTATTTATTAATTTTTTTTTAAATTTCATCCATTATTTTATCTCCGATTTCACTGCAAGATAAAACTTCATTAGACCCATCAGCTAAATCTGCTGTTCTAAATCCTTTTGATAAAACTTTATCAATGGCAGTTTCTAAATTTTCTGCAGCTTCTTCTTCATTTAATCCAATTTTTAACATCATGGAAGCAGATAAAAGCATTGCAATAGGATTAGCTATGTTTTTACCGGCTATATCAGGAGCTGAACCATGAACAGGTTCAAACACGCCTGGGCCATTATTGTTTAAAGAAGCAGAAGGAAGCATGCCAATAGAACCAGTTAACATTGCGGCTAAATCGCTTAAAATATCTCCAAATAAATTACTAGTTAAAATCACATCAAATTGAGCAGGATCTCTTACTAATTGCATTGCTGCATTATCAACGTACATATTGCTTAGAGATATATTTTTATCTTTTGAGGTGATATTTAAAACTGTATCTCTCCACAATTGACTAACCTCAAGAACGTTTGATTTATCAACAGAACATATTTTTTTATTTCTTTGGTTAGCAATTTTTATTGCTATTTCAGTTATTCTTTCTATTTCGGTCGAATCATAAACCATCGTATTGAAAGCTTTTGGGATTTTTGTATTTGTTATATGTCCTCTTGGTTTTCCAAAATAAATTCCTCCTATTAATTCTCTTACAACAATAAGATCTACATGCTCAACGATTTCTTTTTTTAATGTACTTGCTTCCAAGAGAGATTTTCTTATTTTGACAGGCCTGATATTTGCGAAAAGGTTTAGGGCAGATCTTAACTTTAGTAACCCACTTTCTGGCCTTAATTCTCTTGCAAGAGAATCATATTTAATATCTCCAACACATGCTAAAAGTACTGCATCACTTTTTTTGCATTGATCTAGTGTCTCATCTGGAGCAGGAGTCCCATATTTTTCATATGCTATCCCTCCAAATAATTTTTCAATAATCGCAATATCGAAATTATGATTTTTTGAAAGCTTTTTTAAAACTTTTTTTGAAACTTCTGAAATCTCTGGTCCAATTCCGTCTCCTGACAATAAAACGATCTTATATTTCTTCATTTAAATTTTTGTTTAATAGAACAATAAATTATTGTTTGTCTAATTGTCTAAGTTTTTTTGCTAATTCTGGTAATTTTTTAAAAATACTTGAACTCCTTAGCCATGATTTATTTTCCATCGCGGGGAAACCACTAATTACCTTGCCATCTTCTATGTCACAATGGATTCCGCATTTTGAACTCGCAATGACATTATTTCCAACTTTTACTCTATTATTGACTCCTACTTGCCCCGCCAAAATAACACCATCTCCAATATTTGCTCCTCCGGCGATACCAACTTGAGCTGCAAATGCACAATTCTTTCCAATTTTTACGCCATGACCTATTTGTATTAAATTATCCAACTTTGTTCCCTCATCAATAAAAGTAAATCCAACTGCGGGTCTATCAATACAACAATTAGTTCCAATTTCTACAAAACTCATTATTTTTACACCACCTTTTTGCGGCATCTTTACCCATTTGCCATTTTCAGGAATAAAACCAAAACCCTCTGACCCAATAACAGAATTTGAATTAATTATACAATTATTTTTTAGAGTGGTATTTTCGTAAATAACACAATTTGGATGAATTATATTATTATTTCCTATTCGAACATTGCCTAAAATTGATGATCCAGGAAGAATATAATTGTTGTCTCCAATTACAGTATTTTCTCCAATATAGACATTAGGTCCAATATGGCAATCTGCTCCAATTATTGCTGTTTTATCTATAACTGCTGAAGCATGAATTCCTGGTTTGAAATTGATAGTTTTATATAAACAATCCAATACTTCTGCAAATGCAATTCTTGGATTTTTAACGATTATGTTTGATATTTTGAGTTTTTTTAGGGCGCTAACGATTTGATCGTTGTTAGTAGTTATTATTGCTGATGCTCTAGTTTGATCTAATTTTTCTTTAAGAATATTATTTTCTTCTAAAAAAGATATTTGATGTTTAACTGCAGCATCTAATGAGGCAGCATCATCTATATTTAAATCTTCAGAAATATTCGCACTAATAAAATTTGAATTTCCTTTTTTTATTAGATCAACTAAATCACTTAAAAGCATTTTTCAGTTTTAATTTTTAAGAGAGAGCAAGAACATCTCTATGTACGACAATTATCGAGGAGTTGTTATTTTCTTTATTATTTAAGATACTTCTTAATTTGTCGCTACTTATTGATACTAAACCTTTTGCAACTTCTTTATCATTTGTATTTACGATTTGAACTGCCTGATTAATCGTAAAGTTACCTTCTACATTCTTAACACCAACCGCTAAAAGTGAGGCACCTTTTTTTTTAATTGCAAAAGATGCGCCTTCATCTAAAGTAATTTTCCCTACTGTTTGAATTGCATGTGAAAGCCAACTTTTTTTGTTTCCAATAGGTTTATCTACTGGATAAAATAAAGTGCCAATTTTATTATCATTAAATA
>CACGHD010000024.1 GCA_902572825.1 uncultured Prochlorococcus sp. | reverse complement strand
ATTACCTACTATGAAAAATACTACAATCTCTTTTACCTTTGGTAATTGGGCCTTGCCTTACTTGAAATTGCTTAAGAAAATAGGATTAGCAAAGTAAGAAAATTGTCATCGGCTATAACTAGATTTATCAAGCAAATAGAAATAAATAAAAATTAAAAAGTATCAGAAAGTTTTTTCTGAAATTTAAGGAGGAATACTTACTTTACATAAAAAATACAATTGCTAAGTTAAAAATAAGAGATCTATTGATTATGTTTCTAAATTATTTGCCTAGTGAGATGGTTGAAGTTGTTGGTTTGACAATGATTTTTTCATTTCTAGTTGGAACTATATTAATTTTGCTATTTACATCAGATCAGGCAAATACAAAGAATCTATATTTAAAGAAGGCTAAATAAATTTTAAATAATTTGTTTATCTATAAAGGACCTCTGTTTTTATTAAAGTTAACTCGCAGGTGCAGAACATAATTTTTAATATTGATATATAAATAAATTTAAGATTATGGGCGAAGCTAAAAGAAGAGAAGAATTAGGATTGCCACCTAGACAAAAAATTGAATTAAATAAATCTGATAGATACATTTCATGGCTTCCAATTACTAAATCAAGAATTAAGAAATACCCTTATATGGGAGTAGCAACAATGGCACTAGGAGCGATAATTTTCTTAGTAAGTGGGGGAGCAAATAGTATTAATTAGTTAGATTGAAGCTTGGCTTAGACTACATCTAAGATTTTTTTTGTAATAGTTTAATTCCAGATATTATAGAGATTATTGAAGCTATACCAAGAAATATCGAGTAAAAAGGTTGCAAATTAATAATTCCAAAATTACCCGTATGCCATTTTATTAACCAAAAAGCATCTACTCCTAATGGTTGAAGAATACTATAAATAGTCCCAGATAAAATTGTAATTAGTAAGGGTATTGCTGAAATTGCGGTTATTTTTCTGTGAATTTTTCTTTGATTTGTATTTAACTTTTTCATCTATTTCCTCAAATAGATATGTAATTCTTTTTCGTTTTTGCATGGCATCCATTTATCTTGATTCTTATGTATTCCTTTGCAACCAAGTTCTAAAGATCTATTTTCGGCGTCCTCTTCAGAAAGAAATGTACCCCTCATATGTGCATGCGAATAACTATTGAAATTTAGAGATAAGGAAAATAAAAAAATAAATAATTTAAAATTTCTAAGAAAAATATGCATTATTTCAAATAAGTATTTGTATTAAGGAGAAATTTTATCAAATATTTTTGTTTTGCCAGTCTTACTAAATGAAAATACTTTGTAGTTCTTATAAGTATGAGAGTGCGATTCATGAGAATGTATTTTCATCCCTGGAGAGCCAAGTGGCATGTCCGGAACTGCTATCCCATTAATATTTGGTTTTTCTATAAAAAGTTTGTTGATTGATTCAATCGGGACATGTCCTTCAATCGTATAGTTAGCTATTTGAGCAGAGTGACATGATCTCAGATTATTGGGAATTTGATATTGGTTTTTAATTACTGAAACATCTTCAACAATATTATCAACAACTTCTAATCCATTATCTCTTAAATGATTGATCCATTTTTTGCAGCAACCACATGATGCAGATCTGTAAGAAAAAACTTTTGGGATATCTATATTTTCTTGCGTTGCTGCACTAATCCTATGAACGTTAATTGTATTTGCAAAAAGCATTCCAGAAGAAATTAGATAATTTAAAAATCTGGTTTTAATAAATAGCTTATTAATTGCCATGCAAATTAAGAGGATTAAATTAAATATTTAAATAAACAATAAATGAAAATTTAATAAAGTGCTATTTAATCAAAATCAAGACACTCATAATTGCCATTAAAAGATTTTCGATAAAACTAATAATTCCCAAAGGAGTTTTTGCATATCCACCGATACATGCACAATTTAATTTTAATTTATCCAAATAAACGGCTTTAAATACTGAAATCATTCCAGAAATTCCTAAAACTAGAGCAATAAAAATAATTAGAGAAGGTGGAGAAGAATTCAGAAAACTTATCCCAATTATTAATTCAAAAAAAGGATAAATATATATCCAGCTATCAAATTGAGAGGATATTAAATCATATTTCTTATAACTTGTTCCAAAAGCTTCAATATCCATAAGCTTAAGCATCGCTAAAAGACAAATTGATATCCCCATGAAAATTTGGAAACTTTTAAGCAATGTAATGGTGATCAGTAATGAAGTACCAAAGACTGAAATTAAGGGGGTAAATGACTTAATCTTCATTTTTAACTTTTAAGGATAGAGTCACAAATACTAGATGGATTTGCTTGTTTAACTATTTTTAGTCTTTTGATAAGTTTGTCTCGATCTATTTGATGTTTTAAATATTTAATACATAAATTTTTCTCCTGATATAACATCGCTATTGGAGCAATCTTTAAAGCAATAGCAAAAGTACAAATAACTAAAATTATGCTTGTTGCTAGTCTGATATTTGGTCGAAAATTTGATCTCATTCGTATTCTTTATTTCTGTCAATAACTTCCCTTAAATATATATCTCTTAGCTCGTCATTGTATCCATTTTCTTTTGCAAATTTCTCTAATTCCTTCAACTCTTTTTCTGTCATCAAGCAGATTTGGATATATTGTTTTTCATATCTTCAATTTGGTTGATTAATTCATCTAACCATTCTGTATTATTTTCGGATCTTTTTTGAAAATATGTAATTTTAGGTTGATTTATTTCTAGTGTCTCATAATCTCCACTCATAAATTACCCCTAAATTTATACTCTGCATAATTTATCTAGAGATATTATGCACATCAATAGGTTCTATTACTTATTAAACATTTACCATGAGTAACAAGTAGCTTTTTTAATAATATAAATATCAAGGAATTTATCTCCAAAAAATATGGCAACTAATAAAGAGCTAGAAAAAAGAATTGAGACTTTAGAAAAAGAAGTACAACATCTAAAAGCTGTTCTGCAATATCAAATGAGAAATAAGAAAAAGTGATTCTTATTGTATAGAAATTACTTTTGATCAGATAAGCATTTTTTCTTGTTTTTTTAGGTACCTAATAAAAAACTAAATATTAAAAATTAGTCCACAATTAATAACTTTTTGAAAAAATAACTTTAGTCATTGATATTTAGAACATATTTGTTTGTATATATATAAAACTACTCGATATGATTAACTCAATTGCCATTACATTGTTATTATTAGGCTCTTTAGTCGCTTACAAAAGACTCAAAAGAAAGAAACGGCAATTTCACGCACCACCTACAAATCAGCTTCCTAGCTGAAGATTAAATTCCGTCTTCGTCTTCTCCAAAAGGATTGTATCTAATATCCCAGATTAGAACTACGGCTATAGATAAAAGCAATAGACCAAAAATAACTTGAGGAGGAGGAAATAACATCAATGAAATTTAACAATTATCAATAAGCTTTGCTTATGAAAATTTTAAAGGGTAATCGATATTGTTTGGTTCTAAATGTTTTATATAACATGCTGTCGTGCAATCTACTCCCTCACTATTGATGTTACAAGAAGTTATACATTCAAAAAAACTTTCCAAAGCATCTGAATCTTTAATATTTGAATAAATGTCTTTTTTCATGATCAATCTTCCATTCTGAAGCTTATCTAGCAATTAATTTTTAATCATGTCAAATTTTAGGTAAAGTACCTATTCACCATTTTTTTAAAAAAAACTGTTGAATCGATAAGTTTTTTTCCACCCTTCCTCTAATAGTTTTTTATATTCTTTTCTCGCTTCTTCGATAGATTCAACCCTAGAGCCTTTCATAACTGGCTTACTTGATCGCTTAAGCACACAACCATAAGAGATTAAAATTGCATTAAGGATAGAAGGGTTCTTAGAACTATCATCAAAAGGTTCAAATACTTTAATTCTTGATCTGGCTTTATTGATTAAAGTAGACTTTTCCATAAAAAAAGGGCGTTAGCTTCGCCCCAATCAAAAAGCAGGATAATCCCCATCACCCAGCCTTTTTTAAAATCTTAGCACTACATATGGTGTTTGTAAGTATTTAAAATTACCTATTGATGGGGTTGTTTGTTTCTGTTTAATTTGTCATTATAGGAGTCCCCATCACCTAGGCTCGTAAGAGTCTTTTTTTTTGCTATTTTTAATTTTAGGCTTAAGCCCTTTTAATTTAATTAGTGTTTAAAGACTTTTTATTTAATTTTTAAATTCGATAATTAATAATTAAAAAAAATAATAATTTTCATGCAAACTTACATCGTTCACTGGCAATTTCCAGATCAAGAAAGTCATATGCAAGGAGCCGAAGCTTTTGCGGGTTTTGTTGAAGGAGGATGCGAAGGTGATGAATTTGATGGGTTTAAAGTTCTTAATCGAGTAGTAAATCCTGAGGGAGCTAATGGATGGGCAATAGTTGAATCTTCAAATCATCAGAACATTTGGAAATGGAGTAGTATCTGGGTCGATAATTTTGGCGTAGAAATAGAAGTCACACCAGTTCTAACGGATAAAGAATTTCTTTCCGTCCATAAAGAAATTGCAGCAGCCTCTAACTAATAGTTAATCTTTTGTGTTTTTAACTGCTGATTTAGTATAAAAGTGTAGTAAATATTTTTTTTATGGGAAAATTTTCATCTGAAGAAATTGAAAGTCAATACAAATTAATAAAAATGCTTTTAGCTGAACCTGAAAAGTATAGAGATGCCATTAATGCAATAAAAAAAGATATTGCATATATGCCAATAGAGCTTAAAAAAAAACTTGAGGAAGAAAAAATTATCTTATAAATTAATCGCAGATCACGTTTATCATAATCATCAATTTTTAAAAATTAGTAAATAGCCATTCTCGTAGACTAACCGAGAGAGTCTAAATCTCTACGATGGTGAACTGTATTTGCGTAATGGTGTGGAACTTTTTGTTCTCTCATTAAATCTGCAATTGTTGGAAAATCTTTTGCATCATCAAGGTCTCTTACATTTTTATCTTGAATTGCGAATGGTGATCTTTTTAAATTCATAATTAATTACCTCAAAATTTTTGTTGGATTCTGATTACAGATCCTGGATTTTCATGTACGTAAGTGTTGAATTCTCTCGCAAGCATTAGGCAATCGTATGCATCGCGCGCGTAGAAGCCAACTTCATGTGTCTTATTTGTTGAATCTTTGTAACTCAACACATATTTATTACAAGATTTTATTGGTGTTGAAGGCATTTAATTTATTTTCGTTACTATTAAGTTCTAACTAGGCATGCTTATCAATCGACTAATAAAAATGTACGGTTTAAGGCACAAACATATACGGATAAAGGACCAACAATTTAATTTAAAAATAAATATAATGTTCCATAGAGATTTGCAAAATTAACAATATTTTCGTTACTCCTATAAATATGTCCATAGATAGATAGTTCTGCAAAACTTTTTTGTAGATAATTCATTTTTATAATTAAATTAACTATCTTGCAGTATAAATTTGTTCGAAATTATAAATATATTTTTCTCCATCATCATCGTCGTCATCATCATGGAAGGAAGAGATTAATACATAAACTCCTCCAAATCCCAATAACATAGATAAATATAGGATAGGATCTGTCATTAATTAATTCTGAGACATTCAAATTAAATTTGAGGAAGGTTTTCCATATCTATATTTTCTTTTTATTATTTAAAAAATTCTATACGATCAAAATATTGTTTTTTTATTTGAGAAAACAGAAAGTAGATCTAAAATAGGGAAAAATTTGCTTTTCTAAGTTAGTTTTAAAAGATTTTAAAATCAATCAATGTGTGGAAGATTTGAGCTGAAAACTAAATTTGAGCATTTGCCAAAGGTTTTGAAACAAGACTATCCAAGCGGACTTGATTCTAAATATGAGACTCAAAATCTAATAAGACCTAATGATCCTGTGCTTGTAATTAAAAATGAAGGAAAAATTAAAACTACTTTTATGACATGGGGCTTTATTTCCCCATGGGCAAAAGACCCATTTGATAAAAAGAGACCAAGACCATTTAATGCAAGATCAGAAACTGTAGAAGAAAAAAAATTATTTAGTGGAAGTTGGAAACATAAAAGATGCCTGATACCTGCGAGTGGTTTTTTTGAAAAAAAATATCTTGTTCGAAAAGCAAATTATGAGACTTTTTGGTTGGGAGGAATTTGGAGTAAGTGGACCTCTCCAGATGGAGCAGAACTTGAGAGTTGCTGTGTTTTGACAACGGAACCAAACGATTTAATTAAATCTTTACATCACCGCATGCCTGTGATTGTGCCTAATGGATATGAAGAACAATGGACAGAGCAAGTTAAAGATGCAGATGAATTAAAAGGATTACTTCCAATCATGATGTGTTGGTCACCTGATGGTTGGCTATTAGAAGATGTAAATAAAAATGATGCTGATCAAATGAGCTTGTTTTAAATGAAAAGATTACTAAATTAAAGGTTAGATTAATGGCTAAATCTTATTGGTTGATTAATTCAAATAGGTCAGAAGTTAAAAGATTTACGAAAAACGATAAGAGTATTGATGGAGTTTTTGAGTATATGTTTATAGATACTGGAAAAATAGTGGGAGGATTAGGAAAAGAACCACCATTAATGACTAATACAGTTTCCGTTGAAATAGATTTAGCCAGAGAAATTTATGAAAGATTACTTTCACAGGGATGGAGGAAAATTCAAAAAGTTTGGGCTTAGATAGAGAGTTAGATTTATGCGCCAGAATTCACTAATGAAAATAATCTGAAAATCAATAATGAGAATACTAACTAAATTGACAGCCGATCTAAAATATGAGGAGATCAGTAAATTATTTTATTTAGTGCAGATAAAAATGAATTATCCAAAATGGCTACAAGAATAAATAAATATTTAAGTGAAGCCGGTTATTGTTCTAGAAGAGAAGCAGATAGATTAATCCTGGAAGGAAGGGTAACCATTAATGGCAAAATTCCAGAAATTGGAACCAAAGTAGAAGATAGTGATCAAGTAGAAGTTAAAGGTCAAAGAATAGAAAAAATAAAGAGACAAAAAAACATATACTTAGCTTTTAATAAACCTGTAGGAATTGTTTGTACAACAGATAGAAAGCTAGAACCCAATAATGTCATAGATTTCATTAAATATCCTAAAAGAATTTTCCCTATCGGAAGATTAGATAAGCTCAGTGAGGGATTGATTTTTTTAACTAATGATGGAGATATCGTAAATAAAATACTCAGAGCAAGAAATAATCATGAAAAAGAATATATTGTAAAAGTTAATCGTCCTATAAATAGCGACTTTATTAAAAGCATGAGTAATGGAGTTGAAATATTAGACACAATAACTAAAAATTGTTTCGTAGAACAATTGGGCCCAAGAAATTTTAGAATAATACTCACTCAGGGACTTAACCGCCAGATTAGAAGAATGTGTGAGGCCTTAGGATATAGAGTACAAACATTAAAGCGTGTAAGAATTATGAATATTAAGTTAGACGTGCCAACAGGAGAATATAGAGAACTTAGTAAAGAAGAACTCCTGAAATTAAATGGATTACTCGAAAATTCATCAAAAACATATGACTAATCAAAACCAATAAAAGTAATTTGGAAGTTAAAGAAAATTGTCTAGCAATAATGTAAAATTTATACTTTTCCACTTTGGTAGAAAAAAATTAAATAGTAAGTAACGCTTACTACTTGCTCCGCCTTTAGTTAGTAGTTGAGTATTATTTGATTACCTATTAAGGATTAGCAACCCTATCTTTCTTTTTTGGTCCAATCTTGCTCGGTTTTTCTCCAACGCTGAGTAATTAAATTTTTAAATTCTTTTCTAGTGGTATTTTTCTTTAATTTTTTTCTGGTTGTTATGACAGGTGGTTCTTGGCTCCATATATAAAAAAATTTCCCAGAATCAATAAGCATGTATTTAATATTTATCTTTGTTATTTGTATTTTCGATAAACCCTTTTAGCTTTGATCTATTTTAACTAACCAATCATTAAGACCTAATAGCCATTACTTATTTAAGGATAAAAGTCAACTTTCCAACGCATAACGCAATAACTTAATGGGTTATATACATTACAATTCCAGAACTTGAATATTTTTACAGAGATCTGATGGAAATTGGAATCATTGAAAAATGCCCAACTAAAATAAATAGCAAATGCAGTAACAACAAACGCAGCATATTGAAGCCAATGTGTTCCAGACTTATCTAAACCATTTTTGTCAAAATTAGAATTAATCATTTAAAGGATTGGATAAGCTATCCATCCAAATAAGGTGTAGTTAATAATGACAGCCATGAAGCCTATCATCGCAAGCCTTCCGTTTGTTCTTTCAGCAATAAACCAATAGGTATTTGGCCACTCAAAATTTTCACCCATATTGGATTTTTGACCTTCTGAAATTGGCTCCTCTTTAGGAGTATTATCCTGGTCAAGATAATAATTACTATCTGGATAAAAGCTTTCGCTTGAAAAGTTATCTTTAAATTTACTCATCTTGTTAAGTTTTAATTTTACATATTTTAAAAAATAAAAATGCAAAATAGGTTAAAAAAGTTATTTCATCAACTAAATTTTTTTATCTTCTTCAGGCCATTGAATAAGAACAAATCCACCAAGTTTTACCAACGTACTTGATAAGGTACGACCAGTAATAGGTTTCCAATTTATTTCTTTTTTTCTTAGTTCTGCAAGGTTTTGCGTGAATTTTGCGTGAGATTTTATTTAATAATCGATATAACATAAAAGAATATAACTCTCTTTTTAAATGTCTATTAATACATTTCTCTTAATATTATTAGTTATTGCAGCCTATACAAATTTATTTTTAACTGTAAAAAATAGGAAAAAATAAACGCTTACTACTCCCTCTAGTAGCTAGGAAGAAAATCATTATTTTTAAAAGTTATTTTTAATTTGAAAAAACATTTGCATAATTTATTACAACTGTTAATTTTAGTGGGCTTCAATAAGTTCAAATGCAAGATCAAAGAATTGAAAAGTTAGTGTCTGTTTTAGTAAACATAATTAAGTTGCTGGTAATAATTTATCTGGGATTAATAGAAGTATTTAAAATCATCAAATCACTTCAAAAGTTGTTAGATGCTGAATTAGATATTTCTCGAAAATGGGCTTCTCAAAATTATTCAATTCTAAAAAAACGATTAGCAAAACAAAAAATAGCGGGAGTTTAAAAATTATTGCTATAAATAAATTGAGGCCAAACCTCGTCAGTAAAATCTACATTTGCTGCAAGACATAAGTTGATTCTATATAGTTGCGAGTCTACTTAATAACCCTTTCAGTAGTTGGAATTTCTGGAAGGGTTTCTTGTTTTAAACTTCCTAATTAATGGAATTTTTAACTAATTTTTGGAATAATCAACCCACTACAGTTATGGGAATAGGTGTAGCAATATTTGTATCAATAGGAATTTATATATTTTTTCTCCAGACATATCAATAAATTAGTTAATTATTTTTTTTAATTTTTTCTAGATTCCATTTATCAAATATTAATTTCATTTCTCTTTCGTAATATCTTACTTTCTTTGCAAAAGGTAGTTTTTGAATAATTATCCCAAAGGGAAATTTAAAAAAAGAAGAGACATAAACAACATAAAACTCGACAAATGAAGGTTTTGGTGGGATAGGTATATTTTTTATATATGCCCAATCAATGCAAGATTTTAATTGCTTATCACTAGCGATAATATTTTTTTTACATCTCCACCAAGAGAATAGATAAAAGCAAATAAAAATCGGTAGCGGAAGAAGTCTCAACATTAATTAAAATTTTCAGGGCAAAGATCTATTTAAAATAAAGTTAAATGAAAGACTTATACGTTCCTCATCAGATAAATTTGTCTCTACTGCATGAGGAACCCAAGAAGGAAAAACTAGTAACATGTTTTCTTTTGGAGGAATTGTGATAATCGGATAATCATAGGACTGCATTTTATAACCATCTTTAAATTGACCCATGTAAGCTATTGAATTTAATGCAGCATCATTAAAATTTCTATAAAAAAGAAATCTTCCTCCACTCATTTCTTTAGGTATTTTTATGAAAAAAACACCTGAATAATTATTGCCGGAATGTACATGTGGAGAATTAGAGGCTCCTTTACCGCTAATATTTATCCAAAAATTAGCCAAATTAAGTTTACCCTTTCTGTTGACTTGATGAATTGAATTAACACAATTAGCTATTTCAAGCATCAACTTATTGATTTTTGGAATATTTTCAAAATTCCTTATATCTTTAGAGTGGTATCCGTTTAAACCAGTATTACTTTTTATAACCCCTTTCTGATCATTTTTCTTAATTATATATGACTCATTCTGCAATTCTTTTAAATTTTCTTTTAATTCAACTTCCCAATACTGGGTAGGAAACAAAAATTTTGGATTAATCTTAATATTCATAATTTTCCGTAAGTTAGATCAATACATTAATTATGAAATTATAAATCACTTTGCATAACTAGATAATGTTTTTGAGAAGCAAAATAGATACTAATTGTTACTACAACTATTAAAAAAGATTTTGACTCTGCCAAAATGCATTTGACATCAAACTGACATCAAGAGAGTGATGTCAATTTTTTCATCAAAAAGTGAGCCTTGTTAAATCGCTACTCTAACTTGGTTTAAAAGAGTTGGGGATATAGGTTCGCATCCCGTCGCCCCGATCAGTTATAGCAGTAAGTCTCAGCTAATACTAGATTTAACCTATTTAACCTAAAAAGTAGAGTGTCCAAACTATATGTGATTTATTTAGGGTATAGTTGTTAATAATGTAAAATAAAATTTATTTTTTCATCAAAAATTTTTTAAGTAAATATTTTTCTAATGTTAGGTTGGGTAAAAAATTTAGAAAATAAAAATTTTGGTTCAGGGAAATTTTCTGATTCTTATCAAGATAGATTATTAGACTATGTATTTTCAAACATCAAGCCAACTAATTCTCCTCCTTACTGCATAGAATTTGGTTACTGTTCAGATTCTCTAATAGATAAAAGTTTAGCCAACACTACAAAATTAATTTTAGAGAAAGGATGGAATTCCCTGCTCTTGGATAAAGGAAATGAAAACTCAGCAATTAATTTATATAAACACCTATTAACTTCAAAAAATATTTGTAATGTTTTTGCAAAATATAACGTTCCTGTTGAGCCAGAATACATATCCATAGATATTGACTCAATAGATCTATGGATTTTCAATTCTTTAATCCAGAATTACAAAGCTAAATTATTTAGTGTTGAATATAACTGCAATTTTCCGATACATAGTTCAATAACACTAAAAAATGATCCGACAATACAATGGAAAAAAAATAGTAGAGCATTTGGCGCCTCTTTAAAAGCTCTAAATACCGTGGCACAGAATAATGGTTACGTTTTATTGTGGGTTGTTGAAGAACTTGATGCATTTTTTATTAGAAAGGATTTAATTGATGACAAGTCAAACTTAATCTCATTCCCAATCGAGAAATGGCACTATACAACTAATATTCCTGCAGGTAGTTTAGTTAAGGATAAAAAAGAATTAGATAATTTCATAGATTATGAAGTTTATTTGAAAACTGATGGTAATATTCTTCAAAGTATGAAAGCTGCAAGACAGATTTGTGAAGAAACTTTTTTTTATAATTTGTCAAGAGAATTAAAATGGATAAAAAGATTACCTGAGAAATGGAGACGAAATAGAAAAAGATTAATAGAGAGATTTGTTTTTAATTGATTTGATCTTATTATTGGTTACGGTCTACATTCTCCTGATGCAAATATAAATATACTAAGAGTCGCAACAACCTTAATAAAAAAAAGGAGGATCAATCGTAATTGAGGATATTAATATCAAAGCAATAGATATTTGGATGACAATGTCAAATTTATTGCCATCTAATATATTCAAGAGCCAAATTATTGAGGCAGAGGGTATGCTTCTGTTCTTAGTACAAAAATTTTCAGCAAAGTAATAAAAAGGTTTAAATTGCTTTTGCGTGAGTTTTTCATGAAGCAATAATTTGCGTGAATTAGGTATTAGCTGAGACTTACTGCTGTAAAAGATCTGGGCGACAGGATTCTAACCTGCCACCTAGCGCTCCCAAAGCAATCGCAAGAATAAGGCTATAATTGAGACTTAAATCTATATCAGGACATTTTGGCGAATATGTATGGACTAATTTGGACTAGTGTCTTGAATTTTGGGCACTTTATGGGAACTAAACTTGTTTAACTTTAAAAAATGAAGGTTGATATGTATTAAAGAGCAACTAGCCTTTTTTTTTACCTATTTATTAGTATGTAATTTAATGTTATATAATTTAAAATAAAATTTAAATTGTCTGAAATTAAGCTTCATACCTGTGGAAATGCAACACTAATTATAGAAAGAGATTCAAAACCTATTATTGCAACTGACCCGTGGCTAGATTCTCATACTGCATATTTCGGTTCATGGTCAACAAGTCACAAGATCCCCTCATTTCACTTGGACTTATTAGAAAAAGTTCCATTTATATGGATTTCACATTTCCATCCTGATCATCTTAACTTAAGAAGTTTATTGAAGTTAAAGGCAAGAGAGAAAACAATATTAATAAGTTATCAGTATTCCAGCAGAGTTGCTGAAGATTTAAGAAAAGCAGGAATGAGAGTGATCGTACTTCCTCCAAGACAATTTATTAATCTTGCTGAAGGAGTTGATGTGGCAACATTCCCAATTTTAAAAACTGTCGATTCAGTCCTTTTAATAAAATGTAAAAAAAATTTAATTATTAATGCTAATGATACTGGTTGGGATTCCTCCAGTGATTTTCTTAAAAGAGAAGTCGCTCGAAGTCAGCATTCTCTTCTTCTAAAGCTGGCTGGATATGGTGATGCCGATATGATAAACATTTTTAAAAATAATAAATTTATCGAGCCAATTGCAGCAACAAAACCTGCTCCAGGCGGTTTATTAACGCTACAAGCAAAGAAATTAAAGTGTACACATGCTATGCACTTTAGTTCTTTTCATAAATATGTTCGAGAGGATTCTTTATGGGCGAATAGATATACTACTCCAGAAACAGATTTAAAAAGAGGATGGGATAAAAAAATTGGATACTTTAAACAATTTTCTTCAATATTAATTACAGAAGATGGCTTTAAAAAAATTCCGACCATCTATCCCACTAAAAATGATCTCCCTATTCACTCACCTGAGAAATATGGAGATAAATGGGATGAGGAGTTAACCGATTTTGAAGAAAAGTTTGTAATTAAATATCTCAATAAGATTGCGCAAGTAAATAAAAATTCATTTTCAATAAAAGTTGGAAGTAGGCTCGTTTCGCCTGATCAAAAGTTCTACAAGGCAAAAAGTCCTTTCATATTTCATGTTCCTAGAAAGAGTCTATTGAGAGCAATAAAATCAAATATTTTTGATGACTTATTAATTGGTAATTTTGCTAAAGTTTATATTTTAGAAAATCAACCCGTAAATTTTAAAAACACTTTTAAAGTTGCATCAAAATATATTGATAATGCTGGAGTAAATAATTTAGAGGAATTAAAAAAGTTTTTATGGGTCTATAGAAACTCATATGACAATAAATTAATACAAATTAAATCAGAAATAAAAGTTAAATCAAGAGATCTAATTTTGTCAAAACTGATTTCAAACAAAAAAACATTAGGAGTTCTTAAGAATATGTATCAAAGATTTTAAAGATTTTTAAATTACATCATTTAATTATTTTTTGAAAAAATTATAAAAAAAGTTATTGAATAAAGTTGATCACAAACATAAAAGATGAGTACATACTAGATAATACTAAATATATTATTTGGGAACTTTTAGGACACTCTACTTTTTAGGGGAATATATTATTAGTTGAGACTTACTGCTAGTTCTATTTTCTAAATTGACTTTTTGTCTGATTAATCTCCTCTTAACAAAAGAGGGACAATTAAATTAAATACAGATAATATCAATAGAAAGAAAAATCTAATTGATGAGAAAATTTATATCTATAGTAATTCTTTTTGGGTTAGGTTCTTTTTATATTCCAGAAGTATTAGCCGTAAAGATTAATTGTGATTCTCCAGTTCACAAAAATAAAAAAAGATGTACTGAGAAATACCTGCGAAATATAGTTATTGATGAGGATACAGGTTTAGAAGTTATTGAATATGAAAAAGATGTTGATTGGAAAAAGAAAAATCCTAAGATTGCTTGGTCCAAAATTATAAAATACAAATCATCTCTTAGAAATTCTTATGAATTAACAATTTTTGACAGAGATTATGTTTCTGATTTTAGTACTGGAGCAGTTAAAAGTTATGTCACGAAATGGAATACCAACAAATTAGAAGGAAGAATATTGACTTGGGGTGGTTGTGGTTTTTGGACATGTACTTATGAGAGTGCTAAATATTATGATTTTCCAGGTTTTATAGAGATATTTGTTGGAGAAAAGAGGTTTAGATTAAGAGGAAGTAGAGGTGAATTTCAGTTCCCCTCTGGATTTGCGAAAAAAATAAAGAATATGGGTGAGAATGAATCAATTAATTTGCAAATTAAGGCTATTCCAAATAGTGGTTTGGCAGATAAATTTATTCCTATTGGAGAAGAGACCATAAAAAATTTAAAATTATTATTCCAGAAGGATACAAAAGAGTGGAACAAACCTAAATATGAAATAGCTCGAGCCTCGATCAGCTCAAAAAAACTTAATGTAGAGGAAATAGCATCTATGACTCTTCCTTCAGTAGTCAAATTAGAGGGAGATTCAGGATTAGGGAGTGGTTTTTTTATTAATAATGAAGGACTGATTGTTACTAATATGCACGTAGTAGCCGGTGGCGATAAAGAATTCACTATCTCTGGAGATGATGGTCTGAAAGATCAAGGTGAAGTTATTTATGTAGACTCAAAGCTTGATTTCGCATTAATACAAGCAAATAATATTAAAAACTCAAAAGCGCTCCCACTTTGTTTTAGTAAATATCCAAGACCTGGTCAAAATGTAATTGCTCTTGGATCTCCTCTTGGCCTTGCAGGAACAGTTACTAGAGGGATTGTAAGTGCTGTAAGACAACCATCGAGTGATTTAGAAGATGTTGTCCCATATTACGTTACTCTCATACAAACAGATGCAGCTATAAGCCCTGGTAATAGTGGTGGACCATTAGTTAATAGTAATGGTGAGGTGGTTGGAGTTAATACTTGGAGTTTACCTGGAGACGAAGGTAGAGCTCAGAACCTAAATTTTGCGATCTCAATCGTTGATATTTTAAGATCTCTTAATAGCGAAAATCCAGGAAAAGCTGAAAATACAAATAGTTGTGGAAATATCGTAGAAAAAGAAAACATATTTAAATTTTGGTAAAAAATATAATGCAAAATTTAACTTGCCATTTTTAACGTAAGTTCCTCGATTGGAGGATACTTTTGTTTTGATCCATCATGGCATTACACACTACCCTTTATGATTATTTAGACTTTGATTTGTTTTCATAAAATACATATAAATAGAGCACCAAATTTAGAGCTAATCAGTTCTAATTGAAACTAGCTCTATATCTAGCTCTTTATGTACGTTTGAGATACTTCAGACAATGAAATAACTAGGGCTTGGATCCATTGCTATTAAATGGTCGGGGCGACAAAATTCGAACCTGCGACCTAGTGCTCCCAAAGCACTAACACGCAATTAGTGAGACTCTGTTATCTCAGCTATAACTTCAATCATAGACTGCATAAGACTGCACGAGACTGCATACTTTTGCCTGGGTAGGGTTATATTTCTACGGATTTGCGTAGAATAAAAGGGGAGCACTCGGACGCTTTGTGGCAGAAACTAACTCTTGGATAAAAGTATTTAGAAGAGCAATTAAAGTCTCTGTTGGAACTGGTTGGACTGTTCAACCTGATAGAGGAAATATTCGTGTTTTATATGGGAAAAAAGCATCAGGATTTTTATCAATAAACCTTCCATACAAATGGCAAGAAGATCAATGGGTAGAGGCTTTGAAACTTATAGAAACTGCTGCAGACACTTATCAAAACTATAAATCCAATATTTCTTTAAAGGCTGCTTTTGATATTTCACAGAAATCATCTTCTAGATTTGAGCTGGATTGGGATATGGCTCTCGAGAATTAAAGAAATTCTAATAGACACACTATTCAAGAAAATACCTGGGAAAGGAAGCATCTTCCTGTAATTAAAGCAATTTTCTTTTACGTAAAGAGATCAAAGGCAAGACCTCAAAATGGGAAAAGATTATGGGATAAAGTCAGTAATGAATATCAACATGGTAAAAATTTAGAAAAAAGAGGATGGGCTAAAGGGACAACCATGCGAAGACATATGAGATTAGCTTTTAATAGATTTTTAAATTGGTGCGTTGAGAGAGAAGACTTTCCATCATATTGGAGACCACCAGTTTTTAATAAAGCTGAAGAAGAAGTAACTACAGAAAAGAGAGTGGGTTATCCATTAACAGATTCCCAGATTGGAAGATTGGTTGATGCCTTCGCAAATAATGAGCATGCAGCAAAATGGCAATTTGCAACTCAGCTTTGTGCCGTATATGGATTAAGGCCTGAGGAACTTAGATATTTAGTTCTAAAAAATAATAAAACAGAACTTTGGACTACTTATAAGAAATCGAATTCTAAGATAAATGGAAGAAGATTATTTCCTTTATTTGTTTTAGATATAGATGGAAATCCTTTTGATTGGTGTCTTACTTTGCAGCAGAGATTTGCTGCTGGAGAACTTCTTCCTCAAATATCTAAAGGACGAGGAGCAGATAGATTAGGAAAACAGTTAAGAGATAGAAGCCCAAAGAATGTTTGGTTGTCTATTTGCAAGGAAGCTGAAATTGAAGGACAAGAATGCACACCTTATTCTTTCAGGCATAGATACGCCTATGTTGCCCATAATAGGATCAACAAAAATGGAACTTATAGATCACCAAAACAGATAGCTGATGCAATGGGACATGATCTTGAAACTCATTTGAAAAGCTATTCAAGATTCAATACAAAAGATTTAGAGAATGCTTTTGATTTTGTTGTAGAAAGATTAGAATTTTCAGTTAATTAGGTAATAAATAATTGGAGATATAATTAAGGCTTGGTTTTCCTGAATCAATATCTCAAGAAGAAATACGTTTTTAAGAATTGACAGTCGATCTAAAATAAGAGGCAAATAACTTATTTATTAACGGTTAGGTCTATTAATACTGAATCTCATCTACCAAGAGTTATTGTAAATAAAGTAGTATCTTGTATTGGTCTTTTATCGCTGGTCCTTGCTAACTATTCGAAAATATTACACAAGGACAAAAAAAATGACTATTTTTATTGGAAATTTATCTTGGGAAACTGAGGTTGCAGATCTTGAACAACTTTTTAGTAATTATGGAGTAGTAAAGAAATGTTATTTACCCCTCGACAGGGAAACAGGCAGAAAAAGAGGTTTTGCTTTTGTGGATTTGAGTGACCATAATTCTGAAAAAAAAGCTATTGATGATCTTCAAGATGTTGAATGGATGGGAAGAGAGATAAGGGTCAATGAGGCTGAGAAAAGAGACAGGCCCAACAATAAAAAATACAATAAATTTAATAGAAATAATTAGTTATTACTTTGCGATTCTGAAGATTATTACTACAAATCAAAATAAAATTAAAGCTCGCTTATTCGCAACTTATATCCAAAATTCATCAATTGATTATAAGTCGATTTTATTTGTAAAGAGTTAAGAGAAAGACGTTTCTCCTTATTCTTTTGTAAATAAAAAAAACCTTTGTTATCTATATTTTTCTCAATAGAGATAAATTCTTTTCCTTTCTCTAGAATCCAAGGTTCTAATTGGAAATTATCATCTCCTAGTTGACAATCCCATGGATAAATATCATTTGTTTGATTCTTTAGAGACATATTGAATACCTTACCTTTATTAAAAGTATCCTAATACTTTGTGATGGATTTTTTGTGTATCTAGAGAGACTGTTATATGTATATGTTGCTTTTTGAATTCTTCACATATTTGTTTTTAAAGGCAAAAAAAAAGACTCTTGCGAGCCTGGATGATGGGGATTTCTATCATTACAAATTAAAAAGGAACAAACAACCCCATCGATAGGTAATTTTTATTACTTACAAACACCATATATAGTGCTAGGATTTTTTAAAAGAGCTGGGTGATGGGGATTATCAAGCTTTTTTATTTAGGGCGAATCTAACGCCCTTTTTTTGTTTATGAAATTTACTTCTAAAACCTTAAGCTTGTTACTTAATAAGGCTTTTTGTATTTTGGTATTCGTTATTTAGTTACTGCTGTTGTTGGTGCTTTCGACGTTTCATGATTTTGTATTCCTCATGCAGAGAACCTAAGTGCCAAGCATCTCTGAATCCTTTTGCACCTTGCATTAGAAGTCTTACATCTGAGGTTGAATGTGGCTTCATATCCAAGAACTCTTTCTGCCAAGAAGTGTCATCCAATTTATTAATCAAATTTTCTTCCATTCTTTTTTTCTATCATCCCAAAGCTCACCTCGTTTGTCCAGATAAGAGAAAGTTAAATCTTTTATTATCTTCCCAATTTCTTCGTAATACTTTTCTATTCGTTCCATAATTATTTTCTTTAGTATTCTTAACTAGAGCGTGAATTTTTTATGGGATATTTTCAGGAGCTTTGGAATAATCAACCAAATGAAGTTATCGGTGTAGGTATGTCAATATTCATATTGTTGGGAATTTATATAGCATTACTCAACACATATAAGTAGTAATGGAGAAATTTGCTCTTATCAATAAGGACAGATCGAGGATAAAAGTATTTGAACCATTTGAGGATGTATCAAAGCCTAGTCCTAGTATTGATGCAATGATGGTTTCTTATGGGTGTGTGTATAAGAGAAGTAGTAAACCAGTTATGAGAGGCAGCAGGGTAGAGACTATAGAAAGTGCCAGGGAGGAATATAAAAAATTACTAGCTGAGGGTTGGAAGAAAACTTCTATATTTAATAGCTATTTCTAGTGATACTTAACGACATGAGGTTGCAAAGTTATGCAAGGCTATGCAAATCCTCGCTCAAATCTCGCTCACAAGCAACCTAGTGCCCTATGAGCACTCGATCGTAGGGTATAAATATATAATTCATCATCAGTCGATCTAAAAAAGAGGTAATTAACAATATTTATTTTCAGGAATTATTTTTTTTGCTAGTAATAGAAAGCCAATAAAAATTAAAAAATAAAATGCTTTACGTTCAGCATTGGTCATTTAAGGCCGGATATCATCAAAAAGGCGCAGAAAAATTTCTTAGTGGAGGAGGAGATTATCCTGGAGTTGAGATGATTGGAAGATATCATGCGCCCGGATCTTTAGAGGGTTGGATAGTTTTAAAGACTGATGATCCAAAAGCAATATATCAACATGCCGCTGAATGGGGTGAATTTCTAAATTGGGAAACCACACCCGTATTTACTGATGAAGAAGCTGGTCCAATAGTTGCCAACGTCTACTCATAGATTGCGATTGACAGTAGATCTAAGATAAGGAGCAATTAGCTCCTTTTTTTATGAACACTCTTATCATTTCTACTTTTAGCTGTACATTTGAAGAATTTAAAAATGATGTGACGACATTATTTCTTGAAGAAATGTGCAAGGAGTTTGTAACTGACTATGAGTTTGTAAAAGTCAACGAACACAAATCTCATTTATTAATGAACTGTACTGACTTAGAAAAATTAGGTGCAGAGATGGAATCTCCTTTCGCAAAGGAATGGGATAAAAAAAATAACTGTAGAGATACCGTATATTCGATCGAACTTGTTGCTTAAATTAAACGCTTACTACTTGTAATTAATTAATGAATAAAACTAACACTTGGTTAATTAGAGTATTTGCTGTTGTTCTTGTTTTTGTTTGTCTTATTGCATATCTAAATGCACGAGCGAATTCATCCTTACTCCGTCCTACTATTGAGGACTTGGAATATAAAGCATTCTTACTCCGTCCAAAACCTAGTATTGAAGATTTGGAATATAAAGCATTAGATAAGAAAAGGGCAAATGCTGAATATGCTGCGAATAGGGATTATGCGGATTATGAAAAATTTGGAAGTATTCTTTTTTGTAATGCTTCATTCAATAGTCGGATTGAATCAGCAAACTATGCGAAACAAATGGAATTATATCTTTCGGGAAAAAAAGCAGATTTATCAGAATTGGATACTGATATAAAAGATTATGAAAACGAAAGATCA
>CACGHD010000023.1 GCA_902572825.1 uncultured Prochlorococcus sp. | reverse complement strand
CTCGGACTCAATATCTAATAAAGGATTAAAAATAATTGATAAATTATCTATTGATGAATTACCTTCATGGTTGTGGTGGAATGGAAGCTTGGATGAGTCGCCTGAAATCTTCGAATATTTCACTGATCATGGTCTAAGGTTAATAATTGATACTGCTCTTGGATCGCCTCAAAGATGTTTAAAAGTTTTAGATCAATTAAATAATTCAAATAAAGCTATTAATGATTTGAATTGGGTTAGATTGAAAAATTGGAGGGAATCATTGGCAATGATTTTTGATCCGCCTTCGAGGAGAGAAATTTTAGATCATATTACTGATATTGACATTGATATCGCAGGAGATCATATTATTCAAGCGTTGTTTTTGATTTCATGGATTAGCGATAAACTTGGTTGGTCTTTTCTAAGAGTTGAAAGGGATACAGAATCAACAAAAATAGAGTTTGAAAGAATTAATGGCGAAATAATTTCTACAACAATTAATCCCTTATCTTTGGGAAATCCAAGTATTCATTTAGGACAAGTTATTGGATTGAGGCTGATTTCAAAAATTAGTGAGGTTCAGAAAAATAACACTTGTGTAATACTTGGCTGTGAATCAGTGGAATGTATGAGACTTGAAGCAGGGGGAATGGCTAATATGGACTTAATAGAACAAGTTGTTCCAAATTCTTTTTCTACATCAGAGTACGATGTTAGTAAATTATTGGGAAGTAGTAGAGGTAATACCAGCCCTCTTTTTGAAAATTCTATTAAAATAGCTCTTCAAATTTTTAATGGCTTGCATAACTAATAGATGCCTTGTGTAATATCTTCTCCTTCTACTGATAGCGGGAAAACTACTTTATCTCTTTTGCTATCTTGTTGGGCGTTCTCAAAAGGTATAAAAATACAAACTTTCAAGGTTGGCCCAGATTATCTTGATCAACAACAACTCAGCTCAATAGGCCAACCTATTTGCAGGAATTTAGATATTTTTTTAAGTGGCGAGGAATGGGTTCAAGAAAGTTTTTTTAAACATTCTTTGAAATATGAATTCTCGTTAATTGAAGGAGCAATGGGTCTGTTTGATGGCCTAGGGTCAACAACCTATTCCAGTACAGCAAATATCTCTAAACTTCTTAATGCTCCAATAATTTTTATTGTTAATGCTAGAGGTCAAGTAGCTTCTCTTTTGGCTACTATTCGAGGCTTTAGAGATTTCGATAGTGATTTGTCAATAGCAGGAATTATATTTAACAACGTTAATTCAGATAGACATAAAAAATTAATCAAAGAAGTTTTTAAAAATGAAGATATCGAAATTCTTGGTTTTTTACCATCTGATTCAAAAATAACTTTAAACAAATCTAATTTAGGTTTGATATCTCCAATGGATAATGGAAAAGAAATTGATGTTGAATATTTTGCAAATTTCGCCGAAAGAAATCTGGATGTATTTTCTCTTATTAAATTTCTGAAATCTCCTCAAAAGAAAATGTTTAATTCTTTCATTTTTAAAGATTTTAAAATAGACAAAAGTAAACCTATCGCAATTGCAGAAGATAAAATCTTTCATTTTCAATACCCTGAAACTAAGGAGTTTTTGAGTGAAATAGGCATACCATTGATTTCATGGAGTATTTTTGATGATGAAGAAATACCTAATGAGGCTTCTTCTTTAATTATTCCTGGAGGGTTCCCTGAAAAATATGCTGATCATATAAGTAACTCTACAAAAAGCTTAAATTCGTTAAGGAAATTCCGCAAAAATGGATTTATATATGCTGAGTGTGGAGGGATGATGATTTTAGGAGACTTCATAAAAGATGAAAATGGTAATAATCATAAAATGAGTGGTATCCTCCCTTTTAGATCAAAAAAAAGTAAACTTTCAGTAGGTTATAGATACATTGAGGGTTTAAAAGATACTCCAATCATTAAACAAAATCAATTAATTAGAGGACATGAATTTCATTATTGGGAAATTGAAAATAATTTTTCTGAAATTGATTCTGGAAAAGCTGAGCATCAGAAGAACCTTTCTTCCCCATGGAAAATTAAATCTTGGGAAACCGAATACAAAAATGAAGGCTTTTTTGATGAAAAATTACATGCAAGTTGGATCCACTTACATTTGCCAAGTTGTCCAGAAGCCGCAAAAAACTTTATAGAGGCCACCCAAATTACTTTTTCAAAGAATTCTTAATTTATTATCAAATTAAATATTTTGAGAGGAGAACCTAAAAAAAACATTCCGGGCAAAGTGATTAATGGTCCTAAAAAACTCCCCACTATGACCTCAATTTTCGTATGACCCAAAGTTTCTTTTAACAGTAATTCAGATTGAGGGTCTAGTTTTTTTGATAGTTTATTAATCTCTGCAGCTTGAATCCCAGCTGATTTTCGAACACCACTTGCGTCATACATAACTATAAGTGCTACAGCAACTGATAATGCGAATATTGAGCTATCAAATCCTAATTCATAACCTATGCCAGATGCAGCGCCAGTTATTAAGGCGGAATGACTAGAGGGCATACCACCCGTCTCGAACATAATTCCAAATCTTATCTCTCCAGTTGAAAAGAAATTGAATACAATTTTAAAAAATTGAGCTAGCAGACAGGATAATAGGCTCCAGAAAAGAACTGAATTATTAAAAAAGTAAAAAAACTCAGACATAAGTTAAAAATAATTATCTGTCTCTATTTGTAATAAAGTCGGCTAACGATATTAAATACTTTGCATCTGAGCCCCAAGGTTCAATTGCTTTTTTTGCTTTTTCAACTAAATCAAATGCTCTTTTCTTTGACTCCTCCATTCCTAGTAATTTAGGGTAGGTAGTTTTGTCAGCTAAAAGATCTTTGCCGGCAGTTTTACCAAGCTTTTCACTGCTGGAAGTTAAATCAAGAATATCATCTATTATTTGGAAGGCTAAACCAATTCCTTCTGCATATGTTGTCAGAGCTTGTAATAGTTTTTCGTTAGCTCCTGCGATCATCGCACCTGTTCTGACGCAGGCCTTTAATAAAGCCCCAGTCTTGTGAAGATGAATATATTCGAGAGTTTCAAGGTCGACTTCTTTACCTTCGCATTCCAAATCAACAACTTGCCCCCCGACTAGGCCTGGTGCACCAGCAACTAGGGATAATTCGCCAACTACATTTAATAATCTATTTGGATCGACTCCAGGGCTTCTTAAAGAGACCATTTCAAAGGCCCTTGTTAATAAAGCATCGCCTGCGAGAATAGCTATTGCATCTCCATATACTTTATGATTTGTCGGCCTACCTCTCCTCAAGTCATCATTATCCATGGCGGGCAGATCATCATGAATCAAGGACATTGTATGGATCATTTCTATTGCTACCGCAGTAGGAACTGCAAGAGATGGTTCTCCGCCAGCCAATGAGCAAGAAGCTAAACATAAAATTGGACGTATTCTTTTGCCCCCAGCTAAAAGGGAATATCTCATTGATTCTCTTAATATTTCTGGATTCTCGGGACCCAAGGAAAAATCAAGTGCTTCTTCTACAACCTTTTTTGTTTTTTTAAGATATTTTTCAAAATCAGAAATACTATTTATAACTTCAGTCATTTTATACCTTCAGTAAAAAAAAATTCATCTTGGATTTTATGGCAAAAGGTCATTAAGAGTTGATGATAAACCAAATTGTTTTTGCCAGCTAAAAATAGTATTTACAAGTAACATTGTTACTGTCATTGGTCCAACACCTCCTGGTACAGGTGTGTAAGCAAATACTTTAGAAATGACATCTTCTAATAATACATCGCCACATAATCTGGTTTGATTTTTATCAGAACTTTTTAATCTATGTATTCCTACATCAACAATTATTGCTCCTTCTTTCACAAAACTCGAATCTACAAGATTGGGTTTTCCCGCAGCCGCAATTAGAATGTCGGCTTCTCTACAAACTTTATTCAAATTAAATGTTTTAGAGTGAGTAATTGTTACCGTGCCATTTAGATTCAACAACATAAGCGATAGGGGTTTACCAACAAGCAAACTTCTTCCTATGACAACAATTTTCTTACCTTCAATTGTAATATTTTGGGATCTTAATAAATTAATAATTCCTGCTGGTGTGCATGATCTCATCGCAGGCTCATTTTTTACTAGTTTGCCGATATTTATCTCATTTAGTCCATCTACATCTTTGCTTGGATTAATATGGCTAATCAGTTTTTGCTCGTCAAACTTCTTTGGGATGGGAAGTTGAAGTAACATTCCATCAATATTCTTATCAGCATTAAGTTTGATTATTAATTGTTCAACTTCTTTTTGCTCTACACTATCTTTTAGATGAAAAATAAAGCTCTTTATTCCAATCCTTGAACATGCTTTTTCCTTGTTTTTAACGTAAACACCACTCGCGGGGTCTTCACCTATTCTTATTACAGCTAGACCGGGAGCCCTTTTTGCAATTATTTTATTATTAGAGATATAATCAGTTAATCTTTCTTCAATTTCAAGAGATAATTTTTTACCGTCTAATTTTAATGACATTTAGAAAAACATCTCCTTTTTACACCTAGCATGCCTATAATCTTAAATTATTCAAATAGATTTATCTATATTCTGTGCAAAACATCATAACTACCCTAAAAAAATTGTTTTATCTTTGGAGACGAAGTCAAGTCCCAGTAAAACAACCAATTAAAATTTCAAGAATAGACAATCTCATAATTTTTTTAGTATGCATTTTAATATCAATAATTTCTTCTTATAAATTACTTCTTATCACGCCTTTAAATATCGCAGATATTTTTTCTTGGTTTTTGACCTTTACTGAAATTCTTATTAGTTCTGGAGTTTTGGTATTAGTTTCAAAAAAAGAGAATCCCACAATTTCTTCAAGACAGATCTTCTTGATCATTACTCTTCTTTTAGTAGTACAAGTTACAAAATTAGTCTTAGTTTCAACCATAAGTCCATTATCTATGATAATTCCACCTGCGTTAATAATATCTCAAGGAATGGGAAGCATTACGGCTTTGACTTGGGTATCAATAACGAGTCTTATTTGGCCTGACCCAGAAATTGCAATTAATAATAATTTATTTTTTATTTTATTAATTTGTGCTTCAGTAGTATCCCTTCTTGGGGGAAGAATAAGAAGTAGAGCTCAGTTACTTCAACTATCAATTTTTATCCCTATAGGATCGTTCTTGAGTCAATGGATATTGATAGGTAAAGATAAAATTCTTATCAATAAGCAAGGTTTTGTTTTGGCAAATGGGGATATATTTTCTGATTCCTTGCTATTGGCAATAGTAATGCTTTTTACCATTTTATTTATACCTATTTTTGAATCGATTTTTGGATTGTTAACTAAAGCAAGATTACTCGAATTGGCTGATAAAGAGAAACCTCTCATTAGAAGATTATCTCTTGAAGCCCCCGGTACTTTTGAACACACCTTACTTATATGTGGTTTAGCAGAGGAGGCAACAAGAATGATTGGTGGAGATATTGATCTAATTAAAACTGGTGCACTTTATCATGATGTTGGCAAATTGCATGCACCTAGTTGGTTTATTGAAAATCAAGATGGTTCAAAGAATCCTCATGATGAAATAGATGATCCTATTAAAAGCGCAGAAGTATTACAAGCACATGTTGATGAAGGATTGAGGTATGCAAGGAAAAATAGATTGCCTAAACCGATTGCCAATTTTATTCCAGAACATCAAGGTACTCTAAAAATGGGATATTTTTTTCAAAAAGCTAAAGAAAAAAATCTAGATATTAATGAAAATTATTTTAGATATAAAGGCCCTATTCCACAGTCTAAAGAAACGGCTATTTTAATGCTTGCAGATGGATGTGAAGCAGCACTAAGAGCTATGAATATTAATGCATCTGATAAAGAAGCTTTGGAAACAATATCTAAAATTATCTACTCACGTCAAATAGATGGCCAATTAGATGATAGTAATTTGTCGAAGGGAGAAATTTTTTTAATAAAAAGGTCGTTCTTGAATGTGTGGAAAAGAATTAGACATAGAAGAATTCAATATCCAACTAGCAAGAATAATACTTTTTCTTAATTTAAAGCCTTATACTTCTACGATGTTTTGGATTGCACCAATATAGAAGAGCTAACGTACTTAATAATGTTGTTAAAAGAGTAAACCCACCAATTCCAAAAATGTCTTGAAGAGTTATGAGTCTTACAACTGAATAAGGACCCATACCAGAAATTACCATTGATAGAGAAACAAGAGTTAAAGTTACTCCCCATTTTTTCTCTGCTAAAAGAGCCGCTGAAGAAACTATTCCAACAATCGCAGCAGGCCATCCAAGACTTATGGCCAGAGTTATATTTGCAACTTTTAGTGGAGGCCCATAACTTATTATTAATGCGATGATTGGAAGTGCAATAATGTTGCCGATTAAGCCAACCCACGAAAGTGCCCAATATCCAAGTAACCTTTCTCTCATTATTTACTGCTTTAACTATCAATTCAATCTACAGTATTAACAGACTATTTTATAATGCTACTTAATAATCCTAAGAAATAATTTAATTTGCAGGATTAGATATAACTGTATTATCAGAATTTTCTAAAGTATCGTATTGTGGATGAATTGAATTTTTTTTCTCAGAAAAGACAAGTCTATTTAAGGCATTAACGTAAGCATTAGCTGCAGCAACTACAACATCCGTATCAGCAGAATGACCAGAATATATTTTATTATCCCTTCTTATTCTTATGGTCACTTCGCCCAAAGCATCAATTCCTTCTGTTACTGACTTAACAGAAAATTCAATTAATTCATTAGGAACTTTAGCTAATTTATTTAAAGCCTCGCATACTGCATCAACGGGTCCAGTTCCTATTGATACAGCAGTATTCTCAGTATTGTCTTCTGTGTTTAAAAGCGAAATGGTAGCAGTAGGTTTAGATGCATTACCGCAACTTACTTGTACAAGACTTAATTGAAATTTGGCTTCTGGGAGTTGAACTTGTTCACTAACAATTGCTTCTAAGTCTCTATCAGTAATTTCTCTTTTCCTATCAGCTAAATCCTTAAAACGGGCAAAAGCATCATTTAAATCTTCTCGATTCAAATCATATCCCATCTCTTCTAATCTTGCTCTAACTGCACTTCTTCCACTAAGTTTCCCCAAAGAAATTTTGTTGTCACTCAAACCAACAGTTTTTGCATCGATAATTTCGTAAGTTAGTCTGTTTTTTAAAACCCCATCTTGATGGATGCCTGACTCATGTGCAAAAGCGTTAGCTCCCACAATTGCTTTATTAGGTTGTACAGTCATTCCAGTAAGGTTGGAAACAAGTCTAGAGGTTTTTGTTATTTCTTCTGTTCTTATAGCCGTAAGAGGAGTTGGTGAATCTGGATTTCTTTTGAAAAAACTATTAAAAAAACTTTTCCTAACATGCAGAGCCATGACTAATTCTTCCAGCGAGGCATTCCCGGCTCTTTCACCAATTCCATTAATAGTACATTCTAGTTGCCTTGCTCCATTTTTTACTGCCTCAAGAAAATTGGCTACTGCTAAACCCAAATCATTATGACCATGAACCGATATTACAGCCTCATCAATATTGGGAACATTTTTATTTATATCAGCAATTAGTTTGCCAAATTCACTGGGAGTTGTAAATCCAACAGTATCGGGGATATTTATTGTTGTCGCTCCTGCTGAAATTGCTAGTTGAATCACTTCGTATAGAAAATCAGGATCACTCCTTGATGCATCTTCACAAGAAAACTCAATATCATCAACCAATGATTTTGCATAATTAACCATTTCTGGAACTATTTGAAGAACATCTTTTCTAGATTTTTTAAGTTTATGTTTAAGATGAATATCACTTGTCGCAATAAAAGTATGTATTCTTTTTTTCGGAGCTGGACTTACTGCTTCGTGACATGCTTTTATATCTCCTTTAGACGCTCTAGCTAAACCGCATATTGTAGGCCCATTTTCTTTCCCTACGGCATTGGCAATTTTATTAACAGCTTTAAAATCTCCTGGACTTGCGAAAGGGAATCCAGCCTCAATAACATCTACCCCTAATCTTGCTAATTGATGGGCTATAGCCAGTTTTTCTTCAAGATTTAAACTTGCACCAGGAGATTGCTCTCCATCTCGAAGAGTTGTATCAAATATCAAAATTCTTCCAGGATCTTTTGACATAAGATGTAATGTCCTAGTCTTATATTAAGCTAATTAAAAAAAATTGACTAGATTTAGATCAAAAAAAATTTTGCTGCAGACTTATAACTTAAACAATATTGGTTAAAATTCTGAAGAAAAAAATGAAATACTTAAATTATTAAAGTATTCTTTTAGGATCAAAGCTTCCTTCTATAAAAGGTTAATTTTGATTTTTTATAGAATTTCAGGCATAAATTATAAAAAATATGAATGGGCGATACCCCCAAAAAAATGTTTTAGGTCAGTTAGCGATAGTTTTACATGCTCATCTACCTTATGTCAGAAAAAATGAAAAAAATTCCTTAGAAGAGGATTGGTTATTTCAGGCGATTCTTGAATGTTATATACCACTACTACAATCAATAGAATCTTCCAAAAATGAAAATCCTGAAAATACAAAACTTACTATAAGTTTGTCTCCAACATTATTATCACTTCTAAATAATAAACAAATTCAAGAAACTTTCCCAAGCTGGATTAAAACAAGGAATGATTTCCTAAACGAACTGCCAATAGAAGAAAAAAATGCCTCTGCATTTTTAATGAAAAATCTTAATGATAAATACCTCTATTGGCAAAATTGTTCTGGAAATTTAATTGAGAAATTTAGGGTATTAAATAACTCTGGAAATTTGGATATTCTTACCTGTGCTGCTACTCATGGATATTTACCAATTCTAAGGGAGAATCCTGAAACTATCAAAGGACAAATTAATACAGCCATTAGGAGCCATGAAAATATTTTTGAAACAAAGCCTTTAGGTATTTGGTTACCTGAATGCGCATATTATGAAGGTTTAGATGAAATACTATTTAATTCGGGAATTAGATATACAATCTTAGATGGCCATGGGATTCTAAATTCCACACCAAGACCTAGGTATGGTGTATATGCTCCAATTTGCTCGAAAAAAGGTGTGGCATTTTTCGGGAGAGATAGTGAGTCAACCTTGCCCGTTTGGTCTGCTAAGGATGGATTCCCGGGCGACAAAGTTTATAGGGAATTTCATAAAGATTTGGGGTGGGAATTACCTCTCTCAAAGCTCCAAAAGAAGGGTATTTCAACAAAAAGACCTTTGGGTTTAAAGTTTCATAAGATTACAAATGAAAACATTTCTTTAGGGAAAAAAGAGTTTTATCTTGAAAATGAAGCCAAAAATAAGGCGGTAGAACATGCTGATGCCTATCTTATCGCGCGATCCAAACAGCTAGAAAAATTGACTTTATCCTCTTCTTTTAAGCCATTATTGGTAGCTCCATTTGATGCAGAGTTATTTGGTCATTGGTGGTATGAAGGACCTTTTTTTATTGAAAATATATTAAAAAACTCTTGTAAATATTCAATTAAGCTTACAAATTTAAAAGAATTCTTAATTCAAAAGCCAAATCTTCAGATTTGTGATCCATCGCCATCAAGCTGGGGGCAAGGTGGTTACCATAATTACTGGATTAATGATGCAAATGCATGGATCGTTCCAGAAATCACAAAGGCAGGCTCAACATTTGCAGATTTGTGCTTGGAAAATTTTAATAATGATTTATCTAGAAGAATCTTCAAGCAAGCTGCAAGAGAACTACTTCTTTCTGAGTCTTCTGATTGGAGTTTTATTCTAAGAGCTGGAACCACTACTGAGCTCGCAAAAGAGAGAATAGAAAGACACTTATTCAGGTTCTGGAAATTGGTTGAAATGATTAAAAATCATTCTAATATAAACTTAAAATTCCTTGAAGATATTGAGGAAGAGGACAAAGTCTTCCCAAATATTAATATTGATGATTGGCGGAAATAAAAATATTAATTTAACTTGAGCATTCCTAGTTTTACTTTTAGAGGTGAATTTATAAACATCTTACTCATCACGTAAATTAGTTTTGGAAGTGGAAGTGTATTTGTAAGAAAACCTACCCATTCATTGGTTGATAATCTAAAGAAATTTGAGAAAAAGCTTCTTAATCTACTTTCGTCAAAACTCATCAATCTTCTTAGACCATATTGGTAAAGTTTATGCCTTTGTGTTAACTCATAAGGCCATAGAATTTCCCAACCTTTTGAAGCTAAATCTAGTGAACTTAGATGAGGTTCTTTTAAAAAGATTGCTAATTTTTGTGCAAGGAGTGGAGCCCTTCTTAATAAAGATCCCACCATGTATCCTGATGCAGGATGAACCATACTTGCAGCCCCTCCGAAACCAAGTACAAATTGTTTTTTAAATGGGAGGGGTAAATTCATAGGGAAAAGGCAATTCTCTTCATGAATAATTTCACTTACCTCAATACCCTTGCTATTAAGTCTTTTATAAAGTCTTTTTTTAAGATTTTCTTGGGATAATGCAGGATAACTAGCTAATGAAGTTTCTTCAACAAAAAAGGTGTCGTTGCCAAGATCCATTGCATAAAGAAAGGAAGGAGATGATAACTTTTCATCATTGTTTAAATGATTTGGACGAAAATCCATTAGAACAAATTGTTCTTTATTAACAGGTGGTGATGTAAATTTACCTACAATTCCGTAAGCAGCTTGTTGAGCGATTTCATTTTGAACTGGTCTTTTTACAAAATTACTTTTATGACCACTTGCGTCGATAACTAATCTTGCCTTTATTTTGAGACCTGAAGAACAAATTACCTCAGATAGTTTATTCTTTTCATTAATGTATTTTGCTGTTTCATTCAACCATTCAATCCCTTTACATTTTTTTAAAAGCTCATTTTGAAAGGCTTCTTGATTTATTAAACCATAATCGTAGTTGTGTTTTGTCGGGGTATCCCCTTTTTTATTTTCCCCATCTCCAAAAAAACTAACTGTTTTACACCATCGGTGAGATAACAAGGACTCTAACCCTAACTCTTCTAATTCAGAGGCCCAGATACCATATGTATTCTCCCATTTTTCATTTGGAGATTTTGTTGATATTCCCTTAATATTTAGATCCTGCTTGGCTAATTCTGAAGCTAAACATAATGCTGCAGGACCTGAACCTAAAATTAAAATATCAAGTATTTCCATATTATTTAGCTAACCATAAGGCTTTTAATTTTTTTCAACTGAGCCAGGTTGGTCTTTTTCCTCTATTTGTTCACGAGGTACCAATACCACTTCAGATAAATGATCACCGTCATCTAATCTTTGTAATTTTACTCCTGTAGCTGCTCTAGATTGCTGAGAGATTTTATCTGCATTTGTTCTTACTATTACACCTTTTTCGGTCACAAGTAGTAACTCTTCTCCCTCGCCAAGGACCTTTAAACATACTAGCTGATCATCTTTAATTCTAAATTTTATTGCTCTTAAACCCATCCCTGCTCTTTTTTGTAATCTAAACTGAGTCACAGGTACTCTCTTTCCTAGTCCAAATGCACTGGCGATTAATACCCATGGACCATCTGAAGAGTTTTCCTCAACATTATCATCAAGAACTTCTGTGAGATCTTCAATTTTAGCCAATTGATCAACCAGATTAGATGTTAAAACATCCATAGAAACTAGATTGTCTCCTTCTCTCAAGTTCATTGATTTAACCCCTCTTGCTGTTCTACCGAGTGGTCTTAATTCATTGATATCTAGTCTGAAATGAATCGCCATTCCTGTTTTAGATCCAATTAAAACACTATCACCTTCTTTTGATAATCTGACCCAGGTTAGTGCATCTCCATCCTCAAGATTAATTGCTATTAATCCATTTGAGCGAATTTTTGAGAAAGCAGAAAGTGCAGTTCTTTTTATAAAGCCAGCTTTGGTTAGCATTAATAAATAATGATCGTCAACAAAAGAATCCACAGCAACTAGTGAAGTTATTTTTTCTTCTCTTGGAATTGGGAGAAGTTGAACTGATGGAGTTCCTTTTGCTGTTCTGCTACTCATAGGAACCCTATATGCTGGGAGAGCATAAGCTATTCCTCTATCACTGAAAAGCAAAAGAGTATCATGATCGTTACAGCTTATAAATAATTTCACGTCATCATCTTCTTTAGTTTTTGTGCCAGCTTTCCCCCTTGAACCACGACTAGTAGATTCAAAATCATTAACAGGCATTCTTTTTAAATAACCTGCTTCAGTTAATAGAACTACCGATCTGTCATTAGCTATGAGATCAATATCATCTAATCCGCCGCCTAAATCTAGTATTTCTGTTTTCCTAGGAGAGGAGAATCTTTCATCGATTTTATTAAGTTCTTCAAGAATTATTTCAAAAATTCGTTCTTTACTATTTAATATTTGTTGATATTGATTTATTTTTCGGGTTAATTCTTTATGTTCCCCTTTGATTTTATCTGCTTCAAGTGCTGTTAATCTTCTTAATTGCATTTGTAGAATTGCATCTGCCTGTATTGAAGATAATTTATGATCGTTTTGTAATTTTTCTCGAGCTGATATTGAATCTTTCGCTGATCTTATTAGATTTATAATTTCATCCATAGCATCTAAGGCTAATAAAAGACCCTTTACAATATGATCTCTTTCTTCTGCCTTTTTTAATAAAAATGCTGTTCTTCGCCTTATTGTCTCAACCCTAAAATCTAGAAAAACGTCTAACATTTTTCTGAGTGAAAGTGTTGTGGGTTCTCCTCTCACTAAAGCAAGGATATTTGCACTAAAGTTATTTTGTAGAGGCGTTAACTTAAATAAATTATTTAAAACTACTTGTGGGTAAGCATCTCTTTTTAGTTCAATAACAATCCTCATTCCATCTCGATCACTTTCATCTCTAATATCAGAAATACCTTCTAATTTTTTTTCATTAACCAAGTCAGCAATTCTTTCTATCAATGCGGCTTTATTCGTTTGAAATGGAAGCTCTGTAATTATTACTGCATCTTTCTCTGCTCTTCCAATAGATTTAATTTGCTCAATATTTGCTACCCCTCTCATAGTTATTGACCCCCTTCCTGTTTTGAAAGTTTCTTTAATACCGTCTCTGCCTAAGATTTGACCACCTGTAGGAAAATCAGGACCCTTAATTATTTCAAAAAGTTCTCTATCTTCAATTGAAGGTTTTTTGATTATTGATTTAAGACCATTAATTAATTCCCCTAAGTTATGAGGTGGAATATTAGTTGCCATTCCTACTGCTATTCCAGATGAACCATTTAGAAGTAGTTGAGGGATCCTAGCAGGTAAAACTGTTGGTTCTTGCTGAGAACCGTCAAAATTATCGGCGAAATCTACAGTTTCAGATTCAATATCCTCTAATAAACTTTCATCTGTAAGAGACTGTAAACGAGATTCTGTATATCTCATTGCTGCTGGAGGGTCATTATCAACAGAACCAAAGTTTCCATGGCCATCTATGAGTGGCATCCTCATAGAGAAATCCTGGGCCATCCTAACCAAAGCATCATAAACAGCAGTATCGCCATGAGGGTGGTATTTACCAAGTACTTCTCCTACAACTCTTGCACATTTTCTGTATGGTCTACCGCTGGTCAAACCAAGTTCATACATTGCATAAAGAATTCTTCTGTGAACAGGTTTTAGTCCATCTCTTGCATCTGGAAGAGCACGACCAACTATAACGCTCATTGCATACTCAAGGTATGAGCGAGACATCTCATTTCTTAGGTCAGTCTGAATAATTCGGTCGTTATCTTCGCTTAATCCTGAGTTATCGGAATCTAAAATATCAGACATACAAAAATCCTTTCTTTAATAATAATCGCTGATCGTCATAATGAATAAAAAAAAAGATTTTTTTAATTCCCAAATACTCACATTTACACATAAATCAAAATAAAACCTTTTGTTTTTGAATAAACCTTGGCTTATTACCCCTTTAGTTGTTAATTTAATCAGAATAAAAGAAAATTTCCGTGAATATTGAACTTGGTTTAAATAAAAAAGTCAGAAGGGCTTATGGCATCGATGAAATAGCTTTAGTCCCTGGTAGAAGAACACTTGATTACGATTTAACTGATCCTTCTTGGTCAATAGGTGATTTCAAAAGAGAAGTCCCCATCGTCGCTAGTGCCATGGATAGTGTTGTAGATGTCAATACAGCTGTAGAACTCACAAAATTAGGTTCCCTAGGGGTTATTAATATGGAGGGCATACAAACACGATATGAAAACCCTGATGAAATATTGAACCAAATAGCATCAGTAGGGAAACATGATTTTGTTCCATTAATGCAGAAAATATACCGTGAACCGGTCAAGGAGGGATTAATTGTACAAAGAATAAATGAGGTAAAAGAAAGAGGAGGTATAGCAGCTTTTAGTGGGACTCCTCAAGCTGCCATTAAGTTTAAGGAAACACTTAATAATTCCAAAATAGATTTATTTTTTCTTCAAGGAACAGTTGTTTCCACTGAACATCTTGGTATGGAGGGTAAGAAAACCTTAAATATTAAAGATCTCTGTCAATCTATGAATGTCCCAGTTGTAGCGGGTAATTGTGTTACTTACGAAGTTGCAAAACTTCTCATGGATGCTGGAGTTGCAGGATTGATGGTTGGGATAGGACCTGGAGCTGCATGTACATCAAGAGGAGTATTGGGAATTGGAATTCCTCAAGCAACCGCAATTGCTGATTGTAGTGCGGCGAGAAATGATTACTTTAAAGAAAGTGGTCGTTATATTCCTATTATTGGTGATGGAGGAATCGTTACTGGCGGAGATATCTGTAAATGTTTAGCATGTGGAGCAGATGCTGTAATGATTGGATCTCCAATAGCTAAATCCTCAAACGCTCCAGGTAAAGGATTTCACTGGGGTATGGCTACTCCAAGTCCAATATTGCCAAGAGGCACAAGAATTGAAGTTGGTTCTACAGGATCCTTAGAAAGAATAATTAAAGGCCCTGCCTTACTTGATGATGGGACACATAACTTATTAGGAGCCATTAGAACCTCAATGAGTACTCTTGGGGCAAAAAATATTAAAGAGATGCAAGAAGTTGAAATAGTTATAGCACCATCGCTTCTTACAGAAGGTAAGGTGTATCAAAAAGCTCAGCAGCTTGGGATGGGGAAGTAGTTCACTTAGAGCAAAATTATAAATCCTTAGTGAATATATTATTAATTTGAAAAATTTTCTAATTAAGAGCTATTATTAAATGATGGGGGAAACCCCATACTCCTCACACACTAAATCGCCCGATTAATCGGGCTTTTTTAGATATTTTGTTACTTATATTATTTAATCTGTAATGAAATCATCACTTAAAAGAATTGCCTGCTAAATTTTCAAAAAGGAATACTTAAATTATGTCATCAGCTCCAGCCGTAACTGATTCTTCATTTGACAAAGATGTACTGCAAAGTGATCTGCCAGTATTGGTTGATTTTTGGGCACCATGGTGTGGTCCATGTAGGATGGTCGCTCCTGTTGTAGAAGAAATCTCAAAAGACTTTGAAGGTAAAATTAAAGTTTTTAAATTAAACACAGATGAGAATCCAAATGTAGCCAGTCAATACGGAATCAGAAGTATACCTACATTAATGATTTTTAAAGGAGGTCAAAAGGTTGATACCGTTGTTGGGGCAGTGCCAAAAGCAACTCTTTCCAGTACTTTAACTAAGCATTTATAAATTTAAAAGCTTTGTATAAAATTGGACTAATAGACTATGGAATGGGTAATATTCATTCCGTAACAAAATCTCTAGAAAGTCTTGGAGAAGAAATTATATTAATTAAAAACTTTAATGATTCCAAGCTTTGTAAGGCGATAATACTTCCTGGGGTTGGAGCATTTGATCCAGCGATGAATAATCTCATAAATACAGATTTAATAACTGATCTGAAAAATTGGATTAAAAGTGGGAAATCCTTTTTTGGGATATGTTTAGGTCTCCAACTCCTTTTTGAATCTAGTGATGAAGGAAAGGTTCAAGGGCTGGGAATTTTAAAAGGAAAAATACAAAAAATACCCAATATTGTTAACCAAAGAATCCCCCACATGGGTTGGTGCCAACTTTTACCTACAAAAAAAAATACTTTATTTGGGATCGAAGAATTAAATAATTGGGTCTATTTTGTACATTCCTATCATGCAATCCCAGATGACTTAAATATCATTGCAGCTCAGGTTGATTATGGCTCTGAAAAATTAACTGCAATGATTGAGAATGAAAATTTACTGGCCTGTCAATTTCATCCGGAAAAATCTGGGAAAACGGGTGAAAAACTTTTGAGAAGATGGCTGAATAATATTCAATAACAGATGCTTAGGAATGAAGACTAACTTAAGATTAATAGGTGGTAAAAAACTCCAAAGTCCAAATAATTCTTATACAAGACCTACAACTTTGAGAGTGAGAGAGGCCGTATTTAATATTCTGAACAGCAGAGTTGAAAACAGTAACTGGTTAGATTTATTTAGTGGAACAGGAGCAATATCTTGTGAAGCCTATAATCACGGGGCAAGAAAAATAATTGCAATTGAAAAAAACAAAATCAACTCAAAAATTTGCTTAGAAAATTTACTCTCGTTGGAGAATATAGAGAATAGGAGAAATGATATCGAAGTTATTTGTAAAGACGTTTTGAAATGGACAAAACCTAATTATGAGAGAAACTTATCATCTAGAAATATGGATTTAAACAAATTAAAATTTGATTTTGTTTATCTAGATCCTCCATACGATGTGGATTTCCATGAATTAGTTTTAAATCAATTATTTGATTGTAATATTTTGAAAAAAGATTCAACAGTTATTTGTGAACATTCTCCAAACCTACTTATTAAAAAAAGTACTTTGTGGGAAACTATAGATGTGCGAAATTATGGGCAATCAAGATTAACATTTTTAATCAATGTCCAGCATCCCTGAACCTCTTCTGTATTGATTCCATGCGCTTACGAATAATCCAAGAAGAGTTATTGGAACTAAACCTAAAACAATTCCACATAGAAGAGGCTCGATCATTTTTTTGCCTTTTTTGAATTCCTTATTCACAATTGTTACATAGGGACTATTTTTTGTGTCAACATCTTCATCAACTGCAGCAGAAAGAAACTTTAAGAGAGAATTCTTAAAAATTGTTTTTGTTGTATTTGGAGTTTTGTTGATTTGTTTTTCAATATTTTTCGTAAATCATCATGACAATAACAAATATATTATTGAAACTCTTGAGCTTAATGGCTCTGCTGAGGAAGGAGATTCTCTTTTTAAGATAAATTGTGTTGGATGTCATGGAATTACAGCGAGAGGATTAGTGGGCCCAGACTTACACTCAATAACGCAACGTTTGAATGATAAAGAGATAATAAAACAAGTTACTGGAGGCCTGACTCCTCCTATGCCAAGTTTTGAAATTGATCCTGTAAATATGTCTAATTTATTAAAATATCTTCATAGCCTTGAATGATTTTGAAAAAAAATTTTTCTAATTTAAAGGTAATTTTAGTTGAACCAAATGGCCCTTTAAATGTAGGAAGCGTAGCTAGATTATGCAGTAATTTTGAAGTTGATGAATTAAGAATTGTTTCTCCTAAATGCGACATATTTTCTTTAGAAGCAAGAAAAATGGCTCTTAAAGGTCAAAAATTTCTTAAACATTGTAAGGTTTTTGATGATCTTCAAAAAGCAGTTTTTGATTGTGATTTGGTTCTAGCCTCTTGTGGAAGGATTGATGTAAATAAAGATTCATTTTTTGTATCTTCTGAAGATATATTTGATTGGACTTTATCTTTTAAGAAGATAAATAATTTAGCAATTATATTTGGAAGAGAAGATAGAGGTTTAACTAACAATGAATTGCTTTTAGCAAATAAAACTTTTAATATTCCAACTTCTCAGGATAACCCTTCATTAAATCTTTCTCACGCTGTTTCAATAGTTTTGTATGAATTAAATAAGTCTTCTAAAAAGAATTTAGATAATGAATTAAGAGTTTTTAACTTAGCATCATCGAAAGAAGTACATGATACATTTGTGGAGATAGAGGAAATGCTTTTACGAGTTGGATATCTCTTAAAACATACCTCTAAGGCAAAAATAAGTAAATTTAAGAATTTTATTTTGAGGGCAAATACATCAATGCACGAAATAAATGTTTTAAGAGGAATTGTCCATCAAATAAACTGGTTTTTGAACAATTCAAAAAAAAAATAAGTAAGTATAAATTTGATTAGTTATTGTTCACTTCTTGTTTTAATTTGATAGAGATATTTACTAAAAACATTTTCTGAAGTAACATCTACTGATTATTTAAATATTTTAGAAAACTAAAACTGTGCCTACAACAAAGAAAAGAAGAGTTTTTCCTTTTACAGCAGTAATTGGTCAAGAAGAAATGAAATTGGCTCTTTTGTTAAATGTTATTGATCCAAGAATTGGAGGAGTGATGATAATGGGTGATAGAGGTACAGGAAAGTCTACTACAATAAGAGCCTTAGCTGATTTGTTGCCCGCAATCGATGTTGTTAAAGACGATCCATATAATAGTTCACTAGTCGATCCTGATTTACAAAGTAAAGAAGTTTTGGAAAAAATTACTCAAGGAGAAAATCTAGAGAGTATTCAAAAACAAGTACCTATGGTTGACTTGCCTTTAGGGGCTACGGAAGACAGGCTTTGTGGAACCATTGATATAGAGAAGGCTTTGAGCGAAGGTATTAAGGCATTCGAGCCAGGTCTATTAGCAAAAGCTAATAGGGGTTTACTATACGTTGATGAAGTGAATTTACTTGATGATCATTTAGTTGATGTGCTTTTAGATTCGGCCGCTTCCGGATGGAATACAGTTGAAAGGGAGGGGGTCTCAGTTCGACATCCTGCGAGGTTTGTTCTTATTGGTTCAGGAAATCCAGAAGAAGGGGAATTAAGGCCTCAACTATTGGACAGGTTTGGAATGAGTGTTGAAGTTAAGACAGTTAGAGATGCTGAATTAAGAGTTCAAGTTGTTGATCAAAGAACTTCTTTTGATGATAATCCTGATGAGTTTTCATTGAGTGTTGAGAAACAACAGGATGAACTTCAACAAAAAGTTATTAAAGCACAAGAAATATTAAATTCTGTTCAAATGGACGATGACTTAAGATTGAATATTTCTGCAATCTGCGGAGAACTAGATGTGGATGGTTTACGTGGAGATATTGTTACAAATCGATCAGCAAGGGCAATTGCAGCATTTGAAGGCAGAACTGAAGTTCAAGAAGATGACATAGCACGGGTTATTTCTTGTTCTTTAAGACATAGACTTAGAAAAGATCCCTTAGAACAAGTTGATTCAGGTGAAAGAGTTATTCAAGCTTTTTGTAAAGTATTTGATTTAGATGAAAAAGAAAATCTTTCAAAATTTCAATTGTCTGCTGAAGCGTAATAAAAGTGCGAATAATTGGGATTGACCCTGGATTAGCTAGAGTTGGTTATGGAATAATTGAGATAGAAAATGAAAGAAAGATATTATTAGATTGCGGCATTATTGAGACAGGTAAAGATAAAAAAGAAGAAGATAGACTTTATGAGATATTCAAAGATCTTAATGAATTAATAAATCATTGGAAACCAACTGCAGCGGCAGTAGAAAAATTTTTCTTTTACAGATCAAGCACTACCATTAGTGTGGTGCAGGCTAGAGGAGTGATAATGATGGTATTGGCCTCTAAAAAAATTCATGTTAGTGAGTATTCACCTGCTCAGATAAAATTAACAATTGCTGGGTCTGGAAAGGCATCTAAGAAAGATATTCTTGATGCTGTTATGTATAACTTAGATCTTGACAAACCTCCAAAACCTGATGATTCAGCAGATGCATTGGCTATAGCACTCACAAAACTAAATGAGGATGGCTTTAACTGAAAATTTAACATGACGATCTTTGAAAATAAGAAATTGGAGAGGGATATGTTTAGAAAACTAAGAGATGGGATTCCTCTTAATCAAAGAGAAAACGTAGAGAAGAATGTTAGATTATATATTGATTCATTTGTTAAGGGATATAAAAATATTGGTTATATAGCTATATATTGGCCCCTAAAAAATGAAGTTGATTTAAGAAGTCTTAAGAAAAAATTTACTTTAGCTTTGCCTAGGTGTAAAGATAAAAAAGAGTTGTTATTTTATCCATGGGACGAAAATCATCTTACCAAAGATTCCGAGGGGATACTAAGTCCAAAAAACTCTTCCTCATTAAGTCATTTGCAGATAAGCATGATATTTGTACCATGTCTTTCTGTTGATAAAAATCTAACAAGATTAGGTTATGGAGGAGGTTATTTTGATAGATTAAGGAGAGATAATGATTGGAGAAATGTTCCATGCATTGGAGTATTAACTTCTAATTGTGTAAGTAGGATTCCATTAACCAAAGCTGAGTGGGATATTCCTTTATCGGGCTTTATCACAGAAAAAGAAATATTTGTATAATAGAAAACTGATAAAGCGATTAATTTATAGTTTTAAAAAATGGAAAATCATGAAAAATACAATAATTTGTCAAAATTAGTAGAAAAGTTGAAGAAATCAGAAGATCCAAGAAGAAAATATGAATACATTTTGTGGTTAGGCAAAAAATTGAAAGAACCAGATAATGAAATTATTGTTGAAGAAAATAAAGTTAAGGGATGTGTTTCAGAAGTTTTTGTTAAGGCAAATATTAAAGGCGGTAAATTATTTTGGGAAGGATATTCTGATGCCTTAATAACCAAGGGTCTATTAGCATTTTTAATTACTGGTTTAAATGAATTAACACCTGATGAGGTTATTAAAATAGATAAGAAATTTATTGAAGATACTGGTTTGAGATCAAGCTTAACTCCTTCTCGGTCAAATGGTTTTTTAAACATATTGTTGAAAATGCAGTCTCAAGCAAATGAATTTTTGTAGGCCTAATAATATAAAATTAAAATCA
>CACGHD010000022.1 GCA_902572825.1 uncultured Prochlorococcus sp. | reverse complement strand
ATTATGGAAGAAAACAATATACTGTAAAAGAAAAAAAAGATAATCAAAATATCTTTTGCAGAGATAATTTTGAAAGAAGGCTATTTTATACTGCTGTTACAAGAGCGAAAAAATCTTTAAATATATATTATTTAAATTAAATTTTAATTTTGAGAAATTAGTAATATCTTAACCCCAAGATGCTAGATTAATAATTCGGCTCTGTAAGGCTAATCAACAATTTAAGTCAATTTAGATATTTGTTGAATGCCTAATCAGAAGATTATTAGGCATTTAAAATGGCTTTAAAAAAAGATAGTAACTCTCCTGGTAGTGAGCAGGAAAAGTCTCAGAATGAATATTCTTCCCTACTTGAGTTCAAGAACTTAGATAACAAAAAAGAAATTGAATCTCAACTATTGGAAGTATCGAAAGGAGATGATAGTGAGAATGGATTTCTCGATTTTGGGTTTAATCAATCGATCTTAAACTCTTTAAAAAATAAAGGATATAAAAATCCAACTCCCATCCAAAAAGCTGCAATTCCTGAACTAATGTTAGGCAGGGATTTACTAGGCCAAGCACAAACAGGAACAGGAAAGACTGCAGCTTTCGCATTACCAATAATAGAAAAACTTACAGATAATAAAGAATTAAATGCCAAGGTTTTAGTTATGACTCCTACGAGAGAATTAGCAACTCAAGTGGCAGAATCTTTTAAAAGTTATAGTTCTGAATCTAGTAATTTTAAGACGGTTGCAATATATGGAGGTACCGACTATCGAAATCAAATTTCTGCATTAAAAAGAAAAGTTGACGTAGTAGTTGGGACGCCCGGCCGAATAATGGATCATATAAGGCAGGGGACTTTTAAAATTAAAGATATAAATTGTCTTGTTTTAGATGAGGCAGATGAAATGTTAAATATGGGTTTTCTTGAAGATATTGAATGGATAATAGATCAACTTCCGGAAAATAAGCAGATGGTATTGTTTTCAGCAACAATGCCTAGTGAGATAAGAAATATAGCAAAAAAATATCTAAATGATCCCTCCGAAATATTAATCAAAAGTGTCAAAAAAGAAACACAATTAATTTCGCAAAAATTTCTATATGTACAAAGGCATCATAAGTTAGATGCTTTAAAAAGAATATTAGAACTTAATAACGAGGGAGTAATTATTTTTGTTAGGACAAAACTACTTACTACTTTAATAGCTGAAGCTTTAGAGAATTCAGGTCATACTGTGGCAGTACTTAATGGAGATATACCTCAAAATCAAAGAGAAAATACTGTAGATAGATTGAAAAAAGGATTTATTAATATCCTTGTTGCAACTGATGTCGCAGCTAGAGGATTAGATGTTGAGAGGATAAAACTTGTTGTTAATTACGATTTTCCTTTTGACAAGGAAACATATACTCATAGAATTGGAAGAACTGGAAGGGCAGGTAGATCAGGAGAAGCAATTTTATTTGTTAATCAAAGAGAAAAACATTTTCTAAGAAACTTAGAAAACTCAACAAGAAACCAGATTGAAGAAATTAAGATACCAACTAATAAAATAATAAATGAAAAAAGGATGGAGAAACTTATAGATAATGTTAATGAGAGTTCTTTAGCAAAAGATGAAAATGAAGAAAATAAAGCTTTGATTATTGATGTACTAGATAATCTAAAAGAAAAATACTCTATGGATGACTCAAATATTGCAATGGCGGCGATTAATTTAGTAATAGGTAATAAATCATTTTTTGTTAATGACGATGATTCATGGATTAATAAACAAAATAATAATGACCGAAATAGATCAAATAGAAATAGTAATAATCGTATGAGAAATTCAAATAGAAGAAATAATTATCAAAATGATTCTTTTGAAACCTACAAATTTAACTTTGGTAAATTTGATGGAGTTAGAGTTGCAAATATTATATCCTCAATCTGTAATTCAACTAATATAAATGGTAGATCCATAGGAAAGATACAGATTTTTAATGATTACAGTTTGGTAGATTTACCCAGAGATCTGCATAGAGAAACTAAAAATAAATTAAAAAAAATTAAAGTCAGAAGCTAGTGATAGAGAATGAAATCTAGCAAATATAATTTCTTTATTTTTGTGAATCTGATAATACTATTCAACTCCTTTAATAGTTATCAATTAGCTCAAACGAAACAAAATTCAATCATAAAATTATTTTGTCTTCAGAGTGTCAAAGAGGAGATGATGAAATCAGAAATGGTATATAGTAAAGAAATTGCAAATGAAACTTGTGATTGTTACTACGAAGAATTTATGCAAACTGCAAGTCATGATGATGCAAAAACAAAATGTAAATTAGAAACTAAAGAAAATTTAAATCACAATAAAAAAATTTAATTATTATTTTTATGAGTTCTAAGAACAATCAAAATCCAATAATTAGACTTTATTTAAATCTGATTGAGGAAAGAAGGTTACTATTTTTTGCTTTTCTTAGTTCCATAATTAATAAAATATTAGATTTAGCTCCCCCTGTAATAATTGGTCTTGCAGTAGATATCGTTGTTAAGGAACAGAATTCATGGATTGCTGGTTTTGGAATAAAGGAAGTTCCAGCACAATTGATTTTTCTTGCATTTGCTTCTGGAATAGTTTGGTCTGGTGAATCCTCCTTTGAATATTTATATTCGATTTTATGGAGAAATTTGGCTCAGCTATCGCAACATAAATTAAGAATAAAAGCTTATGAGCATATCCAGAAATTAGATATGGATTTTTTTGAAAATGATAATACTGGAAGGCTATTATCTATTTTGAATGATGATATAAATCAACTCGAGAGATTTCTAGACCAAGGGGCTAATCAGATTATTCAATTATTTATAACTGTCTTAATAATTGGGAGCACTATGATTTTTGTCGCTCCAAAAATCGCTTTATTTGCTTTCTTTCCTATCCCAATTATATTTTTAGGATCAATTAAATTTCAAAGGAAGCTTGCTCCAAAATACAGAGATGTTAGAAATAAAGCTGGACTGTTGGCATCAAGGCTTAATAATAATTTAAGTGGAATTCTAACCATAAAAAGTTTTACTAAAGAAAAATGGGAACTTAATAGATTAAATAAAGAAAGTCTCGATTATCAAAGAAGTAATAAGGCTGCAATAAAATTATCTTCTGCTTTTATCCCTCTTATAAGATTTGCAATTTTATTTGCTTTTATAGCGATTCTATTAATTGGAGGTTTCCAAACTTGGAATAAGACTCTTGATGTAGGTACTTATAGTTTTTTAGTGTTTATTACACAAAGACTTTTATGGCCTTTAACTACTTTGGGGCATGTTTTAGATGATTTTCAGAGATCTATGGCTTCAATAGATAGAGTAATTGATCTCATAGATACGCCTATTAAAATAAAAGATGGAAAAATAAAAATTGAACCTAAAGATATCAAAGGAGAAATTATTTTTAATAATGTAAATTTTAATTATCCTGGACGAGATTTAACATTAAAAAACATAAATTTCAAAATTGAAAATAACTCAACATTAGGAATTGTTGGTTTAACAGGTTCTGGGAAAAGTACAATAATAAAACTACTTCTTAGAATTTATGATAGTAATAATGGGTCAATAACCTTGGATGGGGTTTCTATTAAAGAAATAAATTTGAGGGATTTAAGAAAGTGTATCTCTTTAGTAAGTCAAGAAACTTATTTATTTCATGGCAGTGTAAAAGAAAATATTGCCTATGGCTCAATCAACTCAAGTCTTAAAGATATTATTAAAGCTTCAAAGATTGCGGAAGCTCATAAATTTATTGAACAATTACCAGATGGTTATAAAACTATAGTGGGGGAAAGGGGCCAAAGGCTCTCAGGCGGGCAACGTCAAAGAATTGCCTTGGCGAGAGCTGTTTTAAAGGATGCTCCAATATTAATTTTAGATGAAGCTACAGCTTCAGTTGATAATGAAACAGAGGCTTTAATTCAAAAATCGTTATCTAAAATTACAAAAGAAAGAACAACTATAGTAATAGCTCATAGATTAAGTACTATAAAAAATGCGGATAATATTGTAGTTATTGATAAAGGTCAAATAGTTGAAATCGGAAAACATGAAAAACTATTAGATCAGAACAAAATATATGCTGATTTGTGGAATGTTCAAGTAGGAATCTAGTATGAATTTCTAAATTATATTAAGAAGTTAAATGATTCAATTACGTTACTAAACATACCGTCAACTTTATTCCATCTTTCTTCATTTGTTCCCACAGCAAAAGTGTAAAGTGTTCCTCTATCAATTACGACAGTAGCTAATTCATGTCTTGCCTGTTCATTTAAATTTAGTTCATACTCTAAATCATAGAAAATATGATTGGATGCCTCCCTCTTATTGGAATTTATAAGTTTTACCTCTCTACCTGAACCTTCGGGAGCTATAACTTTATCAATTAATGTTTGACCTACTTCACTTGGGCTTCCTAATTGCTCTAATTGAACCTCTTTATTGACATCAGAAATGACTAAACTTAAGGTCTCATTACTATTTATTAAATCATGATAAATAATTTCAGGTCCTCCATCGACTTTTACTCTAGTCCATCCTGTTGGATACAAAAAGGCATATCTACCATCTGGACTTTGATAAGCTTCTAATCCCGCATTTAGTCCGCCACTGCAAGCACTCAGTGTTAAGCACAAAAAAACTAACAATAAATATTTGAAAGGGTTAAATTTAATATTTTTCATTTTGTTTGAAATTACTAACTAAAAACATAATAAGACATTAAAAGCAAACAATTATGGCAAATAGGAATTTTGCGTCTAAATTATCTCTAGAAATATTTTAATTTTGATTACTTATACTAAACCACTTTCAAAATTAATCGGTCATTTTGAGAAATTCCCAGGGATTGGTCCAAGAACAGCGCAACGATTAGCCCTATTTATTTTAAAACAACCTGAAAGTACAATAAAAGAATTTTCAAAGGCTCTGTTAGAAGCACATAGTAATGTTGGTCGTTGCAAAAAATGTTTCAATTTGACTTCAGAAGATGAATGCGAAATTTGTAGAAATACTGAAAGAAATCAAAAACTAATCTGTGTAGTAGCAGAAACTAAAGATTTGCTTGCTTTAGAGCGCGCCAGAGAATTTAAAGGTGTTTACCATGTTATTGGTGGTTTAATATCCCCAATGGATTCTGTTGGCCCGGAACTCTTAGAAATAAGAAGCTTGGTAGAAAGAGTTAGTAAGTCTGAAATAGATGAGATCATATTGGCATTGACCCCAAGTGTTGAGGGAGATACAACAAGTCTTTATATTGGAAAATTGTTAGCCCCTTTTACTAAAATTACGAGGATTGCATATGGGCTCCCAATGGGCAGTGAACTTGAATATGTGGATGAAGTTACACTTGCAAGGGCGTTAGAAGGAAGAACAAAACTAAATTAGACAATGAGAGACAATAATCTAATCAAGAAAGAAAAAATCTTAAGACTTCCTTCTTGGATTAAATTTCCTATTAGTAAAGCTTCAGAATTCGAAAAAATACAAACACTCATCAAAAAATCAAATATTCATACTATTTGTGAAGAAGCAAGATGTCCAAATAGAGCGGAATGTTATGCCTCAGGAACAGCCACCTTCTTACTGGGTGGATCGATATGTTCTCGTTCATGTGCTTTTTGTCAGGTAAATAAAGGTAGACCTAGTTCTATCAATATTGATGAATGTACTCAAGTCGCTGAAGCAGTGAAAGTACTAAATCTGAAATATGTTGTTTTGACATCTGTAGCTAGAGACGATCTCCCTGATCATGGTGCAAATTTATTTATATCTACAATTGATGAGATTAGAAAAATTGATTCAACAATTAAAATTGAAGTTTTAACTCCTGATTTATGGGGTGGAGGCAAAAATCTTGATGAAACAAATAACCTTCAGACTGAGAGATTGAAGTTGATTTTAGAAAAAGATCCAATATGCTTTAATCACAATCTTGAAACTGTTGAAAGACTTCAAAAAGAAGTTAGGAGGGGTGCGAATTACAATAAATCTCTCAGTTTACTAAAAAAGTCAAAGTATATTGCTCCTCATATTCAAACTAAATCAGGCATTATGTTAGGACTTGGGGAAACATTGGATGAAATAAAAAATACAATTTATGATCTTAAAAAAATAGATTGTGATCAAATTACAATTGGCCAATATTTAAGGCCCTCATTCAATCATTTGGCAGTTAAGAAATACTGGGATCCATCAGAGTTTGAATATTTATATCGCTTCTCTAAGGAATTAGGATTCAAAAAAGTATCTTCTGGCCCTTTAGTTAGAAGTAGTTATCACGCGGGTTAACTTTCTTTAATTAAAGAGAGTTTCTTTTCAAGTCTTTTCAATATGGAAATACAATCCCCGTTCATAAGTGTACCTGCACCTCCCCAAACCAATCTTAATAAAAGATCTACTGGGCTAGAACCAACTTCTTTGACAATTTTGAATCCTATTAATTTGAAATATCTTACAAGTTTTTTACTATATCCTTCACTATCAAAAATAGCTAAAAGTCTTACTTTGTTGCTTGATTTTTTTTCAATTGCCCAAGCCATAGTTGTTGCCCATATTAATTCCGAAACAAAAGCAGGAGCTTTACTAAGGATTCTTAATGTATCAAGCTGAATACCTTGTTTATTTAAATAAGTCCAACCTTTCATTTCGGCCCAAATCTTAATTATGTTATCTTTCTGTTCTGCAATTACTATTCTAAAGAAACATAGTCCGAAAGTTTCTCTAATTTGAATTTTAATTAATAATCCAATAGAACCTGCTAATTTTTCTAATTCTTCAACTTTCATAATTTTGAAAATTAGTTCTTATGGATTTTATGATTTTCCACTTTTGATCTATCAATCTGTTTTTGTCTTTCTTCAAACCTTTTCCTATCATCATCGCTGAATTGGTCTATGCAGAAATGACATTGGATACCCTTTCTATATTCTTTTCTTTCTTGATCTTGTATTGAAATTGGCATTCCACATGCATGACAAATCGAGTAAGAGCCTTTTTCTAAATCTTGATCTAAAGCAACTCTTTTATCAAAAACGTAACATTCACCTTCAAATAAGTTTTTTTCTTTTGGTATATTGTCAAGGTATTGAAGGATACCACCTTGTAGGTGATAAATATTTTTATAACCTTTCTTTTTCAGTAAACTAGTAGCTTTTTCACATCTTATCCCTCCAGTACAAAACATTGCTATATTTGTATTCTGTTTATTTTCTAAATGGGTTTCTAAATGATCATCTACCCACTTGGGGAATTCGCTAAAGTTTCTGGTATTTGGGTTTATAGAGTTTTGAAATGTACCTAAAGAAACCTCATAATGATTTCTAGTATCAATGACTATTGTATTTTGATTTTTAATTAACTTATTCCAATCAGCTGAGTCAATATAGGTCCCATTATTTTCTGCAGGGTTTATTTCAGGAACACCCATGGTAACTATTTCTTTTTTGATTTTTATTTTTAATTTTTTGAAGACTTTCTCTTTTGAAAAGTTTACTTTAATATTCAAATTTCTATTACCTGAGTATTTATTAAGTAAATTGATAACAAAATCAATTACATTTTTTTCGGCACAAATAGTTCCATTAATACCCTCACTTGCAAAAATTAACAAACCTGAAAGATCATTCTCATTTTCGATTTCTAATAATTTATTTTTTAGATCAAGAATTAAGTTTTCTTGAAATGGGAAGAATGAGTAAAGAGAAACTATTTTATAATTTTTGCCTTTCATAAAGAAGATAATGTTTCTTCACAAGTTTCAAAATTTTTGTTAAGTGATACTCCTACCTCTTTAAGAAGTTTTCTGTCTGATTGAAATGATGGATTTGAAGTTGTGAGTAACTCATCTCCATAAAAAATTGAATTTGCCCCACATTGAAAACACAATATTTGAGCTTCTTTTGTAAGCTTTTCTCTCCCTGCACTTAGTCTTATTTTACTTTTAGGCATAAGAATTCTTGCTGTAGCTATCATCCTTATCATTTCAATAGAATCAATTTCTTGATTATCTTCTAAACCAGTGCCTTCAATAGCTACTAATGAATTTATAGGAACACTCTCAGGGTGTGGATTCATGTTTGAAAGAACTTCCAAAAGAGATGCTCTATCGCCATTAGTTTCACCCAAGCCTATTATTCCTCCACAACAAACATTTATTCCTGCATTCCTTACTCTTTTGATAGTGTCTAATCTGTCTTGATAAGTTCTAGTCGTAATAATATTTTTATAATGCTCAGGACTAGTATCAAGATTGTGGTTATACGCGGTCAAACCTGCATCAGCCAGTCTGGAAGCTTGTTCTTCTGTAAGCATCCCAGCAGTAACGCATGCTTCCATCCCTAAATCTCTTACACCGCTAACCATCTCTAACATTGCATTAAAAGATTTCCCATCTCTAATTTCTCTCCACGCCCAACCCATACAAAACCTATCTGCACCCTCATTTCTTGCTACTTGAGCTCTTGCTAAGACCTCTTCAACTTGAAACTGTGGATGACTTTTGATTTTGCTAGCACTATAAATTGATTGGCTACAGTACGAACAATTTTCCTCACATCCACCGGTTTTTACGCTGAACAATGATGCTAATTGGATATCATATTTATTAAATTTCCTGTGAACGGTTTGTGATTCCCACATTAAATCAATAAGAGGCATATTAAGTATTTCCAATATCTCCTCTTTATTCCAATCGAACCTAATTTCTTTTAATAACTGATTATTCGAATTAGTCATTTTTATTAGGAAATATTTTGAGAATCTTCAAAAGATTCATTTGGTAATGATTCTATACCGCCGAAACGTCTATTTCTTGATTGGTAATCAATTATTGCTTTAAGAAATTCATGCTCATTGAACTCTGGCCAAAGTACGTCAGATATATAAATTTCTGAATATGCTAGTTGCCATAATAAAAAATTACTTATCCTTTTTTCACCACTAGTTCTTATTAGTAATTCTGGATCTTTAATTCCTCGTGTTAATAGCTCTGAATTAAATAATTCTTCATTAATTTCACTTGGTTTTATTTCCCCAGAAGAAGATTTTAATGCTAGTTCTTTTGCAACTTTTACTATTTCTTGTCTACCTCCATAATTAACACAAACATTGAATAAAAATTTATTGTTGTTTTTAGTAAGTGATTCTGAACTAGATATTATTTCTTTTAAATTTTTTGGGAAAGGAGTTAAATCTCCAATAAATTTTATTTTTGTTGATTCTTCATGTATTTCATCAATTTCGTTTTTCAAAACTTCGCTAAAAAGATTTATGAGAAAATCGACCTCTTTTGATGGTCTTGTCCAATTCTCAGTTGAAAAAGCATAAACAGTAATTACTTTACAACCTAAATTTTTTGCAGCTTTGAGAATTTTTTTTAATACACTAACTCCCTGTTTATGTCCAAATGATCGGGGTAAACCTTTTCTCGTCGCCCATCTCCCATTGCCGTCCATAATTATTGCTACATGCTTGGGCAATTTTTGCTTATCTATTTTTATTAATAGTTCAGTAATTTTATCGTCTATTACTTTTTCTAAACTCATTAGTTAATCCTTTTTGTTAATAAAAACTTTTGATTTTTCTGGCTCTTTTTTATTAATATCACTGATCATATTATCACTCGAATCTGTCTTTTGAGATGAAACATTTTTACTTAAAGATGCTTTATTTGCTCCCATAGAGTTTTGATTCCCAATAAATTTTGCAAGAAGTTCTTGTAACCTGCTGCTGGTTATTGGCCTCTCTAGTTTGCCTTGGTTTGCTAATGATAACGTACCTGTTTCTTCAGAAACAACAATACAAATACATCTGTCAAATCTTTCTGTAATTCCTAATGCTGCTAAATGTCTTGTGCCATATCTACTTATTCCTTGTCTTGAGAGAGGAAGTATTACTCCAGCAGAAATTATTTTATTTCCTTTCACAAGAACTGCACCATCATGTAAAGGCGTATCTGTAGCAAAAAGATTTATTAAAAGGTCAGTTGATAATTGTGCTTCAATATTGGTACCTGAATATAAAAAATCTTCAGGTCTTAAATCACTTCCCAAATCTACAACGATTAAAGCACCTCTTCTATTTTGAGAGAGTTTACCGGCAGTATCAACTAACTGAGTAATGGTAGTTGAAGTTGCTCTAAATTCCTTTGGTGGATTCCCAAGTAATACAGCTAGCCTACCAGTACCTAATAATTCCATTAATCTTCTTAACTCTCCTTGCCAAAGGATCGCTAATGAGAGAGAGCAAGCAAGGACTACAGCATCAATTAATTTTGATGTTAGTGGTAAGTATGCATATCTTTGAATAAACCATGCGGATGATACTAAAAATAAATATCCTCTTAGAAGCCATAATGTACGTTGTTCTTTTACTCTAGAGAATAATAATAGTCCAAAACCAACAGCAAACAAAACATCTAATAAAAGCTTTAAATTTATAATCCCCCAGAAATTCACACTAAAAACAAATTTAATTTAAATGTACCTAATTTTGTTTGATAAAGCGATCAGGCAATACGTCATATTTCAAAAGATCCAATGGGCTTTCTCTTTTTTGAATAATTTCTGCCTCTCCATCTTTAACTAAGAGAGCAGCAGGTCTTGGAATTCTGTTGTAGTTAGAACTCATTGAATTATTATATGCACCAGTACCAAAAACACATATAAGATCTCCCGTTTTACACTCTGCTAATTCAATTTCTTTAAACAATACATCTCCCGATTCGCAGTGCTTACCAGCAATAGTATATTTATTTTTGGAATTAATATTAAATGGATTACTTACTAAACATGCAGAATAATTTGATTGATATGTAATTGGTCTTGGGTTATCACTCATACCACCATCAACAGATAAATATGTTCTGATACCGGGAATTTCTTTAAAAGCCCCAATTTTGTAAATGGTTATACCTGCAGTAGATACAATAGATCTTCCAGGCTCGCACATTAATGTTGGAAAATCTAATTTGTTTTTTTTACAAGCTTCAACAACAGAAGAAGAAATTGTTTTTACCCATTCATCAATTGAAGGGGGATCATCACTTTCTGTATACCTGATACCTAAACCCCCTCCAACATTTAGTTCCTCAATATTATGCCCAAATTTTTTGGCGTCTAAAATTACCTTGACCATTATTTCTCCCAGATCCTTATGAGGATCTAGTTCAAAAATCTGTGAACCAATATGAGCATGTAAACCTTTTAATTTTAGGTGCTTTGTATTGCTGATTCTGTTAAATAAGATATTTAAATATTCTATTCCGAAACCAAATTTGCTATCAAATGATCCAGTTCTAATATATTCATGTGTATGGCATTCTATACCAGGAGTAAAGCGAATCATAATTTCTAGATCATGATTAAATGAATTTGAGATCTCATCTAATCTTTCTAAGTCGTAATCATTATCTACAATAACCTTGATGTTATTTCTAACTGCGAATTCTAATTCTTTGTCTGATTTGTTGTTACCATGAAAAACAATTTTTTCATTTGGAACCCCACCTTTAATAGCCGTTAATAGTTCTCCTTCTGAAACAGCATCAAGTCCTAAACCTTCCGAAGAAACAAGACTACTCATAAAAATGGAACTATTTGCCTTAGAAGCATAAATGGGCAATGATTTCCCTGGGTAATATTTTTCTAATGCTTTTTTGTACGCTTTACAAGAATTTCTTAAAGTGATTTCATCTAAAATATAAAGAGGAGAATCATATTTTTTAACTAATTCTTCAATAGAACATCCACCAATTGACAATTTTCCATCACTTTCAATGGATGTGGTAATAGGAATAATATTTCTGTTAGGACTTTCCAAGTCAATTTTTTGTTTTAAAAAAGATTGTTTTTCTTCCATGGGAGAAATTTAAATAAAGCATTGCCAAAACTGTCATATTTTATAATGACTTTAGATTTGAACTTTCTAGATATAAATACATAATAGAATGATATCTATTAAACAAATAAATAAGAAAGATATTGATTTATGTTATGAATTAGATTCAAATACGATTTCGCTATGGAGTAAAGAACAATGGACTAACGAATTCAAAAAAGAAGGTACAAAAATATTTGGATTATTAATTAAAAATTTTGTAATTGCTATATGTGTTATTCAAGTTGTTCTTGACGAAGCTCAAATAAATTATTTTGTTGTAAATAAGAAATTTAGAAAAAAGGGGTTTGGTTCTTATTTTATGAGTTATTTAATAAAAAAATGTGAAAAATTAAATTTAAAGAAATTACTTTTAGAGGTTTCTCAGAGCAATGTTACTGCTGAAAGATTTTATAGTCGCTTTGATTTTTCTACTGTGGGAATAAGAAAAAACTATTATAAAGATGGTTCACATGCCCTGTTAAAAGAAAAAAATTTAACAACAAAATAATGTAAAAATTTAAATGTTCGGATAACCAGAATCCCTGAAATTACTATAATTTCCCGCTATATCACTAAAAAAGTCTAATTTAATTTGATAAATCATACTTCTGGGTATTCACAAAAGCTCATTCTGAACACAAAATTGACATATTACTGGTAGGTTATTAATAGGAATTTAATCTTCTGATGTTTGAAAGATTTACAGAAAAGGCTATAAAGGTCATTATGCTTGCTCAAGAGGAAGCTCGTAGACTTGGTCATAATTTTGTTGGAACTGAACAAATTCTTTTGGGATTAATAGGAGAAGGAACTGGGGTAGCAGCAAAAGTGCTTAAATCACTTGGAGTTAATTTAAAAGATTCAAGAATAGAGGTGGAAAAGATTATTGGTAGAGGTTCAGGGTTTGTAGCTGTAGAGATACCTTTTACTCCTAGAGCTAAAAGAGTTTTAGAACTATCTTTAGAAGAGGCACGTCAACTTGGCCACAATTACATTGGTACAGAACATTTATTGTTAGGTTTAATAAGGGAAGGTGAAGGTGTAGCTGCAAGAGTTCTTGAAAATCTTAATATTGACCTCACAAAAGTAAGAACTCAAGTTATAAGGATGCTTGGTGAAACCGCCGAAGTTGGCACAGGGACCGGTACAACCAAGGGCAACTTAAAAACTGCAACTCTTGACGAATTTGGAACAAATTTAACAAAATTAGCAAGTGAATCAAAGTTAGATCCAGTCGTTGGTCGCCATTCAGAAATAGATCGTGTAGTTCAAATACTAGGTAGGAGGACAAAAAATAATCCTGTTCTTATTGGAGAGCCAGGTGTAGGAAAAACAGCTATCGCAGAAGGTTTAGCTCAAAGAATACAAACTGGGGATATTCCAGACATACTTGAAGACAAAAGAGTTTTGACTCTTGATATAGGTCTTTTGGTAGCAGGAACAAAATATAGAGGTGAATTTGAAGAAAGGTTAAAAAAAATAATGGAAGAAATTAAATCTGCAGGTAACGTTATTCTTGTCATAGATGAAGTGCATACTTTAATCGGTGCTGGAGCTGCTGAAGGAGCTATAGATGCAGCAAATATACTTAAGCCAGCATTAGCTAGAGGGGAACTTCAATGTATTGGAGCAACAACTCTAGATGAATATAGAAAACATATTGAAAGAGATGCTGCTCTAGAGAGAAGATTCCAGCCTGTAATGGTAGGGGAGCCTTCTATAGAAGATACAATCGAAATTTTAAAAGGTCTTAGAGAGCGTTACGAACAACATCATCGTCTAAAAATTACTGACGATGCGCTAGAGGCCGCCGCTCATTTAGGGGATCGTTACATTTCTGACAGATTTTTACCTGATAAGGCTATTGACCTCATTGACGAGGCTGGAAGTAGAGTACGTTTAATAAACTCTAAGCTTCCGCCTGAAGCAAAACAAATAGATAAAGAACTTAGACAAGTACAAAAACAGAAGGAAGAATCTGTAAGAGACCAAAATTTCGATCAAGCTGGCCAATTACGCGAGAAAGAGATGGAATTGTCTGCGAAAATTAAAGAGGTTTTGGATAATAAAAAAGAATCACTAGCTGGAGATCAATCTGATGCTGATAATTCTATAAAAAGTGATTCAAAACTTTTACAAAGTCCCCTTGTAAGTGAAGAGGATGTAGCCCATATTGTGGCTTCATGGACAGGTGTTCCCGTTCAAAAACTAACAGAAACAGAATCAGTCAAGCTTCTTAATATGGAGGAAACACTTCACCAAAGGCTAATTGGACAAGATGAAGCTGTAAAAGCTGTCTCAAGAGCTATAAGAAGAGCAAGAGTTGGATTAAAAAATCCTAATAGACCAATAGCAAGTTTTATCTTTTCTGGACCTACCGGTGTTGGTAAAACTGAATTGACTAAATCATTGGCTTCATATTTCTTCGGTAGTGAAGAAGCAATGATCAGATTAGATATGTCAGAATTCATGGAAAGACATACAGTGAGTAAACTTATAGGGTCACCTCCTGGCTATGTTGGCTTTAATGAAGGTGGTCAACTTACTGAAGCTGTTAGAAGACGTCCTTATACCGTCGTTTTATTTGATGAAGTTGAAAAGGCGCATCCAGATGTTTTCAACTTATTATTGCAATTACTTGAAGACGGAAGATTAACTGACTCCAAAGGTAGAACTGTAGATTTTAAAAATACATTGCTAATAATGACCTCTAATATCGGTTCTAAAGTAATCGAGAAAGGTGGCGGCGGACTAGGATTCGAATTCTCAGGTGATTCAGTTGAAGATAGCCAATATAATAGAATTAAATCACTAGTTAATGAAGAACTTAAGCAATACTTTAGACCTGAATTTTTAAATAGACTTGATGAAATAATTGTATTCAGACAATTAACTAAAAATGAAGTTAAAGAAATTGCTGAGATAATGTTGCAAGAAGTATTTATCCGACTACAAGATAAAGGTATTAAATTAAATGTCACCGATGCTTTCAAAGAAAGACTTGTTGAAGAAGGTTACAATCCTTCATACGGAGCGAGACCTTTAAGAAGGGCAGTTATGCGTTTACTAGAAGATAGTTTGGCTGAAGAAGTTCTGTCTGGGAGAATAAAAGATGGAGATAATGCTTTAGTTGATATAGATGATAATAAAAAAGTTACAATAAATATTTCCTCTGAAGAATCTTCTCAAGAGCTAGCAGGTGCTAACTTCTAATCATTCAAAGTAAATATGCAGTCTATCTCTCCAGAAACTATATACAGGGGGAATTCTGCTTGGGAAAAATCTTTACCTCAAATTACTAAATTAACTAAAAGTCCATTAATTCTAGGAAGAGGAATTCAAACGAATAACTTGAGAAATAATATTTTTAATGATTTAAAAAATCAAAAACTTAATGTAAATTCTGCTAATTTGCAATTTGATTGTTGTTACGAAGATATTTCAAGAATTAAGAATATTATTTCAAATAATAATAATGATTGTGTTATCGCAGCTGGAGGTGGCAAAGTTCTAGACTCTGGAAAATATATAGCCGAGTCTCTTAATATCCCTTGTATTACAGTTCCCCTTAGTGCCTCTACATGTGCTGGTTGGACAGCCTTATCGAATATTTATACAAAGGATGGTCAATTTATAAAAGATGTTGCATTAGGATCTTGTCCGAAAATACTAGTCTTTGATCATAAATTTATTCAAACAGCTCCATCAAGAACACTTGCAAGTGGCATAGCAGATGCCTTGGCAAAATGGTACGAATCCTCAATAACAAGTTCAAAAATAGAAGACGGCCTTGTTCAACAAGCAATTCAAATATCAAGAGTTTTAAGAGATCAACTATTGATAGATGGAGGAAAAGCATTTAAGGGTCAATTTGAAAATAATCTATCTTGGCAAAATACTATAGAAGCATGTGGACTTACAGCAGGATTAGTTGGCGGTATTGGTGGAGAAAAATGTAGGACTGCAGCAGCACACGCTATTCATAATGCAATTACACAGATAATCACTCCTAATAAATTCTTACATGGTGAGATTGTTGGGGTTGGATTATTATTGCAATTAAGACTAGAAGAAATGAAAAATAATAATAAATTAGCTGATCAATCAATTAAACAATTATTTTTACTCATGAAAGAATTGAATTTGCCAACTACTATCGGACAACTTGGAATAAATGTTTTTGAAAATAATAATTTAGAGAAAATTGCTGACTTTACTTGTCGAGATAAATCTGAGATTCATTTTTTGCCTTTTGAAATTAATAAACGGGATATAGTAGAGGTTATTTCAAATTTTGAACAACAAAAAATTAAAACATAAATATTTTTTTGACTAAAAACAATTTTGAACAATTAAGTGATTTAAATGAAGAATTTTTTGAAAGTGCCAAATTGTCACTATTAGATCCTTTAGGTCTTTATTTGGCAAATGATGTTAAGTGGATAAAACTCAACCAAAACTGGAACTCCTTAAAATTCCCAGTAGTTATGGGAGGAAAAGGTCAACCTATACTTCTTCTACATGGCTTTGATAGTAGTTTTTTAGAATTCAGAAGAATATATAAATCACTAAAAAGAAATTTTCAAGTAATCGTTCCTGATCTGCTGGGTTTTGGTTTTAGTCCCAGGTGCGCAACAAATGAATACAATTCTACCAAAATAATTTCGCATTTAATTGATCTCCTTAACACCTTAAAAATAACAAAGAATCTAAAAATTATAGGTGCCTCTATGGGAGGCTCAACAGCTTTAAAACTTGCTTATGAAATTCCTAGTTCTATTGATAAAATTATTCTTTTGTCCCCCGCCGGATTGTTTGGAGAGCCTAAGAGTATCCCTTTTCCTCTTAACCAAATTGGTGCCTCATTTCTTGGATTGCCTCAGGTCAGAAAAAGTCTTTGTAGGCAAGCATTTGCTTTCCCAGATAAATGCGTTGGTAAGATGGAAGAGCAAATTGCTTCAATTCATTTAGGTTGTAAAGGATGGAGGACTTCGCTTGCATCATTTGCAAAAAGTGGTGGTTTTGCAGGGACTCAAAAATATATCCAAAATATCCCAATTAAAACTTTATGTGGAGAAAATGATCGAATTCTTGGAAAAAAAGAGCTTAAAAAAATAGGAAATATTGAAAAATTAAATTTTGTAGGGTTACAAAATTGTGGTCATCTTCCTCACATAGATCTTCCATCATTATCTTTTAAAATTATCCAAGATTATTTTTTGGAATAAAATATTCCTTAATTAATTTAGATACTTGAGAATTATAAAAATATAATATAAAACAGATGGAGTAAAGATGTAACTGTCAATTCTGTCAAGAATCCCTCCATGTCCCGGTAAAAAAGTTCCGGAATCTTTTATTTTTGCATCTCTCTTCATCATAGATTCAATTAAATCTCCAACTAATGCCATAAGAGAAATTGAAATTCCATAAATTATTCCAACAATTAATGGATTCTCCCAATTCATTAAAAATGCGAAAAATATTGCTAGCAAAATTGAACAGGATATTCCTCCAATTAAACCTTCTATAGTTTTGCTCGGAGATATTGGAGATAGAGATGTTTTACCAAATAACTTTCCAATGAAATAAGAACCAATATCACTAGCTACAATTAAAAAACAAGAAGTTAAAGTTAAATGAAGACCTGTAGTATTTGATAAGTTCTCAAACGACATACTAACCTGATTTGAACTTATTATCACTGAATCTAATCCCCTCAACTTAATCCAGTAACTAGGTAAAAAACCTAAATAGAATAATCCAAAAATAGATGCTGCAATATCTGAAATTGTCCCAGGTTTTGGTTGCAAAAGTAACCAAGTGCATATCCCAACTGAACAGATTGGTAAAATTGAATTTGAAATTTCTCCTTCAAGTACACCAATGGTCTCAAGATAAGTAGAAACTATAATAATAAAGGACGAAAATAATGTGGTTTTTGTAGCTGGTCTTATTCCTTTAAATTCTGCCATTCTAAAAAATTCTAATAATGCTAAATATGTAAGCAACGCAGTTGCCAATGTAAAAAACCATCCCCCCAACAAAACAACAATTAAACCAAAAATTCCTATAAGTAATCCGCTTTTTAATCGCATATGAAATAGCTATGTTTCTAAGACCTTTATATTAAAATTTACCAGATCTTTGTTGTATAAACTTTGAGAATTTATCCAATTAAACCTATCCATGTCCACTTTTTCGCCAGGAACTAGTAAAGGTATTCCAGGAGGATAAGGGCAAATAATATCTCCAGATATTTTATTTAATGATTGTGAGAAAGGAATACTCTGAGTTTTACTTCTCCAAGCAATTCCAATTTCGATTTCGGGTGCTTGAATTAATTTAAAAGGCGATTTGAACACTTCTAAACTTTTTGATTTTTTGGATTTCAATAGTAACTTTTTCCATAACTTTTCAAATAAATTAAGAAAATCTTTTTGATTTCCAAATCCTAAGCAAAAAGTGAGAGTCATCATTTCTGGCAATTCAGCGATAAGGCCATTTCTATAAAAAAATTTATCAGCAGTAAAACCATCAATTCCAGCCTTAGAGGTATTTACAACAATTTTTAAGGGGTCTTGAGTTTCTATGAGAGGAATATTTTTTTGAATTAATTTTTTGTAAATACTTTTTGCCTCTAAAATTCTTTTTTGATATTTTGATAAACTTTTTTTATTAAGCCAGTCCCTAATAGACTCTTCACAAGAAGAAAGTAATAATGAACTTGGACTAGTAGTTTGCAACAAATTAATACTTTTGATCAAATTACCTTCACTTATTAAATTCCCTTTGTACCAAAGGATTGCCGTTTGAGTTAGTCCATTGAGCGACTTATGCAATGAATTAACCACTAAATCAGCGTTTGATGATAAGGCCGGTTTTGGTAAATTAAGGTTTTCACAAAAAAGGAAATATGAACCATGGGCTTCATCAACTAAAACAGGTATATTTTTTTGATGACAACAATCTATTAAAGGTTCTAAATCTCCTGCATATCCCTGATAAGAGGGATTTACAAGAATTACCCCTGCAATTTTATTCTCATCAAAATTTAACTTTTTAAATAAATTCTCAAACCAAATTTTTGTAATTGGTTTGTAATGTCCCGTTTTGGTTGAGAATTCTAGGTCATAAAATATTGGATTTATATTCTGCATCGCACAGATTTTTATGACACTAATGTGAACATTTCTAGGCATCAGGATATTTTCGCCTGGATTTGCCATTGCAATTACTGCTGATTGTATTAATCCGGAAGCTCCATTAACTCCAAAAAAACATCCTTTAGCTCCAAATTTATCAGAGAATTCTCTTTGAGATTTAGCAATTAATCCGCTTTGGGATAGTGGCGATCCTATTTCTGGTAGTTCGGGCAAGTCCCAATACCCAGGCGGATTTTTTAATAACTTCACCAATTTCTTTGGTAAAGCTGCCCCTCTGTTGTGAGCGGGAAAGAATAAAGACTTTAAAAACTTTTTAGTTAGAAAAGATGAAATGCTCATAAAGTATTATCAAGATATATAGAATGAATTACGTGGTAATCTTTTTTGATTTTTTTTAACTTTAATGAAAAAATCTTATTCGAAATATTCAGCAAAAGATGATTTACTTTGGTTGTTTTTGAGACCATGGATTTTGATACCAAGAGTTTTATATATCCTTTTAACTTTTATTTTTCTTTTTTTGAGAATACTTTTTCAAGGTAACAGTAAAAATAAAAATGTACAAAAAAATCTCTCGAAATATCTTTTTGATGTAATAACAGACTTAGGCCCTTGTTTTATTAAATTAGGTCAAGCACTCTCAACTAGGCCAGATCTTGTTAGACAAGATTGGCTTACAGAACTTACAAATTTACAAGATAATCTCCCAGCATTTGATCACAAAATTGCTTTAAAAATTATTGAAGAGGAACTTGGAGCACCTGTTAATGAATTATTTGATGAGTTTCCAGATAGTCCTATTGCTTCAGCAAGCTTGGGTCAAGTTTATAAAGCAAAAATAAATAATACTTATCTAGCTGTGAAAGTACAGCGGCCAAATTTGTACTTTCTCATAAGAAGGGATGTCGTAATTTTAAGGTTTTTAGGAACTTTTCTATCCCCATTCTTACCATTAAATATAGGTGTTGGAATTGGAGAAATAATAGATGAATTCGGTAAGGCACTTTTTGATGAAATTGACTATCAAAAAGAGGCCGAAAATGCTTTAAGGTTTGCATTTTTATTCAAAGAAAACCCAAATATTTTTATTCCTAAATTAGAAAAACAGTTTTCATCCAAAAGGATTATCACAACTTCTTGGATTGATGGCGTTAAGTTAAGAGATCGAGCCTTATTGGAGGAAAATAACTTAATACCTGCTTCATTTATAAAAACTTGTGTTATCAGTGGTCTTCAGCAATTATTTGAATTTGGATATTTTCATGCTGACCCACATCCTGGAAATATGTTTGCTCTTAAAGGAGGAAATGCAGATTGTGGGAATTTAGCTTATGTTGATTTCGGAATGATGGATAATATTACAAATTCAGATAGACTTACTCTTATTAAGGCAATTGTTCACATAATAAATGAAGAATATTTTCTTCTTGCAGAAGATTTCCAGAAATTAGGTTTCTTAACCAAAGAACAAGATCTTCAAAAACTTGTTGAACCGTTAAAAGAAGTTCTTGGTGGATCCCTTGGCGCTGAGGTTGGTAATTTCAATCTTAAAAATGTAACTGATAAATTTTCAAAACTAATGTATTCCTATCCTTTCAGGGTTCCCAGTAGGTTTGCCCTAATAATAAGAGCTGTTGTTAGTCAAGAAGGTTTAGCACTAAGACTAGATCCTGAATTTAAAATTTTAAAAATAGCTTATCCATATATTGCTAAAAAACTACTTACCGATAATTCTGAAGAGATTTTAGACATTCTTTTAGAAGTCGTTTTTGATAAAAAAGGTCAAATTCAAATAGAAAAAGTTGAAAGTTTATTAAATATTTTATTTAAAGATTCAGAAAATATTAATTCAGATCTCATACCAGTAGCTAACGCTGGATTGAAATTATTTGTCAGTAAAAAAGGATCCGAAGTTCGAAAGAATCTTCTTTTAAGCCTTATAAAAGATGAAAAATTAGAATTTTCTGATGCTAAAAAACTCTTCGGTTTAATTAGAGATACTTTTAGCCCTTTGAATATTGCAAAAAGTGCAGTGCAAAATATTATTTCTACAGTTTAGTTCTTATATTTATGTCTAATGAATTTACTTATGATTTTAATTCGATTAGAATTATTAAGAAATGTGGGTTTTTAAAAATTGAGTAGAAAAAGGATTAATTAGCTTGGGAATATTGAATGAATATTTTGAAGAATCTCTTTTTATCTAAAAAAAAATCTGTAAATAATAAAGTTTCTAGTCCTGGTTTGGCTGATAAATATATAGAAATTGCAGAGTTAGTCAAAGAAGCAAGAATCAAAAAAAACCTTACAGTAAAAGAATTGTCATATATTTCAAAAATTCCTGAAAGGCTAATAAATTCTATTGAAAATAACAATAAAAATATTATGCCGAAGTATCCGTTTATAAGATCTATATTAATTAAATTAGAGGAATGCTTAGAATTAAAAAAAAATACCTTATTAAAATTAGCAGTTAGAGAAAGAAAAATTTCAAAGAAAGGAGAAAACGATTTTCTATTCAGAAAATTTGATCTTATAAATACATGGCAGGGAAGTCTTTTGTATTTTTTCATATTAATTTTAACTATATTTTTATTAAAGAGGTACTTTGTTTTTAATGTAAATGTTATAGAGATTCAAAATATTGAAAATCAAATCATTAATAAATAATTTTTAAAAAACTCTACTTTCGAGTTCTCCCAAAATTACTTCCTAACTCACTAAAGATTTTTATATTGTCTTCTATTTCTTCTAAAGATCGATTTAACTTCCATTTCCAGTTATTTTCTGTGGTGCCTGGTTTATTTAATCTACTTGAATCGTCTAGAGATAATAGATCTTGCATAGGAGCGATAAAGAGATAAGCATTTGTATTCATGCCAATTTCTATTAAATCCCAAGAAGGATTTTCTGAAAATTTATACCCATCTTTTATTTTTTCTTTTGATTCATAATCTAAATATTCCCACCATGAAACAGAAGTAGAATTGTCATGAGTACCTGTATAAACAACCCAATTTTCGCCTTTAATATTCTTAGGCAAATAAGGATTATTTTCATTACCATCAAAAGCGAATTGTAATATTTTCATGCCAGGTAGTTCAAAAAATTTCCTTAGTTTGACTACATCTGGGGTTATTACTCCCAGATCCTCAGCAATAATTGGTAGATAGTTAGACCCCAGATCCTTTTTTACTTTATTTAATAGTGTTTTACCTGGAGAATTTATCCATTTTCCAATAATTGCTGATTTAGCACTGCCATTAACTCTCCAGTATCCGGCTAACCCCCTGAAATGATCAAACCTCAATATGTCCACGAGTTTAAATTGCCTTTGAAATCTTTTTCTCCACCAATTGAAATTAGTCCTCTTATGTTTTGACCAAAAGTAAGTTGGAGTGCCCCATAATTGTCCTGTTGATGAAAAATAATCAGGTGGAACACCACTTTGAAAAATTAAATCTCCATTTTTAAAAATTGAAAATAATGATCTATTACTCCATACGTCAGCGCTGTCCCTAGAGACATAAAAAGGTAAATCTCCTATTAGCTTAATATCTCTTGATTTCGCAAGGTTTTTAATAGCACTCCATTGCTCATCAAGATGCCATTGTATTAATTTTTTAATAAGTATCTCTTCACTTTTTTTCTTGATCCACGATTTTAAGAACTTGTTATTTTTTAATTTAAATTCTTGAGGCCATTCCCACCATGGCAACATATTAAATTCCTCTTTAATTACAACAAATAATGCATAATCTTCAACCCAAGAATTTCTACTTATCCATTTATAAAAATCGAGTTTTGTTTCTTCAGATTGTGAGCTCCAACCTTGCAAGAGGAGGTAACCTAATTTTTTTGTTAAAGCATCCGCATCATTAAAGTCAAAGTAATCTTTATTCTGATTTGTTAACCCTAATTCTTCTTTCTTTGAAATAAAGATAAAACCTCTGTCGATTAATTCGTCTATGTCTAAAAACCATGGGTTTAGAGCAAAACTAGACGGAGAACTATAGGGAGAACCTTTAGAGTCGGTGGGTGTAAGAGGTAAAAATTGCCAGTATTCAACCCCATGCCTATGTAGTTTTTTTATCCAATCTTTAGCTCCTCTGCCAAAAGTTCCGCATACCCCTCCTCCTGGAATACATGAAGGATGCATAAGTATGCCTAATGATTTTTTTGCAAAAACTGATTCTTTAGGCATGTTATTAATTGTATTTTGTTTCTTTACTCTTAAAGTTTTTTTTATTCTCTAAATTCCACAATATACAAATTTTTTTTGATTGACAAATATTATTTCTTGTTTTAGATAGAATGTACTTAAAATCTTTTTTTAATAAACGAGATTTAGCTTAATTGATGTAACTTTTGAAAAGATCTAGACATTATTTTTTGCTAAATTCCCATAAACGACTACGATATGATTATAGTTTTATGGTGCAAATTTCGTGACAAGTTTTATCACGGCAATGCAGAGTAAAGAGTCGAATTTTAATCTAACTAATAGTAGATTAAGGTTAGTAAGTGGAACAACAAATCCTAAATTAGCTGAAGAAATTGCATCATACTTAGGGATTGAAAATGTACCTTTAGTATCTAAAAGATTTGCTGATGGAGAACTTTATGTCCAGATTCAGCAATCTATTAGAGGTTGTGATGTGTTCCTGATTCAACCTACATGTGCTCCTGTAAACGATAGTTTGATGGAACTAATGATAATGGTTGACGCCTGCAAGAGGGCATCTGCAAGACAAATAACGGCTGTAATTCCCTATTTTGGATATGCAAGGGCAGATAGAAAGACCTCAGGAAGAGAGTCTATAACTGCAAAACTAACTGCTAATTTGCTTGAAAAATCAGGAGTTGATAGGGTTCTTGCAATGGATTTACACTCAGCTCAAATTCAAGGGTATTTTGACATTCCATGCGATCATATTTACGGTTCACCTGTGTTAATTGATTATCTAGAAACGTTAGATTTAGAAGAAATCGTTGTCGTCTCTCCTGATGTAGGTGGAGTTGCTAGAGCAAGAGCGTTTGCAAAATTAATGAAAGATGCTCCGTTAGCTATTATTGATAAAAGGAGATCTGCTCATAATATTGCTGAAAGTCTTACAGTTATTGGTGAAGTTAAAGGTAAGACAGCTATTCTTATAGACGATATGATAGACACCGGAGGCACAATTTGTTCTGGAGCTAATTTATTAAAACAAGAAGGAGCTAATAGGATATTTGCATGTGCATCGCATGCTGTATTTTCTCCTCCTTCTTATGAAAGATTAAGTGCTAAGAATCTTTTTGAACAAGTTATTGTGACGAATAGCATACCCGTTTTACTTAAAGATAATTTTCCGCAGTTAAAAGTTCTTTCTGTCGCGAATATGCTGGGGGAGGCTATTTGGAGGATTCACGAAGAAAGTTCTGTTAGTTCTATGTTTAGATAAAGAAATTATTTTTTCCCTAATCCTTGTAATTTTTTGATTCTCTCAGCTTCAATCTTGAATTGTTTCTCAATCTTTTCAGGTACATTATCTGGGCATACTTGAAGAGCTGACTCAACTAACTGTAGAGATGCAATAAATTGTAATTTTTTTATATCAACTGTTTGTTCTTTCTTCCTTTCTATTATTTTTCCTCCATGTTTTTGTGAAACTACTGATGCGAAAGTTGCTGAAGCAACGTTTAATGTTTTTGGGAAATCTAAATCAAATCCCTTTCTTGTCGCATTACACAGAAATGAAACCCCCATCCCATGATATAAATCTAAATCATTTTTATTTGCAGGCGAATTTTTAACATTTGCGTTTAAGTTGTTAA
>CACGHD010000021.1 GCA_902572825.1 uncultured Prochlorococcus sp. | reverse complement strand
TATTTTAAAATTAGCAAAAGAGGGCAAAAATGTTGTAAGGCTTAAAGGGGGAGATCCATTCGTTTTTTCTAGAGGAGGTGAAGAGGTATCGATTTTAGAAAAAAATGGAATTTCAGTTGAGATCATTCCTGGTATTACTTCTGGGATAGCTGCCCCTACATATTTTGGCATTCCACTAACCCATAGAGATGCTGCGAGTTCTGTAACTTTTGTCACCGGACATGAGCGTGTAGATAAGGAAAAAAAGACAGTGAATTGGAGAGATTTAGCTAAATCATCAGATAGCTTAGTAATTTTTATGGGTATAAAAAATATTGAATTTATTGTGGAAGAATTAATTCTAGGTGGTTTAGATAAGAGTACTAAATGCGCTGTTATTCAAGAAGCTACTTTAAAAAATCAAAAATGTTTGATAGAAAAATTAGATAATCTTCCAGATAAAATCAAAGATAAAGAATTTTTAGCTCCATCAATTATCATTATTGGAAAAATTGTTGAATTTAAGGTTAATAACAATATAACTAAAGTATCTGATGTCTCTTTACCAGATATTAATAAAGTTCAACTATATAATAAATCCCAAAAGTAAATTGGATCGAATTTAGGTTTGAACTTTAAATCATTAACTTGATTAATTTGTCTGCAAGATAAGCTATTAATTGCAACAATTATGTCATCATTTTGAAATTCTGGAGGAATTAATTCTTCTTTTACAATTTTCAATTTTAAAGCTTCAGAAACCATAATCCCCTCTAAACAGCCGCTCTCTTTTCTAGGAGTTATCCATTGATTATTTCTTTTAATTAGAAGATTAAATGTACTTCCACAACAAAGTTCACCTGAGGTATTCAAAAGGATAGAATCATCAAATGATTTTTCATTAGCTTCTGTCAAAACTTGTATTGCCTGATTATATGAAAATGTTTTGCATTTACTTATAAGACTGAATTCATTTATTTTTTCCGTTTGACTAATGCTAACGCTTATCGGATTAAAATTTGGTTTGATTCTATAAAACTCAAGCCATAAATTGTCCAAAAATTTTGTCTCTGAAGTGCTATCAATTCTTAGTGTTCGACCTTCATTAGTTCCTCGACTATAGTTTATTCTTACTGAAGCAAATTGATCATTTTTAAGCGATAACTTTTTAATTCCATCATGAATAAGTTGTCTCAAAGTTAATTTATTTATATTGAGGTTAATATTTAAAATCTTGCTACTTTTTTCTAATCTTTTCAGATGTTCATCAAAAAGAATAGGTTTGTTTTCTTTTATCAAAATGGTTTCAAATATACCATCAGCAAATTTTAATCCTCTATTATTAGCAGCAATAAATATTCTATCAATATCCAACCATTGATCCTTGTGCCAGCCTAATGTTTCAATCATTTTAGTGAATCAATTAATGGTAAAATTTTCCACTTTAGTTCATCAGTTTCCTCCTCCGGGTCTGAGTCAATAACTATTCCGCAACCAGCATATATATTGATTTTTTTGTCTTTAATTAAAAATGATCTTATTAGTATATTGCTGTCAAACTCTCCATTCCAGTCAAGCTTCAAAAATGAGCCACAGTATGGTCCGCGTTCACATTCTTCTAATTCAAAAAGTCTCTGGCATGATCTTAATTTAGGTGCTCCAGTTATAGAGCCCCCAGGCCAACAAGCTTTTAGTAAATCAATCCAGTTCGTTTCTTTTTTTAATTTGCCTCTGATTACTGAAGTTAGATGATGAACTTTTAAGAAACTTTCAAGTTTTAATATTTCTGGCACCATAATACTTCCTGTTTCGCAAACTTTACTTAAATCATTTCTTATTAGGTCAACAATCATAATATTTTCGGCTCTATCTTTCTCGTTAGTTATTAAATCGATAGCATTAAGTGCGTCTTGATTTAAATCTTTATCTCTGGATCTAGTTCCTTTGATAGGTCTTGATTCTACAAAATTTTTATTATCTATTTTTAAAAATCTTTCTGGCGAGGTAGATAATACAGCCTCTTTATAATTATTATTTATTATTATTCCTCCAAAGGGAGCTCTTAATTTCCTTCTTATTTTCAAATAAATATCTAGAGGATTATAGTTTTTGGAAGATTCAATTTCGCATTTAGTTGTTAGGTTTGCTTGAAATATATCCCCTAGGGAAATTAATTTTTTCAATTTTAAAATATTTTTCTGAAATTTTTTAGCCATTTCGTCCAAATTTATTTTTGAAAAATCAAAATTCAACTTTGTTTTAATAATATTTTCTTCTTCGATATTTTTTATATTGTTGATTATGTTTTTATAATTCATCAGTTCAGATGAGTTTGTGCCTTCGATAATTATTTCTTTTTTTATTAGATTACATTTAATGATTGGATCATATGATGCAATCCATAAAGTTGCCATATTAGATTTTTTCCATGGGTTTTTTGGTTCTATGTAAACTCCAGCTTCATAACTTAACCATCCGATCCAAAATCCTTTTTCAATATTTCTTAAATTATTAAATGGATTATTAGTTTTGTCTAAGTTATTGATATCTCTTGATTGGATTATTTTTTTAGGTTTAATTCCTATTATTGACCATTCCCCATTTTCTTTGCCATCACTGTCTAGCCAAGCTAATCCTTTATCTCCAAATTTTTTTGTTAGATGATGCGTAATCAATGCTGGATCTATCCATTTTTCTAGAATTATTTTTTTTATTTTCATTTTTTATTATTGTTATTAAGCCATTTTTCATAAGCAGCATTTCTAATTCTGCAGCTATCACACTTACCGCATGGTTTCGAATTACCCGAATAACAACTCCATGTTTTATCTAAAGGGACATGATTATCAAAAGCTAATTTAATAATTTCCTCTTTATTTAAATCTAATAGTGGTGTCCAAAGTTTTATTGGATTATTTTCTCTTCCTCTTTTATTGGCTAAATCTGCTAACTCTTGAAATTTTTTAATGTAGTCAGGTCTGCAATCTGGATAACCAGAATAATCTAGTGCATTAACTCCTAATCCTATAAAATCAGCATCTATTGCTTCGGCATAACTTAGTGCAACGGAAATAAATATAGTATTTCTCCCAGGAACATAAGTATTAGGAATTTTATTAGTTTGTACTCCTTCTATTGGAATATTTTTTTGAGTATCAGTTAATGACGAGCCTCCCCATAAAGATAAGTCAAGATTAACGATTTTAAATTCGTCGATATCAAAGTGTTTTGCAATTATTGATGCAGAATTTAATTCTTTTTTATGGCGTTGACCGTAGTCAAATGAAAGGCCAAAAATTTTAGCTTCGGATTTTTTGGCGATACCAGTAACTGTAGAAGAATCTAAACCTCCAGATAATAAAACTACTATCGATTTATTTTTAAGAGTCATATGATTTCAATTAATTTTTAAGTATTTGTGAGTTTGAAGGCTCAATTTCCAATCGGGGTTATTTTTTACGAAATCAATAGCAAGAGAAAAACCATTCGCATTGTTCCATGCTGGCTGTAAATAAAAAATTTTATCTTCTTTTTTTAAGCCATCTTCGCTTTTAGAGAGTTGATATTGTTTTAAAGTTTCTTGTTTTATTTGAATAGCAAATTCAATATCTTCTATTTCATTTATGATTATTTTGATCTCATTACAGTTTTTTAAAAAATAATTTTTTGGAGGTGAGTGTCTTTTAGGAGATAAAGTAATCCAGTCATAGCTTCCTGATATCGAATTAACTCCACTTGTCTCAATATGAATATTCATTGGCTTTTGTTCTTCTCCCATTGTCATTTTTTTTATAGCTTTGCAAAAATTATCCAAGTTATGTTGTAAAGGTTCTCCACCTGTAATAACGCAAAAAGATGCTCCTTTTTTTCTGGCAATTTTTATGCGATCTATTATTTTTTCAATTGATACAGAAGGGTGTTTTTTCTCGTCCCATGAATTCTTGGTATCGCACCACGAACATCCAACTTTGCATCCGGCTAATCTTATAAAAAAAGCACTTTTCCCAGCGTGATAACCTTCACCTTGTAATGAATGAAATTGTTCGACTAAGGGTAAAAAATTTGTCATTTTCATTCAAAAAAATAAAGAATATTAATTTGATTGAGTTAACTTATCTTGAGAGGCTTTTATTAATCCTTTAAATAAAGGATGAGGTTTGCCAGGTCTTGATAAAAACTCAGGATGATATTGACAGGCTAAGAAGTATGGATGATTTTCTAACTCAATTAACTCTACTAATCTGCCATCTGGTGATGTACCACTAATTTTGTATCCAGAATCTAAAAAACTTTGTTTGTAGTAATTATTAAATTCGTATCTATGCCGATGTCTCTCATAAATAACATCCTCATCATATAAGTTTTTTCCAGTTGTATTTTTTGTCAGTCTACATGGATAAACTCCAAGTCTCATTGTCCCCCCTAAATCAACTACATCTTCCTGTTCTGGCAATAAATGTATCACTGGATTTGGAGTGTTTGGTTCTAGTTCTGAACTAGATGCATCTGGAAGATTAGCTACATTCCTGGCCCATTCTATAACTGCACATTGCATGCCAAGGCACAAACCTAAAAAGGGAATTTTATTTTCTCTTGCGAATTTTATAGCCGAAATTTTTCCATTTACTCCTCTATTTCCAAATCCCCCGGGTACGACAATTGCATCAACTTCATTTAAGTAAGTTTCTGCTGAATTTTTTTCTATCATTTCAGCACTTACCCAATGTAAATCTAATAAAGCCTTTTGTTCAATGCATGCATGTCTTAAAGCTTCAACAACGGATAAATATGCATCTCCAAGTTCAATATATTTGCCTACAAGTGCAACTTTTACTGGATCTCCAGGATTTCTTAGGTTGTGTATTAGTTGCTCCCAATTTTTCAAATCACATTTTTTATCTTCAAGGTCTAGATACTTCAGGGTTTCTTTGCATAAACCTTCTTTTTTTAAAGAAAGAGGTACAGAATATATACTGTCTGCGTCTAAAGCTTCAATTACAGAGTTGATATTGACACCGCAAAAACCACTAAGCTTTTTTTTAAGAGCTTCATTGATAGATTTATCACTTCGGCATACAAGTAAATCTGGCTGAATTCCAATTGATCGTAATTCTTTCACTGAATGTTGTGTTGGTTTAGTTTTTATTTCGCCAGAGGTTTTGATGTAAGGAAGTAATGTTACGTGAATGTATGCAACATCGTTCCTATTGACATCATTTTTGAATTCTCTTATTGCCTCTAAAAAAGGTAGAGATTCAATATCACCAACTGTTCCACCAATTTCAGTAATAATAATATCTGCATTGCTGTTAGCGGCTACTCTATGAATCCTTTCTCTAATTTCTCCCGTTATGTGAGGTATTACTTGCACAGTTCCACCGTTATAATTACCTCTTCTTTCTTTATTAATAACTGCTTGATAAATAGATCCCGTAGTTACACTATTTAACCTAGTCATTGCAGTATCAGTAAATCTTTCATAATGACCTAAATCTAGATCGGTTTCAGCCCCATCTTCGGTTACAAATACTTCTCCATGTTGGAAAGGGCTCATTGTTCCTGGATCAACATTTAGATATGGATCTAGTTTTAATATTGAAACACTATATCCTCTAGATTTTAATAATCTTCCTAAGCTTGCAGCTACAATCCCTTTACCAATGCTAGAAACTACTCCTCCGGTGACAAATACAAATTTTGACATTAAATATTTTTAATTAAGCACAGCCTCCTTATATTTTATTTAAACAAAAAACTTTTAGAACATCCATATATATTCTTATTCATCAATTGTTATTTCAATATCTAATTCTTTTAATTGTGATTCAGAGACATTTGAAGGTGCATTTGTGAGAAGACATTTTGCTTGTTGATTTTTTGGAAACGCAATGGTTTCTCTGATTGAGTCTGCACCAATGATCAGCATGGTAATACGATCCAATCCAAACGCTATTCCACCATGAGGAGGAGCACCCATTTCTAAGGCTTCTATTAAAAATCCAAATTTTTCATCAATCTCTTTATCAGTAAGTCCTACCGTTTTCAGAACCTGTCTTTGTAAGTTCGCCTCATGAATACGTAAAGAGCCACCTCCTAACTCCAATCCATTAAGAACCAAGTCATAAGCATTTGCTGTAGAGCTCTCAATTTCTTTTTTCAAGTTTTCAGAATCTTTAGATTTTATATTTTTTGGAGAACAAAAAGGATGATGTAAAGCTTCATATCTATTTTCATCTTCATTTCTCTCAAACATAGGGAAGTCAGTTACCCATAAGAAATTCCATTTGCTTTTATCTATGAGATTTAATTCTTTTGCGATATATTGTCTAACCCTATCTAATGACTGATTGACAATTTGTTTATCTCCAGCTCCTAAGAGGATTAGGTCTCCATCTTTTGCTTCTGTGATTTTTAAAATATCAGCTATATGCTCTTCATTTAAATTATTTTTAATTGCTCCAATAGTCTCAAGCTCATCTCCTTTGACCCTTATAAAGGCTAAACCACCAGCTCCTGCGTCTTGAGCTACTTGGAAGATGTCACCTCCGGGTTTAATTCTTACGTTGCTAATACTTGAATTGCCTCCTTTGACTGTTATGGATTTTATATACCCTCCAGACTTAATTGCTTTGGTGAAAATATTAAATCCAATATCACCTAATACTCCTCCTAAATCTTTCAATAACATTTGATATCTAGTATCTGGTCTATCAGTGCCGTAATTATCCATTGCTGCCTGCCATGTCATTTTTGGAAAAGCATTATTAAAATTAATATTTAACACTTCTTTCCATATTTTTTTTATGAGACTTTCATTAAAAGAAATTATTTCTTCTTCACTAATAAAGCTCATCTCAATATCTAATTGAGTAAACTCTGGCTGTCTATCTGCCCTTAAGTCTTCATCACGGAAACATTTTGCGATTTGATAATACTTATCTAAGCCCCCAACCATTAAAAGTTGTTTAAAGAGTTGTGGGGATTGAGGTAAAGCAAAAAATTCTCCATTTGAAAGACGTGCAGGAACAAGAAAATCACGGGCCCCTTCAGGAGTTGACTTTGTAAGTAATGGAGTCTCTACTTCTGTAAATCCAAAATTATCAAGAAATTCCCTAGCAACTTTAATAATCTTATGTCTTGTTTTTAAATTTTCTAGTAATTTTCCCCTTCTTAAATCAAGGTATCTATATTTTAATCTGAGTTCCTCTTTTGTATTTTCATGATCATGTATAGATACTGGAAAAGGTAAGTTGTTTTTAATTTGGTTGAGAATTTGCAAATCTTTAACCTTAAGCTCTAACTCTCCAGTACTTAAATTTGTATTTATGGAATCTTTGGGCCTTTCATTAATAATTCCGCTGACCATTATTACTGTTTCATTTCTTAGAGTTTCTGCTTGTTGAAATAGATCTGCACCATCATCGGGGTTAATTGTTATTTGTAGGAATCCACTATGGTCTCTTAAATCAATAAAAATTACACCACCATGATCTCTTCTTCTATCTACCCATCCGCATAAATTAACTAATTTACCAATATCTGTATTATTGAGTTCTTCACAAATTTTGTTTCTCATCTAAGTATGGTTTATTTATCAATAACTTATAATAATTCTTTAAGGGTAAATTTAGTTAATAATTCTTTTTATAAAACGCTCTTTTTGTTATAACCCCGTTGAATTTTTTGCCTCTTATTAATATTTCAACTTCATTATTTGTTAAGGCATGCGAAGTATTGATGTATGCAAAAGCAATAGCTTGTTGTTTAGTTGGAGACCAACTGCCGCTAGTGATAGTTCCAATATTCTCATTACCTTTAAGCACTGCGCACCCTTTTCTTCCTATTGCTTTACCTTTTATAGAGAGACCAACTAACTTTTTTTGAATGCCTAATCTTGACTGCTCTTCAAGAACTCTTCTGCCAATGAATTCGTGATTATTTTCTAGATGAACTAGCCATCCTAACCCTGCTTCATATGGAGAAGTTTCTTCATTTATGTCTTGCCCATAAAGATGCATGCCTGCTTCAAGTCTAAGAGTATCTCTAGCTCCTAAACCACAAGGTGCAACATTTTTAGAAATTGAGAAATCCCATAAATTAATTGCTGCTTTTTTAGATAAAAGTATTTCTAGACCATTTTCCCCCGTATAGCCTGTCTTTGAAAAGAAAATTTTTTCCTTAGGCGAAATATGTTCAAAAATTTTATATTCGCATCCAAAGTTAGGGATATGTGAGATCGAAGATTCAATCCATTCTTCAAATAAACCGAATGAGTTTTTTCCCTGTAGTGCTAAAAGTACTTTGTCTTTTTTAAAGTTTGTTATCGAAATTTCAGACATATTTAAATTATTTTTAATCCACTTAAAATCTTCTTCATATCTACTTGCATTAACTATTAACAATAATTCTGATATGTCATTTTTTTGTATACCAAGGTCATAAATTATTAAATCATCTATTATTCCTCCTTTATCATTGAGCATTACTGTATAAAGCCCCTGACCTTCACAAAAGGAGTATAAATTAGTAGGAAAAAGTTTTTGAATATAATCCTTTGGATTGATTCCCTTGATAGAAATCACGCCCATGTGAGAAATATCAAATAATCCTGCTGAATATCTAACTGATTCATGCTCTTTAATTAATCCTGAAAATGATATGGGCATTTCCCAACCTGCAAAATTCACTAATTTTGCATTGGATTCAACATATTTTGAATAAAGAGGACTTTTTAGCAAATCCATGAAATATTTAGTTTCTATTTATTATTTCTACACTTTAGTTTAGAAATTTTTTATTGCATATTTTCTAATGACAAAATTAAGCTTCTAAGTACTTTGGCTGCAACTATGCTACTTACTCCGCTTCTATCAATTTCTGGAGATAATTCCACAATATCTGATCCCACGATCCTAAGGTCTTTTAAAGTTTTAAGTATCTCTTCAAAATCATTCCAAAAAAATCCTCCCGGTTCTGGAGTGCCCGTCCCTGCTAATAAACTGGGATCAAACCAATCTAAATCTATTGTTAAATAGATTGGAGACTTAGCGTATGGTAGAAGAGCTTGTTTTAACTCATGTGCATTTCCGCCTGGACAAAAGTTAACTAATTGGTTGTTGTTATGCATAATTTCAAATTCTTCTTTAGTCCCACTTCTAATTCCTACTTGCAAAATTTTCTTTTCAGGTAGCACTTCTAAGCACCTTTTCATAGTACAAGCATGACTATGTTCATTTCCTATATATGATTCTCTTAAATCTGCATGAGCATCAAGTTGAACCAATATCAAATCTGGATATTTTTTTACTAATGCTTCAATTGCACCCCTTGTAATAGAGTGTTCGCCGCCAAGCATAATAGGACTAAGGCGTTTACTAATTAAATAATTTGTTGCTGATTTAACCGATTCAATAACGGACTTTGAGTCATTTTTATCAATTAGTATTGATCCAAAATCAACATACATAATATCTTCTAAGTCTTTTTTTATTTTTGGACAATATGTTTCTAAACAAGAACTGACTTGTCTTATTGCTTCTGGACCAAATCTTGCTCCTGGTTTAAACGAACATGTCCCGTCATAATTAACTCCAAAGATTCCAATTGAGCAATTTTCAGGACTTCTTTTTGCTCCCATATAAATTGCATTTTCGTTATCAAATAAATTTTTTGTCATCTTATGAATCTAGTTCTTTTAAAATTTTATTTGGCATCATTTTGAATGCTGCATTTTGAAAATTTAAATTCCAAATTTCACATCCTTTTTCTATTTTTACGACTTCATCATAATTTTGCTTTGATAAATTTAGATCTTCTGAAGAAGCAAATGTCCAACTCCAAATCCCGCTTGGATATATAGGTACAAAGGAATACATAGTTTCAGAAACTTTAAATATATTTTTTAGGCTTTTCAAAATATTGATGTGAATATTTTTGAAGGATTCAGGAGATTCGCTTTGAGTTGCTAATATTCCCCTTGGTGCAAGTATTCTTTTGCATTCTTTATAAAAAGAATGTGAAAATAATAAATTTGAAAATTCTGAGGGATCTGAACAATCTATAAATATAACGTCGTAAAAATTATCTTTTGTTTTTTTTACCCATTTAACGCCATCATCAATATGTATTTCTAATCTTTTGTCATTCCATGCTTCGCTTGCAATTTCTTTTAGAAATTTTTTAGATATTTTGATTACCTCCTCATCAATTTCTACTAGATCAATTTTTGATATTTGAGAATATTTAACGCATTCTCTTAAACTACCACCGTCACCACCGCCAATAATTAGTACATTAGATTTTTCGTCAATGCTACTTAATGCAGGATGCACAAGACACTCATGATAATATTTCTCGTCTTTTAATGATGTCATCCAGCAACCATCTAACATTAAAGCTTTACCATAATATTCATTTTCAATAACAATAATTTCTTGATATTTTGAGGTTTTTTTAATTAGAATTTTCCCATTTAGGCCGAATCTTGAGCCTTTATGATATTCATCTATCCATGTTGTAATATCTGTCATTTGCTTTTAGGAATTTTTCCTGCCAGTTTTTGTTTGGCTATCTGCCAAAGCCGTTGAAAGTCTTTGGGAGTTTGTTTTTTAATATTATCTCCTGCATGCTCTTCGACGATTGAAAATCTGTCTAAAAATTTCATATTAGTTTTTTGAAGAGCTGATTCAGGATTGATCTTTAAAAAGTTTGAGAGATTAAGAAGGGTAAAGTAAATATCCCCAAATTCATTTTTTATCTCTGAATCATTTTTACTTTTAATTGCTTCCTTTAATTCATTAATCTCTTCTTCTAACTTTTTAAAAATCTCATCAGTACTTTCCCACTTGAAGCCATGTTCTTTAACAACATTTGTGATTTTACCTGTTCCAACCGTTGGGGGTAAATTTTTAATTTTCAAATTTAAATTTCTACTAATTGATGATTTCATATGAGGTGCTTCTTTTTCTAAATTTTTTATATTTACCCAAATCTGTTGAGATTTTTTTAATGATACTTTTTCTTTTTTGTTAAAAATATATGGATGTCTATTAATAATTTTCTTGTTTAGATTTTTTATAACATCATTTAGTGTAAATTCTTTTTCTTCGTAACCGATTTCAGCATGAAGCATGACTTGTAATAAAAGATCTCCTAACTCTTCACACATGTTATCTGCATTTTTTTCATATATCGCATCTATAAATTCATTACTTTCTTCATACAAAAATGGGATCAACGATATATGTGACTGTATTTTCTGCCATGGGCAGCCCCATGTTTTATCTTTTAATGCTTTGATATTAGATATTAAGTTTTTAAAACTATTTATAGTCTCTAAATCGGAATTGTTTTCCAATTTATATCTATTGTTTGAGGACATATAGGATATATTTTATTAATTAAATTTTGCCTCAATCATGAAATATTTAAATACTTAGTATAAATTTTTCAACTTCATCTATTAGAATGATCTATTATAAGGGCGATTAGCTCAGCGGTAGAGCGCCTGCCTTACAAGCAGGATGTCCCTGGTTCGAACCCTGGATCGCCCATTTATTATTTTTCTAATGACTGAGATCGTCAATCTTTCAATCAGTCAAAATGCTGCTTCAGAACTATCTAGGCAAGCTTCTTTTGGAGGTTCTCCAGGAGAAATGTCGATTGATTTGGTAGAGGATAAAAATTGTTCCGAAGGATGGATGCATATTAAATTAAGGCCAGGTACATGTAATGGATCCCCTATTTCAAGAACTGAAGGAGTGACTTTATACGCGGATGTAAAAAAGTTTAATTTACTAAAAGATTTAAAATTAGATTATTACGGTGATTTGAGTGGTGGTGGATTTCTTATTTCAACACCAAAAAATGCAAAACGTTGTTCCTGTGGTTCTGGTTTCAAACTTTTGTAGAATAGATGTGTCTTTTTTTGCAAACTAATATTATTTTCATTAATTGGCTGCTCTCAAGATAAAATAAACAAAAAGTTTATTGAAATAAAATTTGCACATGACAGAGATGAATGATCAATTATCTTTAGAGAATTATTCACCTTTTGAAGTAGAGAAAAAGTGGCAAGAAAAATGGGAAAGTCTAAAGGCGTTTAGTCCTAACCCTGAGGATGATGGTGAGCCTTTTTGTGTTGTCATTCCGCCACCAAATGTAACTGGATCTTTGCATATGGGGCATGCATTTAATACGGCTTTGATAGATGTTGTAGTACGTTTTCAAAGACTTTTAGGTAAGAATGTTTTGTGTTTACCGGGAACTGATCATGCTTCAATAGCTGTTCAAACTATTCTCGAAAAACAATTAAAAAGTGAAGGTAAAACAAGCGTGGATATTGGAAGAGATGAATTTCTTAAAAGAGCATGGAACTGGAAAGAACAAAGTGGTGGAAGAATAGTTTCTCAATTAAAAAGGATTGGATATTCAGTTGACTGGACTAGAGAAAGATTTACTCTTGATCAAAAATTAAATGAAGCAGTTATTGAGGCTTTTAATATTCTTTATAAAAAGAATTTAATTTATAGAGGCGAATATTTGGTTAATTGGTGCCCTGAATCTCAATCTGCCGTAAGTGATCTTGAAGTTGAAATGCAAGAAGTAAATGGTCATTTATGGCATTTTAAATACCCTTTAATTTCTGAAAGTGATGAATACTTAGATAAGTACTTAGAAGTTGCAACAACAAGACCAGAAACTCTTTTGGGTGATACTGCTGTGGCAGTTAATCCTGATGATGATAGATATAAAGAATTTATTGGTTTCAAAGTAAGAGTTCCTTTCGTTGATAGAGAAATACCTATTATCGCTGATTCACATGTTGATAAAGATTTTGGTACGGGTTGTGTGAAGGTTACTCCAGCTCATGATCCAAATGATTTTGCAATAGGAAAAAGGCATAATTTAAAACAGATTAATGTAATGAACAAAGATGGAACTTTAAATATTAATGCAGGTATTTTTCGAAATTTAGATAGATATGACGCTAGAAAGAAAATTATCAAAGAATTGGATAACTTAGGCCTGCTGACAAAGATAGAGGATTATAAACATACTGTTCCTTTTTCTGATAGAGGTAAGGTGCCAATTGAACCTTTATTGTCAACACAATGGTTTTTGAAAATGGATGATATATCACAAGGATGTCTTAATGAAATTGATTCTAAAAAACCATCGTTTATTCCTCCACGCTGGAAGAAAGTTTATAAGGATTGGTTAGAGAATATTAATGATTGGTGTATCAGTCGGCAATTGTGGTGGGGGCACCAAATACCGGCCTGGTATGTTTTAGATGAATCTCAAGACTCAATAGAACAAAATACTCCATATATCGTTGCAAGAAATGAAGAGGATGCCTTAATCGAAGCTAATAAAAAATTTGGATTTAATATTAAATTGGTTCGTGATAAAGATGTTTTGGATACATGGTTTTCAAGTGGTTTGTGGCCTTTTTCAACCCTTGGTTGGCCAAATACAAATGATCCTGATTTTAAAAAATGGTATCCAAATAGTGTTCTTGTTACTGGTTTCGATATTATTTTCTTCTGGGTGGCGAGAATGACAATGATGGGGAATACTTTTACAAAGAATATTCCTTTTAGGGATGTTTATATTCATGGTTTAGTGCGAGATGAAAACAATAAAAAAATGAGTAAAAGTTCAGGTAATGGTATTGATCCAATACTATTAATTGATAAATATGGTTCTGATGCTCTACGATTTGCTTTAATTCGAGAAGTTGCAGGCGCTGGACAAGATATCCGGCTTGATTTTGATAGGAAAAAAGATACATCTTCAACCGTTGAAGCTTCAAGAAATTTTGCGAATAAATTATGGAATGCAACTAAATTTGTGTTAATTAATAAAACTTCTAATAATAATTATTCGCTTAATGAGAGTGATGAAACTTCTTTAGAGTTATGTGATAAGTGGATTTTATCGAAATTGAATCAGGTAAATATAAAAGTCGCTGCTTTGTTGACAGAATATAAATTGGGAGAATCTGCGAAACTTCTATATGAATTTACGTGGAATGATTTTTGTGACTGGTATGTAGAATTTGCTAAACAAAGGTTTAATAATAAAGAGACTAAAAATAGACAAATATCTGAAAAAGTTTTAATAAAAGTGCTCAATGATATTTTGGTAATGATTCATCCTTTTATGCCGCACATTACTGAGGAACTTTGGCATGTTTTGCAACTAAAACCAGATAATGCATTATTATCTCTTCAAAAATGGCCAATTCACGAAAATAAATTTGTTGATAATAAGCTTGATAATTCCTTTCAGCAACTCTTTGAAATTATTAGGTTGATTAGAAATTTGAGAGCTGAATTAGGTCTTAAGCCATCAGAAAAAAGCCCTGTATATTTAATTTCAGACAATGATGAATTGATTGATTTTTTAAAAACTTTAGTTGATGATATTCAAACCTTAACTAAATCTTCTGAAGTATTTATTTTTAAAACTAATGCTGTTGATAAAAAAGAGTTCGCTAAATCTTTTTCCGGGATAATTAGTGATTTAGAGGTTTACTTACCTTTTCAGGATTTTGTAAATATAGATGCATTAAAGGAAAGGTTAACCAAGGATTTAAAAAAGGTGAATATTGAATTAGAAAATTTAAATAAGAGATTATCTAATAACAATTTCGTTGATAAGGCTCCAAAAGAAATTGTTGATGAATGCAGATTTAAATTAAATGAGGGTTCGGCACAAAAGGAAAGAATTACTAAAAAACTCGAACTTTTGAATTGAGAATGAATATATTTTTTGAAAATATTTATAATTTGTCTTTTTTTTTTAATACTGGTTTTGGGATCTTTTCGTTTGTTTGTATTTATATTTTAATTGTTTTATTAATACTTCCAGCCTCTTGGTTATCTTTATTATCAGGTTTTTTATATGGCTCATATTTAGGATCAATTATCGTTTTCATTTCCGCTTCCATAGGAGCATCTGTTGCTTTTTTTGTATCAAAAAGTTTTTTTGCAAAAAAGCTAAAAAATCTTTTTAGCCGTTATCCAAAATTAAGTGTCATGGAAAAAGTAGTAGAAAAAGGCGGACTTAAATTAATTTTTTTAGCCAGATTATCGCCGATATTTCCCTTCAGTATTCTTAATTATTTTTATGGTTTGAATAATGTTAAATTTAGAGATTTCGCTCTTGGCCTTATTGGAATAATTCCAGGCACTTTTCTTTATTGCTCAATAGGTAGTTTGGCAAAAAGTATTCAGGAGTTAAAAAATGTGCAATCACCAAATAATTTATATATTACTAGTATTGGAATTATTTCAACTTTTTTAGTTGTATATTTCTCAGCTAAATACTCCAGAGAATATTTTGAAAAATCCTAAGAATCTACTTTTTAATATTCCAATCTTTAATTGATGCAATTAAGATAAACCACAACAGTCTAAATTTACCTAGTAAGGTCTTGTTGGCTTCTAATTCGATATATTTTGCCTGTCCACAAGGTGTTTTTATGAAGTTGAAAACTATTCTCTTCGTCATAAGTCTCTCAAAAAGTCCTGATAATTATCACTATATTTTATAGCCAAGATTTTTATTTTTTTTATTTTAAAACCACATTTTTCTTTGACTACTTTGTTGAGTATTATTTTTTAAAATTTAAACTTTTTCTCCAGCTTTAAATCCTCTAAAGCATTTGAATCTAGGAAATCTAAGACTAAAAGTTACCGCATCCTTGGATTTCGTTTTAGCATCAGCTCTGATTTCTACAAGTTGACCTATAAGATGACTCCGTTTTGACCAATATTCTTGACGTTGGATATCACTAAATCCGCTTCCACAACTAAGACTGTATTCATACCCATCATCTTCCCCTTCTACTATGACAGCTCCTAGTCGACCTTTATTGCGACCTGTTCCTTCTTCAACCGACACAACCTTTAAAGTGACTTCAATGAAAGGTTTTGCTTTTAACCAACTGTGTGTTCTTTTACATTCATACATAGCATCAGGATCTTTAATCATTACTCCTTCATATCCACCTTCCACGGCAGCTTTATTTAGCTCTACAAATCTTTTTTGTCCCTTAAGGGTGTCGAGATCTACATTTTCCCATTCAAGTGTTTTTACATGTCTTAGAAGCATAGAATGTTTTGCTACCCATTCTTTTACTAATAAACTTCTTGCTGTTTGACTAGTGTTCCATCTCCCTTTTTGGAAGTTTTCAAGGGGACATAAGTCAAATAGGTGGAGAACTGCGTCTTTTGTTTGTTTGCCATCTTTTCTATGAACCTGTTTCATCAAATCCTGAAAGTTAGCACTCATTACTTCACCATCCAGGACTAAGTCATGGGGTGCAGGATCTTCTTTTAACACGTTTTCTATTTCTGAGATAATATGACCAAAATTATGGAATTGTTTCCCATTACGAGAAAACATTTCTACTTTATTTTGTCTAATAATAGTTAAGACGCGTACTCCATCTAATTTGATTTCAATTTGCTTTTTTCCTATCATTTTTTTTTCATGATTTGCACTGTCATGAGCTAAGGGACATGAAAAAATAGGAATCGCATACTTGGGAAATTTCTTGGCTATCTTGTTGATTGTTTTTTCAGATACACCACATCTAAGATCTTTAATTAAAACTCGTCTATAAAATCCATTCCACTCTTCTTTTTTGGCAGATTCCATAGCCGTAATAATTGCATCGCGAGCAGCGTGACCAGTAAGTTCTCTTTGAATAAGCTTATTTGCTAATACCCTAAAATCTTTCCATAAAAAATTTTGACTTTTTTCATTCTCTTTTTCAGGAACAATTTTTACACCAAAAGTTACCAATGGATCAAGTGCCATACGGATTCCTTCAAAAAAATCATCTAAACCTTGTTCCATTGCTTCTGAGATGATTTTTTCTTTATCTAATCTACTTGGATGTAATTCTAATTGATGTATTATCTCTTCTTTATACAATTCTTTTGCCTCACAAGAAATTATTAATTCACTTTTGCTATTCGGTCTATTTTCCAATCATTGTCAGTTTTTGCAAAAGTAAAATCTAATGGGAGCTCATCTTGTTTGTCTTCTGATTTTAAATTCAAAGTTATTATGATTTGATCTTCTTGGACTCTAGGTCTTCCTGATTTTAAATTTCTGTATTTATTGAGATTTAAACTAGCTAAAAATTTAAGAAAGTCTTGGCGCTTCACATGAGTTTTATAAGTTTTTGTAGTCAAACCATAAGCTGCATCAATTCTGCCAGCAGCTATTTGATCAAAAAACTTTCTTACTAACGGATTAATTCCTCTGGCGCTTATAACTAATTTGACTGCATTAAAAGTCCAAAAAGAAACTAGTACAGCTCCCCCAACTAATAGTGCTTTAATTCCTATATCTTTAACTAGTGCTGCATCCATGTTAATTTGAGTTTTTTATTACTTTAAGAAAAGAAATCGTTTTTGATGGCTTTTTTTGTCAAAATAATACTAATTTTAATCCATAATGCCTGTAATTCCTCTTTTACCTTTATTTCACAAATTTAATAGCCAATATTTTGAAAATTCTCTAGCGGTTAATAATCAACCTTTAGTAAAAGTTAGATGGAGTGATAATAGATTAAAAACCACTGCTGGTTTTTATAAAAGAAAAAGAATTAATGGTCTTGTAGATTCTGAAATTATCTTATCGAAACCTATTTTGAGTAAATTATCTACTAGTGAAATAAACAGTACTTTATGTCATGAAATGATTCATGCATGGGTAGATCGGATATTAAAAAAAAATGAGATACATGGTCCAAATTTCTTAGAAAAGATGAATGAAATTAATAAGAAAGAGAAGAATTTTCAAATTTCTGTGAGGCACTCATTTCCTATTGAAAGGAGAGAATTAAAATACATAGGAACTTGCCAAAATTGTGGTGAGAAATTTTTCTATAGGAAAAGGATAAAGAATATTGCTTGTAAAAAATGTTGTGTAAATTTCTTTAATGGATCATGGAATAAAATGTGTTTAATTTTGTTTGATTAAAAATATAAGATGTGTTTTTGTTTCTATATTTGGAATTATTTATTTTTTTAATGTAGTTTATTTTTAAAAGCATAATAATTTATGGATTCAAGGAGAATTAGAAATCTTAGAAATAGTTTTGATAAAAATATTGTTGATAAACAGGTTGATAAGATTTTCGAAACTGGAAGACAATTTGTTGATGGAGTATCTGGTGCCAGACCAGGAAAAAGAAGGAACTCAGATTTTCAAGGAATAACAAGTAAGAGTGTTAAAAAAGTAGGGAGATGGGTATCTGAAAAAGTGGATTTATTTTTCGATGAAGATAATGATGATTGGAATGATGAGAATTTTTACGATGATAACAGGGATATTAAGACATTTTCCAGAGAATCAAATTCTTATGAATCTGCTAAACAGCACTCAAAAAGACCTTTAGAAGCGATATCTTTAAGGCAACCAAAAAATTTACAGACAACTGAGCAAAAAAAATTACCTTACGTGAAAGAGAGTAAGGACGAAGATTGGCCAGATGAAATGGATTTCAAAGTTGAAAGATGGCAAAGAGCTTCAGAAACAGAGATTAATACTTCTAGAGATCAATCAAATCAAGAAGTTCAATCAAAATCAAGAAATCTTCCCAGATCAAGAAGAAGAAGAGTATAGTTTCGTGAATTCTTTAATTCCTGAATAGCCTAATAAACTTTCTAAATGTGGATTGAATACTTCTCTAATAATGGTTAGGGGCTTTTTGTCTCGAAAAAATCTGTAATTTCTTGACCAGAATGGTCCTTTAAAACAAAATTGATCCTCTAACCAATTTGAATTAACAAGTGAAATTCGATCAACTTCTCTAAACAATTCTGATCTGTCTTGTGTCAAATTCTTCCATATTGGTTCTTCTTTGGCTTTTAAATTTTCATTCACTTGTTCTGCATTCCACCAACTTTCAGCCCATGCTAGGTTTTTATTATTGTTTTTAATCCATACTTGTCTTCTAATTAAAGGTCCATTTAACTGATTTAATTCTTTAGGTCCCTCTGCGATGAATAGAGGATCTACTTGCATTGAAATTAATTTAATTTTCGTCTCTTGATTAGTTAAAAGCTGTAAATGTCTAGTTGGACTTCCATCCCCAAGCAGCATTAATTTCCATGGACCAGAAATTTTTGGTAATGAATTTTTCACTAAAAAATTAGAGGCTTTTTCTTCCCATAAAATTTTTGGTGATTTAAAAAGTTTATTATTCAGTGCTCAGACGGAATCCTTTTAAGATGATAACTTTTTTTCGACAAAAATATTTGCCTTTTCTTTTTTTATTTCTCTTATTTTTAGCCAAACAAGTAATGCAGTTAAATCAGCTTTGCTTACACCGGGAATTTTTGAAGCATCACCAAAATTTTTTGGCTTTATCCTATTCAAATTTTCTCTAGCTTCTAAAGATAATGTCTCTATCTTTTCGTAATTTATTTCTTGAGGCAGAGATTTACAGCTTTGACGATTTATTTGTTCTATGTTGTTTTTTTGTCTTTTAAGGTAACCCTCGTATTTAATATCTATTTCAACACCTTCTTGTATTGAAGAATCTAGATTTCTTTCATTCAAATTATATTTAATTAGATCTGAATAATGAAAGTTTGGTCTTTTTAAGAGTTCTTTCAAAGTTGTTGAGCCTTTGATTTTTGATCCCGTTTCTAATTCTATTTTTTTTGATATTTTATCGGTATTTTTTAAACGAGTGTTATTTAATCTAAATTTCTCTTCTTCGAGGAGGTTCATTTTTTCTTGATAGGCCGACCATCTTTTATCATTAATTAGCCCTATTTGATAACCTAATGGTGTTAATCTTCTATCTGCATTATCTCCTCTGAGAGTTAACCTATATTCACTCCTACTAGTGAGAACTCTATATGGTTCTTTTAGATCTTTTGTAATTAAATCATTGATCATTGTTCCTATATAACTGCTTTCTCTAGTGAAGATTATTGGGTCTTTTTTGTTTAGTTTTCTTGTCGCATTGACTCCTGCAACTAATCCTTGTGCCGCTGCTTCTTCATAACCAGTAGTGCCATTAATTTGTCCGGCGCTAAATAAATATTCAATTTCTTTTGTTTCGAGTGATGTTTGGAGCTGTGTTGCAGGTATGTAGTCATACTCCACAGCATATGCTGGTCGCAACATTTTACATTCACTTAATCCAGGTAAGGTCCTTAAAAGTTCTAATTGAATATTTTCGGGTAAACCTGTAGAAAATCCTTGTACATATATTTCAGGAGTATTAATTCCTTCTGGTTCTAAGAAAATTTGATGAGATTCTTTATCAGCAAATTTGACGATTTTATCTTCAATTGATGGACAATATCTTGGCCCCTTACTATCAATGAAACCGCCGTAAATGGGAGTTAAATGTAAATTGTCTTTAATTAGTTGATGTGTTTTCGTAGTTGTTCTTGTGATGTGACAACTAACTTGGGGCATATTATTTTTTATATCTGGGTCAAACGAAAAATATTTATCTGCTGCAGTACTTGGTTGAATATCTAATTCATCAAAAATGATACTTCTTTTATCAACTCTTGCTGGAGTACCTGTTTTTAAACGTTCTGTTTTTATACCAATTTCGTGCAAATTCCGAGTAAGACCTTGTGCTGCTTGTTCGCCCGATCTACCAGCTGACATTGATTTATTTCCTATCCATATTCTTCCTTCTAAGAACGTACCAGCTGTAATGATAACTGATCTTGCTGAATAATAACTACCAAAAAATGTTTTAACACCCTTTATTCTTTTTTTTAAGATTTTTTTTGAGTTCAATCCAATTTGTTCAGTTTTTGCAATATCCAGTTCAGTAATCATTGCTTCTTTTAAAGATAAATTATCTGTATTTTGTAGTATTTCGATCATTCTTTTTGAGTATTCTCTTTTATCTGTCTGAGCTCTTAACGCCCATACAGCTGGGCCTCTACTTGCATTTAATATTCTTTTTTGAATAGCTGTCTCATCAGCTAATTTACCAATAATTCCACCTAATGCATCAACTTCATGAACCAACTGACTTTTTGCTGGTCCCCCAACTGCAGGGTTACACGGCTGCCAGGCAATTCTATCTAGATTGATTGTAAATAAGGCAGTAGAAAAACCTAATTTTGCTGTTGTTATAGCGGCTTCGCATCCTGCATGTCCTCCTCCAATAACGATGACGTCAAAAGATTCATTTGTTGAGTGATGATCTTGCATTTTAGGAGCGATTTAATTAGCTAAATTCCTAAATCTTGTAAATTGAGGTTCAAATAATAATTTAACAGTTCCTACGGGTCCATTTCTATGTTTAGTGACAATGATTTCTGTAATTCCTCTATCTTCAGTCTCCGGATTATAGTATTCATCTCTATAAATCATTAATACTAAATCTGCGTCTTGTTCAATAGATCCTGACTCTCTTAGATCGCTTAACATTGGTCTTTTATTTGTTCTAGACTCAACCCCTCTACTAAGCTGAGATAAAGCTACTACTGGTACTTTTAATTCTCTGGCCATGCTTTTAAGACCTCTTGTTATTCGTGAAAGTTCTTGCACTCTATTATCAGGGGTTGATCCTTCCATCAACTGCAGATAATCAATCACAATTAATCCAAGTTCTTTTTTTTGTTCAGCTATTAATCTTCTGCACAGAGATCTCATCTCTAGAACACTTAAGTTAGGCTTGTCATCTATAAATATTGGTAATTGACCTAATGAATTGATACCTTCTCCTAGTAATGGCCATTCATCTTGCTGTAATCTTCCCGTTCTTAGCCTGCCACTTTCGATTCCGACTTCCATAGAGAGCAGTCTATATGTCAACTGTTCTTTACTCATTTCAAGGCTAAATACACATACAGGTAAATCTTGAGATTGTGCAACATTTTTAGCCAGATTAAGAACTATTGAAGTTTTCCCCATTGAAGGTCTTCCAGCAACAATTATTAAATCACTTCTTTGAAAACCTTGAGTCATCGCATCAAGATCGTAGAAATTAACAGGAATTCCAGCTACTGAAGTACCTAATGATCTTGACTCTATTTCATTGAAAGTACTTGTAAGGATTTCAGCTGCTTGAGTCAGACCTTTTGAAGGTTTTTCTTGACTGATTTCAAATATTTTTTGCTCTGCTTTATCTAGAACTTCATTAGTATCTTGAGTTTGATCAAAACCTAGTTGAACCACTTCATTTCCAGATCTAATAAGTTGTCTTCTCATGAATTTGTCGTTAATTAAATTAGCAACTTGTTCTATGGAAGCTGTAGAGGAAACGTTTTCAACGAGTTCTACCAGTTTGCTGTTTCCTCCAATTTTTTCTAGTGATCCATTATCTGCTAACCAAGCACTCATTGATGTTAAATCAGTTGGTTTTCCCTGGGTATGCAACATTAATGCTGTTCTATAAATTTCCTGATGGGCATTTATATAAAATGCTTCAGGTTTAATTAAGTCTGCAATTCTTCCGATCGCGTCTGGATCAAGAAGTATGCCACCAAGAACAGCTTCCTCTGCTTGAACGTTTTGAGGAGGAACTAATCCAGCATTCTCACTATTAAAATCCTTTTTAAAATTTTTATTTTGCCCATTATTTGGAAAAGGTACGGAAACCATATCTTTAATTGCTTAGATATATACTCTGGCTACTTTTCAAAATAATGCAACAAATTGATTAACTTGTTACTTCAATATTTACTTCTGCATTTACTTCTGGATGTAATTTTATTTTTGCAGTAAAGGAACCTAAATTATGAATATCAGGAACAGTGATGTTTCTTCTATCAATTTCTTTTTTAGTAGCCGCTTCTATCGCTTCCGCAACATCACCATTGGTAACCGTTCCAAAAAGGACTCCATCTTCTCCAACCTGTTTTTTGATAGTGAACCTGCCTATTGTAGATAATGCAGTTTGGAAATCTAAGGCTTCTTGCTTTAATTTATCAGCAGCGATTTTTTCTTTTTCTCTCTTCCTCTCAATTTGTTTAAGGACTGCTGGTGTTACATTCATTGCCTTGCCATAAGGTAATAGAAAATTTCTTGCATATCCTGGTGCTACATCAACTAGATCTCCTTCTTTGCCTAGTGATGCGATTGATTCAGTTAATGCGACTTGTACTCTTTTAGCCATGAAAATATTGAACAATATAGTTAATAATAAGACCTAGAGGGTAACTTTACTTTTTTTGCAAAACCAAATTTCGCAAGAATCTTAATATGTTCCCATGTTATGTCTATCTGACCTTTAAATAATCCTTGTTTTGCCGAATTGGGAAATGCATGATGATTATTATGCCAGCCTTCTCCAAAAGTTAATGCAGCAACCCATGCATTGTTTTTTGATGAATCACCACTTTCAAATGGTGCTTTACCCCAACAATGCGTCGCGGAGTTGACTAGCCAAGTTATATGATATACAACCACAAGCCTCAATGGAATTCCCCAAAGGACTAGAGCCCATCCACCAACTCCTAATTTTTGACCTATTGCGTACAATGAAAGTCCAATAGGAATTTGTAAGAATAAAAAATATTTATTTAAAAATCTATAGTACGGATCCTTGATTAAATCTGCACTTAGTTTTGGGACAGCTTTTAGTGCTTCAACGTCTTTAAACATCCAACCCATATGACTCCACCAAAACCCCTTTTTACTATTGTGATGATCTACTTCAGTATCTGAAAAAGAGTGGTGATGTCTATGTAAACCTACCCAATCTATTGGTCCATGCTGGCAACTTATGGCCCCACAGGTAGCAAAAAATCTTTCTAACCATCTTGGTACAATGAACGATCTGTGTGATAACAATCTGTGATATCCAAGAGTGACTCCTAAACAAGCAGTTACCCAGTAAAAAAATAATAATGAAGTGATTGCAGGGAGACTCCAAAATTTTGGTTGTAAAGCTATAAGGGAAAGAATATGAATTGCAACCATAAAAACTATTGTTCCCCACGTTTTATGTAGTCTTGGAGGATATCTTTTTGAATGACTGGAAGGTTCCAGTAATTTTTCTGAAAGTTCTATAACTTTTTCAGCTGGAACAGGTTTTTTCAATTTTGCTGTTTCTTGGAAAATTACTGAATTCATGATATTGAAATACTATTTTCAAAATTACCGATATGTAATATTATCATACTATACTATTGATAAGTTTAATTATCTGTGAGTCTCGGATATCGCGATAAATTATCTAGAGGTCGAAGGGCTATGGCTCATTTGATACACCTCTGGCATGAAAGAAATGGTTGGTCTCATCGAGTATTGCCATTACTTTCAGAAGTTCTTGATTTAGGTAAAGTTCATAATTCGCAAATTTCTAATCTTAGGAATGGGAAGTTATCTTCGCCAGGTCCTGAAGTTTTTCTTGCTTTAGCTCAAGTTAATACGATTCTTGATCAAGGCATTGAAAAAATCAGGGATCGTTTTGAAAGTGATTACCCAGAGTTATGGAAATCTTTGGAAGAGTCTGCATTACCCCTAAAAAATGATTCTGGTGATCCATTGTCGGCCGGGGAGTTATTCGAGATATTTTCAGGATTACAACCTCTACCTTCATCTTTTGACTGGTACATAGAAGATGAAGAAGCTTCTGCTTTAAGTGATGCTCTTTCAGTGCATTTTTGTCAGAATAAGGCTTGGAGATCATGTAAAATGCAGGTAATGGAAGCCTATGCTGTCAATAAATCTGCCCGTAGAGAACGTTTTGCAGAGGTAATTGCAGGAATTAGAGATTATACGGCAGAAGAATTAGATGGAGAACTTCTTGATTTATATGAGGCTTCAAAAAAACTTTCTTATTTTCAGGGCAGGGGACCTAATGCTTTCCTCGCAGAATTAAGAAATTCAGCTTCTGAAAAATAACATGCATTTTCATAATAAATGACTCTTGACTATAACTTAAAACTGGCTGAAAATGCTGTTCTTTCTGTCGAAGAGAGTTTAAGTAAAGTTTTCCAAGAGAGGTCCAATCAGGTTTTCCAGAAATTAGAAAATATTTTGACAATTTTTAAGGAAGAAAAAGTTTCTACTAGTCATTTCAATCAATCTTCTGGTAGTGGTCATGATGATATATCTAGAGAAAAAATTGATGCGGTTTTTGCAAGATTTTTTCTTGCTGAAAAGGCTGCTGTGAGGATGCAATTTGTAAGTGGAACCCATGCAATAAGTTCTGTTTTATTTGGAATTCTTCGACCTGGAGATGTATTTTTATCTCTTACAGGACAACCATATGACACGTTAGAAGAAGTCATAGGAATAAGGGGAGGAGGAAAGGGATCACTTAAAGATTTTGACATTGAATATAAGCAAGTAAATATCTGCGAGAATTTTGATTCTTTTGAAGAAAAAATTATT